>NZ_JARBAX010000001.1:3347500-3702500 GCF_028807635.1 Streptomyces spiramyceticus
GAAGAATGAGTGCACAACGCGGCCCGGACCTAGCCATCGAGACGTCGGGCCTGGTGAAAGTGTTCGGCCAGAACCGGGCCGTGGACGGTATAGATCTGGCCGTGCCCGCCGGCACGGTCTACGGCCTGCTCGGACCGAACGGCGCGGGCAAGACGACCGCCGTGCGGATGCTCGCCACCCTGCTGCGGCCGGACGGCGGCCAGGCCCACGTCTTCGGCAAGGACGTGGTGCGCGAGGCCGACGCCGTACGGTCGAGGGTCAGCCTCACCGGCCAGTACGCGTCCGTCGACGAGGACCTCACAGGTACGGAGAACCTGGTCCTCCTCGGCCGCCTGCTCGGCCACTCCAAGCCCGCCGCCCGCGCCAGGTCGGCCCAGCTCCTGGAGGCCTTCGGGCTCGCGGATGCGGCCGACCGCCAGGTCAAGAACTTCTCCGGCGGCATGAGGCGGCGTATCGACATCGCCGCGAGCATCCTCAATACGCCCGACCTGCTCTTCCTCGACGAGCCGACGACCGGCCTCGACCCGCGCAGCCGCAACCAGGTGTGGGACATCATCAGGGCGGTCGTGGCGCAGGGCACGACGGTGCTGCTGACCACGCAATACCTGGACGAGGCCGACCACTTGGCGTCCCGTATCGCAGTGATCGACCACGGCAAGGTCATCGCCGAGGGTACGAAGGGCGAGCTCAAGGCGTCGGTCGGCTCCGGCTCCGTACACCTGCGCCTGCGCGATGCCGCACAGCGGCCGGAGGCCGAGAAGGTGCTGACGCGCTCCCTGAACGCCACCGTCCAGCTGGACCCCGACCCGGTCGCCCTGACCGCCACGGTCAACGGGCACGCGAGCGACCTGGGCGCGGCGGAACAGGCGGCACGGGCACTGTCCGAGCTCGCCAGGTCCGGGATCACCGTGGACAACTTCGCGCTGGGCCAGCCCAGTCTGGACGAGGTCTTCCTCGCCCTGACGGACAAAAGGCCTGATCAGAAGGACAAGGACATGGAGGGGGCGACGGCGTGAGCACGGTAACCACAACGGACAAGGGCAAGGGCCTCGACCAACTGGCCCTGGAAGCGCCGAAGGCCGAGGAACTGGCCGCGCTGCTCCTGAGCAAGGACCGCCCGCCGCGCCCGAGCGCGCTCTCCGCCTCACTCACCTTCGGCTGGCGGGCCATGCTCAAGATCAAGCACGTGCCCGAGCAGCTCTTCGACGTGACCGCGTTCCCGATCATGATGGTGCTGATGTACGCATACCTCTTCGGAGGGGCACTGGCCGGATCGGTGGACGAGTACATCCAGTTCCTGCTGCCCGGCATCCTCACCATGAGCATCGTGATGATCACGATGTACACGGGCGTCGCGGTCAACAACGACATCACCAAAGGTGTCTTCGACCGCTTCCGCACGCTCCCGATCTGGCGCCCGGCGCCAATGGTCGGCTACCTGCTCGGCGATGTGATCCGCTACCTGATCGCGTCCGCCGTGATGCTGTCGGTCGGCATGATCATCGGCTACCGCGCGGACGGCGGAGTGGTCGGGATCCTCGCCGGAGTGGCGCTGCTGATGGTCTTCTCGTTCTCGTTCTCCTGGGTCTGGACGATGTTCGGACTGCTGCTGCGCACAGAGAAGTCGGTGATGGGCGTCAGCATGATGGTGATCTTCCCGCTGACGTTCCTGAGCAACGTCTTCGTCGACCCGAAGACGATGCCGGGCTGGCTCCAGGCGTTCGTCAACAACAGCCCGGTGACCCATGTGTCCACGGCGGTCCGCGAATTGATGGCCGGAAACTGGCCGACGGCAGACATCGCCTGGTCACTCGGCTGGTCGGCGGCACTGCTGCTGGTCTTCGGCACGGTCACGATGCGGCTCTACAACCGCAAGTGAGTCGGGGCGCGTCGTCGCCGCGCCCGACGACGACGCGCCCCCGCAAGGTAGGTCAGTAGGGGCGTCTCCCACTGGGAGACGCCCCTACTGCGTTCATTCTGTCTCACCCTGGATCGCCGGTGTCCCGCTGTTGACCAGTGTGTGCGGCGAGCTCGTGGCCCCCAGTCGGCCATCGGAGCCGTGGGCCCGGCTCTCCCGAGGTCTGATCTTCTTAAGAATGAGGGTGGTACTTCATTAAGCGAGGGCTGGCGAACGCTGGCGAAGCTCCGCTGCTCGGCATGGCGCACGATACGTTTTGGAGAGTTCGGCTCTGTCCTACCTAGACGCCTGCTCAGCATGAGCGAGGCTCCCGACGCGTCGGGAATGACTAGAGATGGGGTTCTGAACCGAATGGTGCGACCAAGGAAGCCTGGGAAGCGTCGACAGTGCAGGCAGCCGCGAGACTGGCTGCAGTTGGCGACAATCACCGTTACTGCGGTCACTGCCATCGTGGGCACTGTTGACCAGTTCGTGAGCTAGAGGAATAGCCGTGCTGAGGATGCCTCCGGACGATGGGTTGGGCGGAAGTGAGCCCGACCGCTGAGTAGTCGGCCGGGCTCACAACAGTCCCGCGCACGAGGGTCTGGCTTCGGATGCTGCCGGAGCCAGACCTTCGTGTTTTGCGCGGGAGTTCCTGTGCTCCGCACGTCAGTGTCGGAGGCTGTCTACAGCGCTGAGACCTCACGGATACCCCACTTTGCGCGAGGCTCTGACTGCGGTTCCCACTGTACCGAGGGCCTCCCCGACATAGCGCTTCGCGGCGTCAGGATCGACTCCTACGACATGGCGCTTGGGGCATTGCGACGCCTGGCGACAGGTGGCGGATTTCACGGTCTTCCCATTATCTATGCAGGTCAGCGGCCTCGAACCCTGGCGCAAAAGTATGGCGCGGGGTGGCGTTTCCTTGCGAGTCGAACGGAAGGATCAGAACGCTGCTTATCGCGGGTTTCGAGGGCGCCTAGATCCATCCGGGTCGTCAGCGCTCCGTAGTCGGTGACAGGCTCCCCCAAGGTGATCACCCCATGGCAGGCACCGGCTGGCTGGGCGAAGTGAGCCATGGGGTGTGAGCGCCGTCAGCTCTCACTGTCATGCCGAAGCATTCCGGACCGGGTCCACCAACGCTCCGCCACCACTTGTACGCCGCTTCCACCTCGCTCCACAGCCGCCGAGGCCCGTACTCCCACACTGTGAACCGCTCTTCGGTCTGCCCGTCCCAGTCGACGGCTGCCCAAGAGGTGGCGTCGGTGGTGGCAAGCCACAGACGGGACGCCGTGCCGTCGACGTTGGGGTTGTCGTGCCAGGTGCGCCAGACGTCGCGGAGCTGGAGACCGATGGCGAATTGGGCGGCCCAGCCATCCCCCGTCACCGCCCACGGTGACAGCTGCGTGAGCGACTCGTCCGGTACGTGCTCTTCCCGGACGACGTCACGGAAGATCCGCAGGTCCATGCGCTGGTTCCGCATCAGCATGAACGCCGAATGCGGGGAGAAACGCCCCGACGCCGTTCCCGTACTGTCCACGACGAGCCGCAGCAGGCCGTAGCAGAACCAGGGCGTCTCCCACGGAGTCAAGATCACCCCACCGGGCCGCGTTTGCTCCAGCCACGCGCGAGGCACCTCCCGGACCGAGCACGTGGCAATGATCCGGTCGTACGGAGCCCCGGCAGCGTGACCGGCTGCGCCGTCGCCACCGATCACCCTCGGCTCCAGGCCTGAGTTCTTCAGGTTTTGTGCGGCTTGCAGGGCCAGAACCGGATCCACCTCGACGGTGGTCACGTTCTGCGCCCCGAGCCGGTGAGCGAGGAGACCGGCGTTCCATCCGGTGCCCGTCCCGATCTCCAACACCTGGTGACCGTGCTCCACATCGAGCATGTTGAGCATGCGGAGGACGATGGACGGGGCTGACGCCGACGAGGAAGGCCAGCGTTCGCCGTCGCCGGGGTCTTTACCGTCGTTGATCTGAGTCACCACGGGATCGTCCGCATACGCCGTGCGGAGCCAGTTTTCCGGCGCTGCCGTGCGGGTGCAGGCCGTCAGGTCCTCACCCACCCAGACCTGCTCGGGCAAGAACGCATGCCGGGGCACCGCCCACAAGGTGCGCTCCCATTCGGGCGACAGGGGCGAGGGCAAGGTGTTGTTGAGGGCGCCGAGCAGACCCCGCAGGGCGATCTCCTCAGCCGCTCCCATGCTCTTCGTCATCGAGTCCTCGCTACTTTCCGTGCTTCGGTTCAGGCTTCGGCTTCGCCGTGTCCGGCGACGGCTTGGAGGTGCCTGGGTCCTTGCCGCCCGAGTGTTTTCCGTCGCCACCGCCGCCGCCTTTGCCGGTTCCCCATCCCATGACTGCTCCCTCGTGTTGTGGCTGTTGATGCGGTGGTCATTGAGTGGCCGCGCAGGCCAGGAACGGACCGACGTATCGGCCCGCTAACCAGCAGACCGCGTGGCGTAAGACCTCATACGCGCCCCCAGGCCGCAGCAGCGCGTGCCCAGTCGCGGTAGATCCGCACGCGGCCTGTGACCGTGAGCGGCCGCACATCTGCGAAGGACAGCCGGCGGTGACGCTGGCCGGGGCCCACGGCGCGCATGTCGACGATCGGACGCCCCCTGCGGTCGCTGAAAGGAACCCAGTCATCGACCTGGATCTCATGGGGCATCAGGTCCAAGGTCAGACAGTTGACCGGCGGCCGAGGCAAGCTGTCCGCGATGACGAGAGGGCGCTGCGACTCGCCGTGCAGGGGAGCCGGAGGCAAGATCCACGGCCGCTTCACGATGACCGCACGACTCTCGGCGCAGGCTTCAGCGACCGGGGCGCCATCATGCGCCGACCAGCGCAATGCGGGCACTGGCATGCCGGGTACCTGATCGAGCCGGTCAGGATCTGCACTGGGTCACCCTCACGGACGGACGACAATTGCACCCACGTCCTTCCAGAGTTCCAGGACACCTGGATCGTCATTAACGTGCGCTTCTCCGCGCCGAGATCGCTGGTTCTCATCTTGAGTGGCCGCCCTCGGCATGTGCCCTGATCTCCGCATTGCTTGTCGCCACGAGTAAGCCGTTACGAGCCAGCTTCCCCTCAGCTCGCTGCCTGGCCAGGCTCGCGCATACGGCACACCCGTTGACCGGCCGTGCCTCCCTGGTGGGCAACGGCCCGTGCTCAACAGCCGGAGCCGGAGCCGGACCGTTCCCCATGTCGATCGGCGGCCGCTCGTGCTCAGGTGCTCTGATGCTCTGCGTCTCCATTGCCTGCACCCCTCGTGCCGTCGACCGTCTCGGTATTGCTGACACCTTCAAGGGAACCGTCATGAGGGCCAGCACTCCACGGCATCGATGCGGCAGTCTTGAGGCACATCCGGTGCACGGGGTGCACGGTCCCCGTACGGCGGGCCGTGTCGAGGAGGGAGCCGCGCGTGGGGCTTGCTGAGCGGCGAAAGGTGCTGGGCTACAGTCAAGAAACGTTCGCCCAGGCGCTCGGAGTGGACCGCACAACGGTCGGCCGCTGGGAGAGCGGAAAGAACTCACCTCAGCCGCCGTTACGGCCGAAGCTCGCCGAGGTGATGCAAGTGGACCTTGCCGAACTGGACGCCCTGGTGGCGCAGTCACAAACCTCAGCCCAGGAGTCCGCAGGGTCGCCACCCAGCCACGACTACGGCCCGAGGGATACCGAGGACATGATCCGACGCGAATTCCTGCGTGCGATAGCGGTAACCGGCGCATTCGCGGCGCTGCCCGCCGACGAGGCCGAAGCACTGGGCGACGGGACCGGTCGAGGGACCGCATCGGACTTCTTGCGGATGAACGGGCACCTGTGGCAGGTGTACCAGCTCGCACGCTCCAAGGGGTCGGTGCTCCCCATCGTGCAGGAACAACTCACCACGCTGACCAGAACTCTCACCGGCCGATCCGACGCCGAAGTGCAGCCTCTGTGCGGCGCAGCGGCCGACCTCTTCCAACTCGCCGGGGAACTCGCCTTCGACAGCAACCGCTACACGGACGCCGCCGTCTCCTACGCCCTCGCGGCTTCAGCGAGCAAGGAGGCCGGTGCATTCGATCTGTGGGCTTGTGCGCTCGTCCGGCACGCGTACGTCGACGTGTACGAGCGCCGTTTCAGGGAAGCCGCAGATCTGTTGTCGGCGGCCGAAAGGGTCGCCAGACGGGGGGACAGCTCGCTGTCGACGCGGCATTGGGTTGCTTCCGTGCAGGCCGAAGCCCATGCCGGACTGGGCGACTTGGCAGCCTGCGAGCGTGCACTTGATGAGGCGGAGAAGGTCACGCATCTGGTCGGCCTCGGCCACACCGGCGGCTGGCTGAGGTTCGACGGTTCGCGACTGGCGGAGGAGCGAGGAGCCCGTTACGTACAGCTCGGCCGTCTCGATCTCGCCGAGAGAGCGCTGAGGACAGCATTGGATCAAGGCGCCTTGTCCCAGGGGCAGTCGCTGCGCCGACGAGGAGCCGTCCTTGCGGATCTGGCCGCCATCGGAGCAAAGCGCCGCGATCCTGACCAGCTCCTTGCCTTCGGGCGCGAGGCTCTGGAACTCGCGCGAGAATCCTCCTCCGGCTATGTCGCCCGTAGACTCCAAACGCTACGAGCTGAGTTCGGCCCCTTGATCCGCGACGGCCGCGTAGCCGAGCTGGGGGCAGAGATCGGCGCACTGAGCGGGACGTGACGAAGAGGGGTAGGCATGTCGCAGATCGAGGGCGCACGGGTGTTCCGGGAGGCGTGGATCGCCGGTGTGCAGGAGCACTTCCCCGGCGAACCGAAGTCGAGCTACGTCACTTCTTGGGAGGACACTCCCGAGTGGGAGCGTCGAGCCGCTGGGGCTGTGTATCAGCAGGTTCACCAGTTCCTCGATCTGAGTGGTGGACATGCGTCGCGGCTGTCGCGTGAGCAGAAGGGCCGGTTCGTCGCGACCTGCTGGACCGCGCAGATGTACAAGCACTTCGAGGACCCGAAGCCCGGATACGTGGCGGACTGGCGGGAACTGCCCGACTGGCAGAAGGAGACCGACGCGGACATCTTCGACGCGATCGAGAAGTCTCTGAACTGAGTCGTGCGGAGCTTGTCTGGGGCGCGGGCGTGGGCGGGGGCGTTGGTTGCTTCTGGTGTGGGGCCGCCCATTGCGCAAGTTTCGCGGCTCCGGGGCGGGTGTAAAGGGCGCTCCCTGCGGTCGCGTCGCTGCGCGATGACCCTTCGGGCCACCCTTGACACCCGCCCCTCCACCGCTGGTTCTTTACGGGGGCGGCCCCTGGGGGCGGGGCCCCGGCCAAGGCCCGGGGAGTGGCTGCTCGTCGTTGCCGGGCGGCGGGTTTGGTGGGTGGGGACGGACGGCGCCGCCCCGTGGTCCGTAGGGAGTCCTTAGCCCCTTGTGTGTGGAAGAGGACACTTGCACGCCTGGGCATGGGGACCCTTGGGGTGTCTCGTTCCGATCACAAGACGCGGGTGCAGACGCCCACCAGACTGCCACCCGCCAAAGGTCGAAGACCAGCGGATCGGCCTGAGAGTCGGGCGTAGCGTAGGTGTGCCTCGTCCGGCCGCGGGGCTGATCGTCGCGATCCCCAAAGCTGTGCGCACGGAGCGTAGTTGGTGCGGTACCGTGATCGCGTAATCACTCTCTGCGTACATCTTGTCGCGCGGAGCGGCCCCCGGCGGTGCTACCAACACCAATCCGAGGGCCTTCACCACCGAGGCTTACGACAAGGAGCCCCCGGGATGATGCGCCATGTTAACGCGCCCACCAGCCGCTTCACGAAGGTTTCCAACGACCTCGTCCGGCATCCGCGCCTGACCCCGGAAGCGAAACTCCTGCTCATCTACGTGCAGGGCCTTCCACAGAGCGAGGCGTCCAAATCCCTCAGCGAGCACGCGGCCAAGCTGAACATCACCGGCCGTGCCTACCAGCGAGCCAAGGAACTCCTCCTGGCCTGCGGGTTCTTCCACCACTGGCGTGAACAAGGCACGGGCGGACGCTGGTTCACCGATCAGCTCCTCGCGAACGTCACCCTCACGAGCGAGGAGGCGTCGCGCATCCGGCACGGGATCCCGCCGAGTACGCAGTCTCCGACCGCCGGAGCACCGAAGCGTCCGATGGTCGGTGGCTCTCCTACGGAACGTAAGACGGGAGAGAAGAACACTCCCCATCCCCCACCCAAAGACGCCGAGGCGGCCGAGGTGGCCGAAGTGGGTGACGCCGACACGGCATCCGAACTCGTCGAGGCGGAACGCGTACTGCTCGGGTTGCGCCACCAGCACCGCGACCTGTACCTCGGCCCCCGCGAGGCCCGCACCCTTGCCACCGCCGCCGCGGAATGGCTGCGCCGGGGAATCACCTCCGCCGAGCTGTGCCGCGCCCTCACCGCAGGCCTGCCCGCCGGAGGCATCCAGTCGGCGGTGGGCTTCCTCCGGCACCGCCTCACCACCAAGCTCCCGGCCCCGGCGCCCCCGAAGCCGCGCGTCTCGTACGACGAACTGCCCCCGTCCCGCATCCCGAGCCCTCTGATCACCTGCGCAGGCCCAGGTCCGGATCACGCCTTCCGCCCCGTGGCCGACGAAACGCAATGCGCCCCTTGCCGCACCGACCACGCCACACCGGTACCGGCACCACGCCGCCGTGCCGCCTGGCGGGACATCGTCCCCTCTGCCACCGCCACGCATTGACGCTCCCAGCCGACGGTGGGTTGTGCTGCCAAAGAAGGCGGCGGCTACCCCGGCCGTCTGGCCGGGGCGCCGCCGCCTTCGGTGATGCGTCGCTCGGTGCCCTCGGTGCTACAGGTCGAACTCGTGCGGCGGCAGGTCGAGTGTGAAGCACGCCTCCCGTACGAGGGCCTGCTCGTCCTTGTCGAAGTCGCCGTCGGCGCCGCCGATGACGATGCCGATCTGGATGACGGCGCGAGCCTCGGCGGGCTTCTTCTTCGCCTTGGCGACCTCCTGGAGCACGCTCACCTTGCCGAAGGCGAAGTCGGTGGTGAGCTTGTTCAGGTAGTCGTCGAAGCGACGCTGGAGGTCGTCGGCAGGGAAGTTCTTCAGTACCTCGTTGGTGGCGATGAGTTGGGCCACCCGCTGGCGCTCGGCCGGGTCGATGGAGCCGTCGGCGGCGGCGACGAGTGCGCACATCGCCATGCTCGCGTCGCGGAACGAGCCGCTCTTCAGGTCGTTCTTCTTCGCCTCCAGCTGGGTTTGCATCGTCTGGGCGGACTCCTTGATGCGATCCCACAGGGCCATGAGGACTTCAACTCCGTCTGTGTCGGTGCCGGCTGGTCTACCTCTACAACGATGTAGAAGCTATCAGGGGCGTTGAGCAGCCGCCTTGTCATCGCCTGTGCTGCGGCATTCGCCGCCCTCGCTCTGCTCGTGGTCGCGCTGCTCGTGGTCGTAGTCGTGCTCGTCGGACGAGCGGGCTACCTCGGCGCGGATCATGGCGTTCACTGCGGCGTACGGGTCGATGGGCATGTCGGACTTCCTTACGGTGGAGGGTGGTTGAGCGTTTGGCCGAAGCCCCCCTCAGCAGCGCAGAACCACGCACCGGACGGTCGAAGATCCGAGTGCCGTCGCCGGATGCGGCAAGGGCCGCTCGGGCGGGGACGGGTTTGGCGTGCGCGTACTCCGGTACGGGACCACCGGGCCGGCCGCGTGCCCCTTCCGGCTCCGGCCCCTCGCGCTCTCGCCGGCCCCCGGCCGCGCCTCACTGTCGGCGGCGTCCGACGGCTGGCCCTCCGCCCCTGCCCCGTTGCCGCTCTCGGCGGCGGAGACAGGGCGTCCCTCGGGTGCCGAGACCGCGCCGAAACCGCCGCCCGCCCCCAGCACCATGGCGAAGACGGCGGTGAGCACCAGCAGCGCCATGAGCGCGCCCTGGCGCACCGCGCGCGGGACGAAGCGAGAGACACGCATGTGCCTCTCGTCCCACGGACGCGTGCCTCTCGTCCCACGGACGCGCCGGTTTATACCCGTACGCCGGAGAAGTCCCCTCTACCGGACTAGTGCCGTAAGACTTCCGTCATCGGATCGGGCGAGGTCGACGCACCCTTTCTGGCGTTGAATGAGCGCATGAGACACATACTCGGCAAGCCGGTGGTCATCGGGGTGCTGCTCGTCGGAATGCTGGCGGTCGGCGTGGGCCTGTACTGGTTCCAGCCGTGGAAGCTGTGGCAGGACGAGACGGTGAAGGACGAACTCCCCGTGGCGGCCCCCGTTTCGGAACCCTCTTCGAAACCCTCGGACGAGGCCGCGCCGGAGAAGCCCTCCACCGCCCCGCCCGCCCTGCGCACACTCGCCTCCGGCACCCTGATCAGCCACGAACACGCCACCAGCGGCACGGCGAAAATCCTCCAGCACCCCGACGGCACCCGCACCCTCCGCCTGGAGAACCTCGACACCAGCAACGGTCCCGACCTGCGCGTCTGGCTCACGGACGCGCCGGTGAAGGAGGGCAAGGCCGGCTGGCACGTCTTCGACGACGGCAAGTACGTCAGCCTCGGCAAGCTCAAGGGCAACAAGGGCGACCAGAATTACGCCCTGCCCGCCGACGCCGACCTGGGCGCCCTCACCAGCCTGACCATCTGGTGCGACCGTTTCGACGTCTCCTTCGGCGCGGCGAAACTCGCGCGGGCCTGACCGGCGCGGGCCTGACCGGCGCGGGCCTGACCGGCGTACGTCTCCGGCGCCTCAGCCGAGGTCGTACGCCACCGGGTGCTTGGGCTCGTACAGCGGCAGCTCGGTCCCGCTCGGCAGCCTTACGGCGGCGAGCAGCCCCCAGCCCTGGTCGCGCACGGGTCCTGAGATCTCCGCCCCGCGCTGGGCGAGGTCCGCGAGCGTCTGCTCGATGTCGTCGCACATCAGGTAGAACTCGTGCTTGGGGCGCCCGCCCGTGGGGTGTACGGCGACCTCGGCCGGCGGCAGCTTGAAGATCAGCCAGCCGCCGCCCGAGTCCACCCCGGGAAAGCCGAGGACGTCGCGGATGAAGGACCGGTCCGCGTCGGCGGCGGTGCTGTAGAGGATGACGTGGGCGCCGTTGATCATGTCTGTCTGCCTCGCTCGGGAGTCGATGTGCGCATCCGAGCACCGATGCCCGCCCCCGGCCCCGCACTGAACCGGCCGGGGGTACCGGTCACCCGTCCGGCTCGGCCCAGGTCGCCCGTACGGCCCCCGGACCGGATCCTCGAAACATGTCTGGGCAGAACCCAACCGCTGAGTCGGCAGCCGATGCCTTTGTGTACGGCTACCCGCTGGTCTCCGGCCTGTCGGCGGTCGATGCCGCCCTGCACAAGGGCTTCGGCACCCTGGGCCCCGCCCCCTTCAACCACTTCTCGCACGCCGGCCGACTGGCCTCTCCCGACGACCACTTCCTGTCCGTCAACAACGACACGGTGTACTCGGTCGCACAGCTCGACCTCTCCGGCGGGCCGCTGCTGCTCGATGTGCCGGACACCGGCGGGGCGTACTGCGTGCTGCAGTTCGTCGACGCGTGGACCAACAACTTCGCGTACCTCGGCAGCCGCTCGACCGGCACGGCGAAGAGCCGCTGGCTGATCGCGCCGCCCGGCTGGCCGGGCAGCGAACCGGACGACGTGACCGGCGTGATCGACGCCCCGACGTCCGTTGTCACGCTCGTCGGCCGCAACGCGTGCGACGGCCCGGACGACATGCCGCGTGTTGCGGCGATCCAGCAGGGTCTCGTACTGACGCCGCAGGATGGGGCCGAACACCGGACCGGGTTGCCCGCCGTCGACCCCGATGTGCCCGACGAGCTGCGCTTCTTCGAGCGGCTGCGGGTATGGATGGCGGACTTCCCGCCGTCCGCGGCGGACCAGGCGTACCAGGACCGTTTCCAGCCGCTGGGTCTCCTGGAGGAGGGCCCTTCGCCGTACGTGAACGCGGAACCCGCGCTTGTACGGGCGCTCAGGGAGGGGCTGGCCGCGGGCAAGGAGCGCATCGAGAGCGCGTCCAAGGCGGCGTCCTCGGAAGCTCAGTCCCCCGAAGCTCAGCCCTCGCAAGCTCAGTCCTCGGAGGCCCAGTCCTCGGAAGCTCAGGTGCGGCCGGGCGAATGGGAGATGAGCCCCCACCTCTTCGACTACAACCTCGACCACCTCGGCATCGGCACGATCGACTCCATGCAGTGGCGCATCGACGACCGCGAGGCCTCGTACCTGACCCGCGCGGTCGCGGCGAGCACCGCCCTGTGGGGCAGCCACGGCTACGAGGCGGTGTCCGCGTCCACCTCCACGGACGCGGAAGGCAGGCCGCTCACGGGCGCCACGTCGTACACCGTGCGCTTCGAACAGCCGCCACCGGTCGGGTCGTTCTGGTCGATGACCATGTACGACACCCCGGACCAGTACCTCGTCGACAACCCGATCGGCCGCTACTCGATCGGGGACCGCACACCGGGTCTGGTGTACGCCGACGACGGCTCGCTGACGATCCGTATCGGCAGGGAGCGTCCGTCCGACCCGATCGAGGCGGCGAACTGGCTTCCGGCGCCGGAGGGTGGATTCCGTCCGATGATCCGCCTCTATACGCCCAACGAGGCGGTGACCGACGGCAGTTACCGCCTGCCGACGATCCGGCCGCGCGCCGCACAACCGGGGTGACACTCCGGCGAACGCGACCTGGGATCACCGCACGGCATCGCGTGCTGGTCACCGCCCGGGTGAGGCATGGAGGTGCCCGCGCTCGTGATCAATACACCTGAGCGCCGTAGCGGCTCAGGAACATGTCCACGCCGCCCGTGACAAGGCGGTCGGTGAGGTCGTCGTCGATGTGGGTTCCGTAGGCGCCGAAGACCAGGTGCGGGAAGATCAGGAGCGCGTACAGCTGGATGATCGCGACCTCCAGGTCGGGGATCACCAGGCGGCCCTGGTCGGCGAGTGCGCGCAGCGCGCCCGCGATCGCGGGGTGGTGGCCCTCGGGTCCGTGGCCCTTCCATGCCTGCCCGAGCTCGGGGAAGCGGTGCAGCTCGGCGGCGACGAGGTTGCGCAGGGCGATGACGTCCTGGTTGCCGGTGACCGCGCTCACCCAGGTGCGGGCGGCGTCGATGAGTGCCGTACGCAGGTCGTCGGTCTCGGCGAGGCCTTCGAGCGCCGTCATTGAGGCGGTGCCGAGGGGCTCGTCGAGTGCCTCGGTGATGACCGCGGTGAACAGCGCTTCCTTGCTGCCGAAGTGGTTGTAGACGGTCACCTTGGACACCCCCGCCTCGGCGGCGATGGCGTCCATGCCGACGCCGAAGCCGTCCCGCAGGAAGAGTTCGCGGGCCGCCCGGACGATGGCCTGCCGCTTGAGTTCGGCCCGGGGGCCGCTGGGGGGCTGCTTGACGCTGTCCACGCTCATGGCCCGATCCTAGCAGTTCAACTGAACTGAACAGTTGAGTTCAAGTGTACTGGGCCGTACAGTTCAGTTGAAGGAACTGACCGCTGCTCCTCACGCTGCCCTGGAAGTGATCCATGTCTTCGACAACTCATCCGGCGGAACACCACCACCACGACCACCCACCCGCCACACCGCGCCGCTGGGCGATGCTCGTACTCGTCTGCGTCGCGCAGTTCATGCTCATCCTCGACGTCACCGTCGTGAACGTCGCTCTGCCCGACATGGCGGCCGACCTCGACCTCGGACGCGCGACCCTGACCTGGGTCGTCACGGCGTACACCCTCTGCTTCGGCGGGCTCATGCTCCTCGGCGGCCGGCTCGCCGACGCGCTCGGTGCCCGACGCACGCTCGTCGCCGGGCTCGCGGTCTTCACCGCCGCCTCGCTCGCCACCGGGCTCGCCGAAACGGCCCCCATGCTGCTCGGCGGCCGTATCGCCCAGGGCGTCGGCGCCGCGCTGCTGTCTCCGGCCGCCCTCTCCCTCGTCACCACCACCTTCCACGGCGCCGAGCGCAACAAGGCCCTCGGCGCATGGGCCGCGATCGGCGGCATCGGTTCGGCGGCAGGCGTACTGCTCGGCGGCGCGCTGACCGACGGGCCCGGCTGGCAGTGGGTCTTCTACGTCAACGTGCCGGTCGGCGTCCTGCTTCTGGCCGCCGTCCCCACCCTCGTCCCGGCGCGCACCCCGCAGCCCGCCCGCCTCGACTTCCCCGGCGCACTCCTGGTCACCGCGGGCACCGCATCGCTCATCTACGGGCTGGTCGAGGCGGGCGACGACGGCTGGGGCGCCGGCGCGACCCTGCTGCCCCTCGTCGGCGCGGTGGCGCTGTACGCGGCCTTCGCGGCGGTCGAACGGGCAAGCAGCGCACCGCTGATGGACCTGCGGATGTTCACCCGGCGGCCGGTCCTGGCGGGCGCGTTCCTGATGCTGATCGCCACGGCGCTGCTGATCGCGTTCTTCTTCCTCGGGTCGGTCTACCTGCAGCACGCACGCGGCTTCAGCCCCCTGCGGACCGGCCTGGTGTTCCTGCCGGTGGCCGTGGCCGTCGGCATCGGCGCGCATCTCGGGTCGCAGCTCGTCGGGCGGATCGGCAGCCGTACGACCGCCGTCGGCGGCATGGTGATCGCGGCCGCCGGAACCGTCCCCCTGACCCGGCTCTCCGCCGACAGCAGCGTGTACGCCGGGCTGCTCCCCGGATTCGTCGTCGCGTCCCTGGGCATCGGCGCGGTGTTCGTCACGGCCACCACGACCGCGCTCGGCATGATCGACCCCCATGAGTCGGGCCTCGCCTCCGGAGTCGTCAACACCTTCCACGAGGTGGGCGGTTCGATCGGCGTGGCGGTCGTGTCCACGGTCGCCGCGTCCGGCATCGAGGGCGGGTTCGGGGGCGGCGGATCCGGTGGCGGCTTCACCGACGCATTCACCGTCTGCGCCGTCGCCGCGGCCGCAAGCGCGCTGGTCGCCCTCGCGCTCGTACCCCGTGGCACACCACAGATGAGCGGCGGTCCGCACGTGCATTGATCGCATGAGCCGACTGAATGCACGGAACGCGCCGAACACGCTCATTCCCGTACGCACACGCTATACCTCATTACATTGAGCGAACGTTGTAAGGGCCCTTCCGGGCGGGCGCGTATAAAGGTGGGCGACATCGTGTACGAACTCGGAGGCGACACGTGGCGAGTACGGCGAGTACGAGCGCGACAGAAGTGGTCAGCGCGCTGATGGTGAAGAAATTCGGGGTTGATCCTGCTGCCGTTCGCCCCGAAATCCCACTCTATGAATTGCGTATGGATTCGCTCGCCCTGGAAGAATTCCGCATCCTCATCGAGGATCAACTGGAAATCGACCTGGAGGACGCCGCGCTGACCTCGCGGAACACCGTCGGCCAGCTCGTGGATCTCGTACACAGCAAGATTCTCGGGTGATGCGGCCGACGCAGACGCCCTTCACCGCAGCGGTGACGGGCCTCGGCCTGGTCACCGCCGCAGGTGTCGGAGCCGCCGAGGCGTGGCGCGGAGTCACCGAGAGCGCCGCCGCCACATCTGTGCGTCGCCAGCCGGAACTCGACGGTCTGGCCTGCGACTTCATGTACTCCATCGACGGTCTGGACACCGCGCTTCTCCTTGGGGTGGCGACCCAGCGGCTGATGGACCGGTTCTCCCAACTCGCCGTGCTGGCCGCCCGCGAAGCTGTCGCGGACGCGGGCCTCGACACTTCGGTCTGGGACGGCAGCAGGGTCGCCGTCATCATCGGGTCCGCCCATGGAGGCCTGCCCTTCTACGACGAGCAGCACGCTGTCCTGGCGGCGAAGGGCCCGCGCCGGGTCTCCCCCAAACTCGCCCCGCTGACCGTCGTCAACGGCGCGGCCAGCAGCGTCTGCATGGACCTCGGCGCCCGCGGACCGAGCTTCGCGGTCTCCACTGCGTGTTCGTCGGGCACCCTCGCCATCGGCACCGCACATCAGTTGCTGCGAGCCGGGGTCTGCGACATCGCCATCGCCGGCGGCGCCGAGTCGGTCTGTTCGAGGCTGATCATCGCCAGCGCCTGCCAGATGAGGGCGGTGTCCACGCGCAGGGAGAACCCCGCCGCGGCCTGCCGCCCGTTCGACGCGGACCGGGACGGCTTCGTCGTGGGCGAAGGCTCGGGCCTCCTCGTCATGGAGCGGCCGGAGCACGCCAGGGCGCGCGGCGCCCGCATCCGGGCGGGCATCGCGGGCTACGGGGCGTCCAGCGACGCGTACGCCCCCGTCGCACCCGACCCCGAGGGCAGGGGCATCGAGAGCGCGCTGCGTACCGCGATGTCGGACGCGGACGTCAGCGCGTCCGACATCGGCCACGTCAACGCACATGGCACATCCACCGTGGTCAACGACCTGATCGAGGCAACGGTCCTGCACAGGACGCTCGGCTCCCACCCCCTCGTCACGTCGACCAAGGCGATGACGGGCCACACCCTGGGTGCGGCCGGGGGAATCGAGACAGCCCTCACCGTTCTCGCCCTCCAGCACCAACTTGTCCCACCGACAGCCAACTTGGACTCGCTCGACCCGCAGATCCCGGTCGAGGTGGTCAGCAAGGCCGCGCGGCCTGCGACGTTCGACTGCGCTGTCAAGACATCGCTCGGCTTCGGCGGCCACAACGCGGCTCTCGTCCTCACCCGTACGTAGCTAGCGAGAAGGAATGGCGCATGCCTGAGGAAACCATCCGATCCCTGTCGGTGCACGGGTTGCGCTACGCCTATCGGGTGTTGCGGAGTACCGACCCCGTCACCGAACCGGTCGTGGTCCTCGGCGGCGCCCTGCAAGGAATGCTCGGCTGGCCCCAGGTGGAGGGCCGGCTGGGCCCCGTGGCGGCCGTCGTGACCGCGGACCTGCCGGGCATGGGCAGCGGGGCGCCGCTGCCGCCGGGCCCGAGCGCGGAGATCCTGTGCGACGCCGTCACCCGGATCATCGACGATCTCGACGTACCGCGCGTCAACCTCTTCGGCTTCTCGTACGGCGCCGCGCTCGCCTTCCACTGCGCCCAGAACGCCCCCCGGCGGATCGCCCGGCTGGTCCTCGGCGGCGTACCCACGCACATCTCGGACGAGCAGCGGGCCCACTGGCAGCGGGCCACCGACCGGCTGGCCGCCGGTGACACCGACGGCTTCGCGACGATGGTGACGGACGCGCTGATGTGCCTCGATCCGAAGCGGTACGTGGCCCGGAGGGACCTCGCCTACCGGTACGTCAAGCGGTCCATGGCCCACGCGGTCGTGCACTCGCCGCACGCCGCGGACTCCGTGTACCGCTCGCTCGGCGACCGGCCGGACTTCTCCGGCGGGCTGTCCGGGGTGCCGGCGCTGGTCTTCACCGGGGAGCACGACACGGTGACGTCGGCGGAGCGGCAACGGGCCTTCGCGGCGACCATCGAGGGGAGCCGCTTCACCACCATCCGGGACGCCGACCACTGGGTCGTGCTGGAAAAGGCCGAGGAGGTGGCCGACCTGGCTCTGCGGTTCTTCACCGACCGGCCGCTGACTCCGGCCGACTACCTGAGCCCGGTTCCGCATCAGACCCAGGCGCTCACCGCACCCTTCGACTGATTCACCTGATTCACCTGATTCACCGTCGGCGGCTGCCCGGACGGCGTGACCAGTGTCGGAGCCGCCTCGTTGCGTCTTTGTCGGTCACATTTCACCCAAAGGCTGGAGAAACTTGCGCAACCGCCGCTTCGGCGGACCTGACCGGCCGGGTCGGCGGACTCCCCATCGGCTGAGCCCGAGCCCCGGCGACGTAGCGCACGAGGTGCTCCTGCGATCCCGCAGGAGCACTTCCCATCTCCCTCATTCACTCCATTCACTTCATTCACTACTTCTACGGACGGAGCAGTCCATGCCGAGGCAGAAGCGCCGTAAGCAAAAAGGCCGACGGCACCGCCAGGTCAACCGCACTCCGCGCCCGGTCACCAGGTCGGTTACGGCCCAGGCCGCCGCCGTACCCGACACCGGGACCGCATTCAGGTCCGTCTCCGAGGGTGGCATCGGCCGCCCCGCCGAACGCACGTGGCAGCAGCTCAAATCCCGTGCGGACACCGGCATGAGCATCGACGAGCTGAGCGCCGTCGTGGGCTACCAGCCGGCCACCATCTCCCGGCACGTGGACGGGCTGGCCGCCCACCGTCTGGCGCACCAGCGCGACGGCCGCTGGTACCCCGAGCCGGCCGGGGCCCGCTGAGGCTGACGCGCACCGCGCGCGTGACGGTACGTGGTGGAAAAGTTGCGGAGGGTGGGCAGCGGCGGCACGGTGGCCGTGTACCACTCCCCTCAGGACCCTCACGTAAGGATCTTCGTATGCGTGTTTCCCGGTCAGTCGGCCTCGTCGTTTCCTCGGTGATATGCGGGGCCCTGGCGTTCGGCCCGACCAGTGCCGCTGCGGCGGCACCGGCAGCGCCTCACCCGGAAGGCTCTTCCGCGGAAGAGGCTCCGATTCCGAACGCCGATGCGCTCAATTCCCTGACGGGCGCTGTGCAGAGCATCGTCACGGTGCTGAAGCCGGTCACGGGCCTGCTCAAGGCCGTCCTGGGGCACGGCGAGAAGCTGCCGGAGGCCGATGCCGCCACCCACAAGAAGGCGATAGACGAGGCCCTGAAGAGCCTGGAGAAGGCCGCGCCGGCCGACAGTTCCGCGGACGCGGGTGCGGACCTCAAGGCGAAGGCGATCACCGACCTGAAGGTCAGGGCCGACGGGCTGCTGAAGTCGGCGACAGCCGGTGAGCCGGCGGTCGTGGCGTCGGACATCAAGTCCGTGCTCACCGGCCTCGTCAACGTGATCTCCAGCATCCTCGTGGGCAGCGGCCTCCCGCCTGCGGACCTCGACGGCCTGCCCAAGATGCCGAAGCAGCCCCCGGTGCAGCCCAAGCTGCCGGACGCGTAGCCGCCCGCGGTGTGCGCGTGGCCTGTCTGACAAGACGACAGAAGAATTGCCCGGTCCTCCCAATAGGCGAGGACCGGGCATATTTACTTGAATTCCCCTAGGGCATTCGGGTGATGGTGAAAAGGCAACCTCATTTCCCTCGTTTCCTCGGTGGAATCAGATCGTTACCGATTCCGACGCCGACGCTATGGGTGTGGAGAACGGACTCGTGCAGCGCGAAGGACGTGGCTGTTCCCAGTCTGAACCGCTCAGCAATGGGACCCCATTGGACCCCAGTTGGCGCTGGGCGCACGCCATGCGCATTCCTCCGAGCATGAAAGACAGGGAACGGCAAGATGCGACAGGTTTTGAACAGAAGCGTGCTCGCTGCGGCGGCTGCATCCGGGATCCTCGCCCTGACCGGCGGTTACGCCCACGCGGATGCCGGGACCGCCGGTGAGGCCTCGACCGCGCCTGTGGGCCTGCTGCCCGGCGACGAGGTCAAGGTTCCGGTCGAGGTGCCGGTGAACGGCTGCGGCCCCCTCGACCTGGGTGGCAACAACTGCGCCGTCGGCCACGACGACCCCAAGGCGAAGCCCGAGAAGCAGCCGCCGGCCGGCCAGAAGCCTGTGGCCAAGCCCGAGAAGCAGCCGACGCCCGGCCAGAAGCCTGTGGCCAAGCCGGGGAAGGAGCAGCCGAAGGGGGGAACTCCGGGCCGCGAGCGGCCTGCGGACGAGCTGCCGACCGCCGAGTGGCCGGACGCGGAGTGGCCGACCGACGACTGGATGGGCGACGACTGGATGAGCGACGAGGAGCCGAAGGACAACAAGAAGGACAACAAGAACAAAGAAAAGCCGTGTGACGAGACCAAGCCGCCCAAGGACAAGGCCAAGCCGAAGCCGGTAAAGCCCAAGACCGAGATGCCCGCGGAGGTCCCGGCCGCGAAGCCGGTCGCGGAGGTCCCGGCCGAGGCGCCTCGGGCCGCCCAGCCGCCCGCGCCCCAGCCCCAGATGGCGGACACCGGTTCCGACGAGCTCGCTGCCGCCGGTGCGGTCAGTGTGGCCCTCGTGGCCGGTGGTGTGCTGATGGCCCGTCGCGGCCGGTCGAAGCGGACCTGAGCGACCGGGGCCGGCTGACGCATTTCGATGGAGCGGGGTCTTCGGATCCCGCTCCATCGGTGCTGCGACGAGCCCTGAATTTAAACCCGGCATCCGAGTGAATCGCCAAGAAGGGCGTACGGTCTCAGTTTCCCTGCGCCCAGGTTTTCGTTAGGCCTGATGTCGGTGACATCGAAGAACAGCGCCAAAGTGTCACGGAATTCGTCGGTCGAGGATTACGCCCAGCCTGAAGAGGGATTATTAGGATGAAGTACATGAACGCAGCCTCAACCCTTGCCGTTTCGATGATTGCTGCGGGTGCGGCCGCGGGGGCGGTGTCTCCGGCCGTGGCTTCCGGCGACTCCGTCAGCCTGAGCACGCAGGGCGTCAAGCAACTGGCCGGCGACCTGAGCGCTCAGCCCCTCAACAGCCCCGTCGCGGACCCGCTCCTGCACACCGCGACCGGAACCACCCAGAACTTCGATCAAGCCAAGGGCAAGCCGACGAAGGGCAAGTCGACGAAGGGCAAGTCGACGAAGCCCGTGAAAGGCACTGTAGGCGCCAGCAAGGTCGTTCCGATGGTCGGCGGGATGCCCATCGGACGCTGAGGGAGCCGGCCCGGCAGGGCGCCCGCAGTACGGTCGGGAGGCCGGTGTGCACGCAACGCGGCGTGCACACCGGCCTCCCGCATGTGCATTCCGGCTTCGCACCACGAAGATCAGCTCTTCCTGCGCCCCGTGCACCCGGATGGATAGACCGGAAAGCTTTCTAATGCCTGCCGATCTGTTTCCGGCGCCAAATGGGTGAGGCGGGATAACCAACGCCGCGGCGAGAAGTTGTTCATAGCGGCTGACACAGTCTCGGCGGCCTCTCGGATCACCGCAGTTCCTCCTGGCGTTGACCCCGGGCCCGCTCGCCGATCAGCCGGGGAGACCAGCCGCTCCCGCGCATGTGAAACCCTCAGGCCCCGCAGAAGGAAGTCATTCTGCGGGGCCTGAGGGTTGGGGCCTGCGGGTTGTTGCCGGTGCCGCGGGCGGTCGCTGAAGCGACGTGGTCACGTACGCGGAGTGCTCACCGGCAGCAGGCAGTGCGCGGAGGCGGCGATGGTCGCCTCGTCGCAGAGGAAGGCCTTCAGATCCTCTTCGGCGACGGCCACACCCGGCGCCCCCTGCGGCCACGGGCGGGTCGTGAACATGAAGTACACGTGATCGCGCTTGCGCGCCGCGGTGGTCCACTGCTCGGGGACGAGGCACCGCGCATTGAGGTACGGCGTGGAGAGGGACGCGCTGCCGTCCTCGATGAGGACCGTCATCGGCAGGCTGGACCGGGAGCCGTCGACCACGCCGCCGCCGATGGGCAGGCCGGACTGTGTGAGGAGGTGACGGACCGCTTCCCCGGCGGCCTCGGGGCCGGCCGCTCCGTCGCCGAGGGAATAGGCGAGCAGGAAAGCCATGTCGCGTCCGTCATCGACGTGTTCGCCGACCCAGGCCATCACGGAAATGGTGCCCAAGTTGCTTTGATCAAGACGATTTTCGCGGCTCTGGGGTGAGGTCATAGACCGGGACCTTAATTGCCAGGAGATTGCGCGCGGCCGAGCAGTCACCCGGTCGGCCCAATCGGGAGACTCGTCAATAGCCCTTACGTGGACAGCCCATTGGGGCGTGCTTCCCGCGCGGGGCGGCCGGTGACTGGCTAGCGTGACAAACCGGACCAATCGTCGAGCAGGAGAGAGAGCGAAGCCATGGCCGTGCAACCAGAGGGCACACCGTGCTGGGCCGACGCGATGTTCACCGATGTGGAGAGGGCCAAGAGCTTCTACGGCGACGTGCTCGGCTGGACCTTCGGTGAGAGCGCGCCGGAGTACGGCAACTACACACAGGCGTACTCGGGCGGCAAGGCGGTGGCCGCCGTCACCCCGCCGATGCCGGGGCAGGACGCCCCGGCGGCGTGGTGCCTGTACTTCGCCTCGCCGGACGCCGCCGCCACGGCCGCGAAGATCCGTGACAACGGGGGGCAGGTGCTGATGGATCCGATGCAGGTCGGCGACTTCGGCTCCATGCTGCTCGCGAAGGACCCGGGCGGTGCCACATTCGGCGTCTGGCAGGCCGCGCAGCACGAGGGCTTCGAGAAGCGCGGCGAGCCGGGCGCGTTCGCCTGGGCGGAGGTCTTCACTCGCGACCCGGACAAGGTGGACAGGTTCCTCCCCGCTGTCTTCCCGTACCGCGCGCAGCGGATGGCGGACGACGTGATCGACTTCAAGGTCTTCAACGTCGGCGACAAGCCCGTCCTGGGGCGGATGACGATGACGGACGAATTCCCGCCGGAGATCCCGTCGTACATCCAGATCTACTTCACCGTCGACAACTGCGACGACGCGGTGGCCAAGGCGACCCAGCGCGGCGGGGCGCTGCAGTTCGGGCCGATGGACAGCCCGTTCGGCCGGTTCGCGGCGCTCACGGACCCGGAGGGCGCCGCGTTCGCGGTGATCGACATGAAGACGACGGTGGGCGAGATGCCCGAGATGGCCGACGCCTGACGCCTACGGGGGCGCGCAGGACGGGAGGGCGGCGGTCAGGGCCGGGCCGCCGCCCTCCCGCTGCCGGGTCAGGACAGGCGTTGCGCCCGCTGCCGCGTCGACTTCCGTTGACCGCCGTTGTGGCCGACCGCAGAATTGGCCGAATTCCGGCGCACGCGTCCGCCCGTACTCAACGAACAGGCCCGCGAGATCCTGCGGATGCTCAGCGCCGGACACACCGACGAGACGGCGTCGCGGCAGCTCGGCATGTCGCTGCGCACCTACCGCAGGCGGGTCGCCGAGCTGATGACGATGCTCGGGGCCACGTCGCGCTTCCAGGCCGGGATACGCGCCCGCGAGTTCGGCATCGGTGTCTGACGCGGGCTTTCACCAGCCTGTGTGCAGCAGGTGGTTGGTCAGGAGGGCCACGGCGGCCTGCGCCGTCAGCCAGCCCCGGCGGCTGTCCGTGGGCAGCAGCGCCGCGGCAGGGAGCAGCCAGAGGGTGAAGGGCAGCCAGATCCGTTCCGTCTCGGCCTTGCTCATCCCGGACAGGTCGGCGACGGCCACGGCCAGGAGTGCGGCCAGGGTGAGGACGACCAGGCGGTGCGTGGGCGACGCCGCTGTGGTGCGCAGTCCGCGTACGGCGGCGGGCGCGGCGGCCAGGGCGCGGCGCAGGCCGGCGACCGTGGCGAGGCCGACGGCGAACGTGGTGGCGGCGAGGTTCGCCCAGATCCAGTAGGAGTACGGGCGTACGCCGCCCGCGCCTTGGTGGTAGCGCTCGACCAGCAGCCGGTACGCCTCCCACCAGTTGAACCCCGCGAGCGTGAAGGCCACCGGCACGACGAGGGCGCCCGCCAGCAGCAGCGGGAGCGGGCGGGCGGTGCGGGCGATCAGGAGTACGGCGAGGAGCGGGACCGCGACGAGGGTCAGACCGTACGAGAGGTAGCAGGCGAGGCCGAAGAGGAGCCCGGCGATGAAGGCGGCGGGGGGCCGCGCCGTCCGGGTCGCCGCCACGGCCAGGAACGCGACGGACCAGGCGGCGACCGCGGCGAAGTAGCCGTCCGCCGACGTGCCGGTCCACACCGCGGCCGGGGCCAGGACGAGGAAGGGGGCGGCGCGGCGCGCTGTGTGTCCGTCGGCGAGTGTCCGGAGGGTGACCAGGACGGCGGCCACGGCGGAGGCGCCGAGCACGATGCACCACACGCCCGCCCAGGCGCCGCCGCCCAGGCCGATGCGGTCGAGGCCGACGAAGGTGAGGACGGCGCCCGGCGGGTGGCCCGCGACGTGGGCGGGCCAGTTGTCCGGTGAGTCGATCAGGATGTGCTGGTCGAAGCCGGTCAGGGCCGCGCCGATGTCGTCGAATCTGTCGATGACCCGGAGGTACTCGTGCCGGGTGGCGAGCCTGCCCGCGACGCCCCGCTGCCAGCCGTCGACGAGCGCCAGCGAGAAGGTCCAGGTGAGGGACGCCCCCCATGCGGTGAGCAGCAGCGCCCGCCAGGGCAGGCGCGTGGCGAGGACCGGTCCGTACGCGACGACGGCGACGGCGACGGCGAGCGCGGCCGGGGTCCCGGGGCCGAGGTGGGGGTCCCAGGAGGCGAGCAGCGGCGGCCAGTTGACGAAGAGGGTGTGGTCGGCGTTCTGGATCGCGCGGCCTACGAGCACCGCCGCCGTGACGAACAGGACAGCGATGGCGGCCGCGGCCAGATCCCGGCGGCGGCCGGTGCGTTGTCCGTCGGATTCTCGGGGGTCCGGGGGTCGGACCCCGGGGAAACTCAGCACGCGGGCACGGTATGCAGGCGGGAGGTGTTTCGGGCTGTCCGGCGGTACGACGTCAGCGTTTCGTCATGAGTCGTACGCCGTTCCGGCCGGTGGTGCGGGCATAACGTCGGGCCATGGGCGACAGACGCTTCCTGGAACACCTCCCCTCCGCACCCGGTTTCTGGCGCAGCCCTGTGCGCGGCACCCGGTTCACGGCCGTGCTCGGCATCGTCCTGCTGGTCGGGCTCACGCTCATGTTCGTGACCGGCCTGCTCTCGTACGCCGCGTACAACCCGGACCTCTCACCCGCCAACGACAAGACCCCCGACAAGGGCCTGCTGGGCTTCTACCTCTTCGCCTGGCCGACCGACCCCCACTGGCTGTACCGCCTGACGCAGGGCCTGCACGTCACCGTCGGCATCGCGCTCGTGCCTGTGCTGCTGGCGAAGCTGTGGTCGGTGATCCCGAAGCTGTACGTGCTGCCTCCCGCGCGGTCCGTGGGGCGCGCGCTGGAGCGGGTGTCGTTGCTGCTGCTGGTGGGCGGCGCGCTGTTCCAGTTCATTACGGGCCTGCTCAACATCCAGCTGGAGTACATCTTCCCCGGCTCCTTCTACCGGTTGCATTTCTACGGGGCCTGGGTGTTCTTCGCCGCGGTCATCACCCATGTGGGTCTGCGCCTGCCGAAGGCCGTACGGGTCCTGCGCGAACGCGGCATCACCAAGGACGACGAGAAAGACGACGACGAGAAAGACGACGAGCTCGCGTCCCCGGCCCCCGACGCCCCGACCATCTCCCGGCGCGGCGCACTCGCCGTCGTGGGCGCCGGGTCGCTCCTCCTGCTGGCCACATCGGCCGGACGGAGCTTCGACGGGCCGCTGCGCCGGACCGCGCTGCTCACGCCGCACGGCGGTGGCGATCCCGCGTCCGGGCCCAACGGGTTCCAGATCAACAAGACGGCCGCCGCCGTGGGCATCTCATCGGCCGACCTGGGCGACGACTGGCGGCTGACCGTCACCGGACCCGCCGGTACCGTCCGCCTCTCCCGGGCGCAGCTCCTCGCAATGGCCCAGCACAGCGCGGCGCTGCCGATCGCGTGCGTCGAGGGCTGGTCGACCTCGGACCAGTGGTGGCGCGGTGTGCGCCTGAAGGACCTCGCCGCGCTCGCGGGATACCCCGAGGACCGGCCGCCCGGTGTCCTGGTGGAGTCCTTTCAGCGCCGTGGGGCCTTCCGCGTGGGGGCACTGCGCGACAACCAGGTGCGCGATCCGCGGTCGTTGCTGGCGCTCGCGGTCAACGGCGAGGATCTGTCGCCCGACCACGGGTATCCGGCGCGGATCATCGTCCCGGCCGCGCCCGGGGTGCTCAACACCAAGTGGGTCGAGCGTCTGGGCTTCGGAGAAGTGTCATGAGGCTGATGAGGCGCATGAGGCGCTGGTACGGGGAAGGGCCGCTGCAATTCCTGCTGCTGGTCATCACCTTCGCGCTGGCCGCGCACGCGGGCGTACGGCTGCTGGAGGGCGACACGCTCGCGATCGCCGCGTGGTTCGTCGGTGCGGCGCTGGTGCACGACGTGGTGCTGCTGCCGCTGTACGCGTCGGTGGATCTGGCCGTACGCAGGTCCCTGGGGGCGGAGCCGCACCTGATCAACTTCGTTCGCGTACCGGCCCTGCTGTCCGGGCTGCTCCTGCTGGTGTGGTTCCCCCTGATCACTCGTCAGGCGGAGCGCTACCGGCCCGCGGCCGGACTGTCCGCCGATCCGTTCCTGGGGCACTGGCTGCTCATCACGGCCGCGTTGTTCGCGGTGTCGGCCGTGTGGCTGTTCGGCAGGGCGCTGAGGTCTCGGCGCAGAGCTGGGCGCTCAGCTGGGCGCTGAGGTTTCGGCGCAGTGCCACGAAGGGCCGCCCGCCCGCCTCCCACTGATCGACCGGGTGCCAGCCGAGCGGACGGGCGTACCGCAGCAGCGCACGGGTGCCCAGGCGGGCCCAGGGGAAGGGTGCCGCGGTGGCTGTGCCGTTCGCCGTGCCGTCGGCCGTCACGCGTCCGTCGTCCACCTGGACCCGTACGCGCTCGTCGATGTCCAGCGGTGCGCTCTCCGCGATGAGCAGCCCGCCGGGGGCGAGCAGGGCCGTGGTCCGCAGGAGGAGTGCGCGCGGGTCGCCGCCTATGCCGATGTTGCCGTCGACGAGCAGCGCCGTACCCCAACTGCCCTCTCCGGGCAGCGGATCGAAGACGGAACGCCGCAGGGCAGCGCCGCCGAGCCGCCGTGTCCGCTCTACGGCCGCGTCGCTGACGTCGATGCCGAGCGCGCGCTGCCCCCGGGCGGCCAGCGCGGCGACCAGCCGGCCCGGGCCGCACCCGATGTCCAGAACGGCTCCTTCGCAGCGGCGCAGCGCCGACAGGTCGGCGGCGTCGGCGCCCGCGCACCAGCGCTCGACGTCCAGGGGCAGCAGCCAGCCGTCCGTACGGCGCAGGAACAGCGGGCCGTGGCCGTTGCGCAGGGCGTTGGCGTACGGGCCGTACGGGCCCGTGCCCCAGGCGGCGGCGTTGCCCCCGGCGGGCGGCGGCAGGGTCGTACTCACAGGTCCGCCCGGTCGGCCGCGGTCCGGGTCAGCCGGGCGTAGGTCGCGGCGAACCGCCCGTGCGGCGCGGCGGCGGCGACGTACGCGGCATCGGCCGCCGTGTCCACGTCGCGCAGCGTCGGCAGGTCGCGCACGGTCAGTCCGGCGTCGACCAGGCGCCCGCGCTGTACGGCGCCGGTCTCGGGCACGGACATGGGTACGCCGCGCAGGAGGCCGGGGTCCGGCGCTGCCAGGCCGAGTGCCCAGAACCCGCCGTCGTCGGCGGGGCCGAACCACGCGTCGCAGCCGTGCCAGGCGAACGGGGCGAGGGCGGCGGCGAGGAGGGCGTGGCTGACCTGCGGAGTGTCCATGCCGATGAGGAGTACGGGGCCTTCGCAGGCGCCGAACGCCGCGGCGAGCCGTTCGTCGAGGCCGCCCGCGCTCTGCCGTACGACGTCGATGCCGGGCGGCAGCCAGGGACCCGGCTGCCCGTCGAGTACGACGGCGCGGCGCAGGGCGGGCAGGGTGAGCACGGTCCGCAGTGTGTCGCTGAGCGCGGCTTCGGCGAGGAGCGCGGCCTGGGCGGGGGTGAAGGGCGGGGTCAGCCGGGTCTTGACCCGGCCGGGGACCGGTTCCTTGGCGATGACCAGCAGGGTCGTCGGCCCGTCGGGGGAGCTGCGGGCGGCGGTCATCGGGGCACCCGCGTCCGCGGCGCCGGGGGCTGCCGCAGTATCGCCCGCATGTCGCGCACGGCGTGCCAGGTGCCCTGCCAGGTGCCGGTGACCTTGGACTTTCCGGTACGCGGCCGGTACGGGACGTCGGTTTCCGTGACCCGCAGTCCGGCGTCCGCCGCGCGGACGACCATCTCCAGCGGGTAGCCGCTGCGGCGGTCGGTGAGGCCGAGTGCCAGCAGGTCCGCGCGGCGTGCGGCCCGCATCGGGCCGAGGTCGTGCAGGCGCAGTCCGGTGCGGTGGCGCAGCATGCGCGCGAGGGCGAGATTCCCGGCCCGGGCGTGCAGCGGCCAGGCGCCGCGTCCCTGTGGGCGGCGTCGGCCGAGCGCCAAGTCGCTCTGCCCGTCGGCGACTTGGCGTACGAGATCGGGAAGCTGCGCCGGGTCGAGGGAGCCGTCGCAGTCGCAGAAACATACGTACTCGGCGTCGGCGGCGAGCAGCCCCGCGTGACAGGCCGCCCCGAATCCCCGCCGGGGCTCGTGGACGACGGTGGCTCCGAGCGAGCGGGCGAGCTCCGCCGATCCGTCCGTGGAGCCGTTGTCGACGACGATCGCGCGCCAGCCGTCCGGGATGCGGGCCAGCACGCTGGGCAGCGCCGCGACCTCGTCCAGGCAGGGGAGGACGACGTCGGCGCGAGGGCCGTGGGTTGGTGTCACGCCGTTCACCCTACGGAGCAGAATCCGGCATTTCGGACTTCCAATCCTTACGAAACGTGGACGCCTCACGAAACCTGGACATCGCCCTGCCCTCCGGTGGTGGCGGGGCGGGACCGGTCTCGCAGCGGTGCCGTGGCGAACTCCGCCATGCCTTCGGCGAATCCGACTTCCGGCTGCCAGCCCAGCTCGTTGCGCAGCCTGCGGGAGTCCGCCGTCACGTGCCGTACGTCCCCGAGCCGGTACTCGCCGGTGACCACCGGCGCCGGGCCCCCGTGCGCGGCGGCCAGTGCGGCGGCCATCTCGCCGATGGTGTGGGGCTCGCCGCTCCCGGTGTTGTACGCCGCGAAGCTGCCGGGTCCGCGCCCCGGCAGCGCCTCCAGAACCGCCGCATTGGCCGCCGCCACGTCCCGTACGTGTACGAAGTCCCGCCGCTGGCCCCCGTCTTCGAAGACCTGGGGCGCCTCGCCGCGGGCCAGGGCGGAGCGGAAGAAGGAGGCGACGCCGGCGTACGGGGTGTCGCGGGGCATCCCGGGGCCGTACACGTTGTGGTAGCGCAGCGACACCGCGCGCCCGCCCGTGGCACGTGCCCAGGCGGAGGCGAGATGCTCCTGGGCGAGTTTGGTGGCGGCGTAGACATTACGAGGGTCGGCGGGCGCGTCCTCGGCAACGAGAACCGGCGTCAACTCGGCGCCGCAGGACGGACATTGCGGCTCGAACCGGCCCGCGTCCAGATCGGCCACCGCGCGGGGGCCCGGCCGGACCCGCCCGTGACGGGGGCAGTCGTAGCGGCCCTCGCCGTAGACCACCATCGAACCGGCGAGCGCCAGCTCGCGCACCCCGGCGTCGGCCATCGCGGCGAGGAGCACCGCGGTCCCGAGGTCGTTGCAGCCGACGTACTCCGGCGCGTCCGCGAAGTCCTTGCCGAGGCCGACCATCGCCGCCTGGTGGCAGACGGCGTCGACGCCGCGCAGGACCGCGGCGACCGCATCCCGGTCCCGTACGTCCGCCACGATCAGCTGTGCGCCCGCCGGGGGCGGGGGGCGGTCCCCGCCGTGGGCCGAGGGCAGCAGCGCGTCGAGCACAACCGCTTCGTGGCCGCGCGAGGTGAGTGCGTCGACGATGTGTGACCCGATGAACCCGGCTCCGCCGGTGACCAGTACGCGCATGGGCGTCACGCTAAGTGCTGGGGGAGGGGGCGGGCCCGCTGCCGGGGTGTCACGTCACAGGAACGTAAGGCCTGCGCGGCGCGTCACGGGACGGCTGGCAAGCGCGACACGTCAGGGGGCCGTAAGGCAAGCGCGACCCGGAGGGCTGAGAGACCATGGGAGGCACCGGGCATCAAGCGGTGGGGGCGCGCGGAAGGAGGTCCTGGGATGGGTGCTGGCGAACCCGCCGCGACCGACCCCGAGCAGCCCAGGGGCAGCAGCGCGTCCGAGCCGGGTGGCCTGTTGGACGTACTCAACGTGGCCGCTGTGGTGCTGGACGCGGACGGGCGGATCGTGCTGTGGAGCCCGCAGGCCGAGCAGTTGTTCGGTTACGCCGCCGAGGAGGCCCTCGGCCAGTACGCGGGGCGGGTTCTCGTACACGAACAGCACCTCGATCTGGTGCGCCGGATGTTCGCTCAGGTCATGGCCGGGCAGGACGGCAACTGGGCGGGGGTCTTTCCCGCGCGCCACAAGGACGGCAGCACGCTGCTGGTGGAATTCCGCAACATGCGGCTGGAGGACGACCGGAGGGACCTCTACGCCCTGGGGCTGGCCACCGACCGGGCGACTCTGCGGCGGGTGGAGCGGGACCTCGCCCTGTCCACCCGGCTGATCTCGCAGTCCCCGATCGGGCTGGCGGTCGTCGACACCGACCTGCGGTTCGTCACCGTGAATCCGGCGCTGGAGCGCATCAACGGCCTGCCCGCCCGCGAGCATGTCGGACGGCGTGTCCGGGACGCTCTGCCGTTCCTGGACACCGAGGCCATCGAGGCGGCGATGGGCGAGGTACTGGCCACCGGCACTCCGATCGTCGACAGGGAGTCCGTCGGGCGCACCCCGGCCGACCCGGACCGGGAGCGCGCCTGGTCGGTGTCCTTCTACCGGCTGGAGGCGCCGAACGGGAAGGTGCTCGGGGTGGCCACGTCGGTCGTGGACATCACCGAGCGGTACCGCGCCGCGACGGAGGCCGCCCAGGCCCGGCAACGCCTCGCGCTCGTCGCCGACGCCTCCATCCGCATCGGCACCACGCTCGACCTCGACACGACAGCCCGCGAACTGGCCGACGTGTCCGTACCGGAGCTGGCCGACGTGGCCGCGGTGGACGTGCTCGACAGCATCCTGAACGGCCGCTCGGGCGCCACGACCCATGAGGGGCCCGGAGTGTTCCGCGCGCTGGCCGTGGCCGCCGCGTACCCCACGGACGCCGTACGGGCGGCAGATCCGCCCGGTGAGGTCGCCATGTACGACGCCGACCGGCTGGTCACCCAGTGTGTGAACACCGGCCGCCCGGTCCGGGTGTCCCGTGTGAGCGACGACGACCTGCAGTGCATCGCCCGCAGCCCAGCGGCGGCCGAACTGCTGGCTGCCGCGGGCGTGCACTCGTACCTGGCCGTACCGCTGATCGCGCGCGGCGAGGTCCTCGGCGCCCTGGACCTCAAACGCACCCGCAACCCGGAGCCCTTCAACGCCGACGACGAGCTCCTGGCCGGCGAGCTGGCCGCGCGGGCGGCCGTATGCATCGACAACGCCCGCTGGTACCAGCAGGTGCGCAGCACCGCCCTCACGCTCCAGCGCAGCCTGCTCCCCCAGCACCCGCCGGTCCGGCCCGGCCTGGAGGTCGCCTACCGCTATCTCCCCGCCCAGGCGGCCAGCGAGGTGGGCGGCGACTGGTTCGACGTCGTCTCCCTGACCGGCGACAAGACCGCGCTCGTCGTCGGCGACGTCATGGGCAGCGGCATCGGCGCCGCCGCGACGATGGGGCAGTTGCGCACCGCCACCCGCACGCTGGCCGGACTCGACCTCGACCCCGCCAAGGTCCTCCACCAGCTCGACCGCATCGCCGACCGTATGGGTCAGACCATCACCACCTGCATCTACGCCGTGTACGACCCCAGCCGCGGCCAGTGCCGCATCTCCAGCGCCGGACACCTGCCCCCCGCCCTTGTACGCCCCGGCCTGCCCCCCGTGCTGCTGGAACTGCCCACCGGCGCCCCTCTCGGTGTCGGCGACGTCTCCTTCCACACCAGCACCTTCAGGTTGCGCCACGGCGACCAGCTGGTCTTCTACACCGATGGCCTCGTCGAAACCCGCGACCAGGCCATCGACGAACGCCTGGCCGAGCTCCTGGCCCTCCTCGTGGAGCCCCGGGAATCGCTGGAAGAGACCTGTGACGTGCTGCTGCACTCCCTGCGCCACCCCGGGGACCACGACGACGTGGCGCTGCTCATCGCCCGCGCCGGGGCGACGGATTCCTGACCGGGCCGTCGTACGGACGCCCACGGCGCACCGCCTCACCGGCGCGGCCGGGCCCGACCGCGCGGCCTGGCACGAGCTGCGCGTTGCGTGCAGAACACGCCCGCATGCAGCCGATCCGCCGGCGGGTGGCCGGCGGATCGGGGAGTGCGGGGTACGTCAGGCGGGGTATGTCAGAACGAGGCCTTGATCCGGCGCGGGGCGTCGAAGATGCGGCTGATCGCCTCGACGGCGGCGGGCGGCTGGGTCATCTCGGCCTTGCCGGACGAGAGGACGTACCAGACCTGCTCCATGGACGGCGGGCCCACCGCGAGGGTGTTCAGCGCGGCCTGCATGGAGGTCGCTTCTCCGGTGCGCACCGCGTATGCGGCGGTGATGGAGCCGGTACGTCCGACGCCCGCGCCGCAGTGCACGAACACCGGGCCGTCCGCCGTCTTCACGGTGTTGGTGAAGGCGGCGACCTGCTCGTTGGTGGGCGTCTGCCCGTCCCGGATCGGCATGCGTACGACCTTCAGGCCGGCCTTCTGCGGGACGGCCAGCTGCTCGGCGGTCATCTTCTCCGCACGCAGGTCGACGACCGTCTTCACACCACGGGCCGCGAGCTCGCGGTACCCGTCCTCACCAGGGGCGGAACCCCGCCACAGCCGCTCGTCGACGGCCTTGAAGTGCTTGATCCCGGACATCTGGATGCCGGACGACTCCTTCTGGGATGCCAGCGCGTGAGCGCCGATCATGCCGAGTGTGGAGACGAGCCACAACGCCACGTAGCCGAGTACGGAGACGATCACGATCTTCGCCGTCCTGCGAATCAGCGGGCTGGTACGGGAGAGGGGGGAGATCGGGGCAAGCAACACGGAGGAAGGCAACACCTTGGGTGGGGGAAATGGGCGAGATGTCCCTATGACGGTACCCCGCGCTCACCTGCCCTGACTTCTCTTTGTGACCTATCGCACAAAGCTAACAAATCGGTCGTTATGGGTGTGTGTCGCTGGGGGCTCGACGGGTGTCGACGGGTGTCGACGGCGGTATTAGGGCACGGGAGGTGCCTGGCCCTCGCCGAGGACCTCGGCCTGCGCCCGGTTCGCGCTGGCGTCCATCAGGCAGCCGCGCAGCCGCAGCAGGTCGTGGTCGGGCAGCGCGGGCCTGACCACGCCCGCGTACACCCCGTGTTCCAGCTTGGTCAGCTGCGCGTGCTCCGGTTCGGCCGCAGTGGACCGGCGGCACGTCTCCCAGAAGTCGCGTGCGGCCAGGTCCCTGGCGACCCCGGTGTCGGCGCTGCGCACCTCGACGCGGAAGACGACCATGCTGGCCGCGGAGTCGGGCAGCGGCGCCCGCCGCGTCTGGACCGCGTCCGCCAGGACGAAGGTGAGCAGGGTGACCATGACCGCGACGGCCAGCGCCAGGGCCGTCCTCATGAGCGTGCGCACCGGCCGGCTTGGCGGAACGGCGGGGCGCTCGTCGATGCCGCGGATGTCTGCCTGTACACCGCCGGGCGGGGCGGCGAGCCGGGCGAGGCGGCCCGCCAGCCGCCGCTCGGCCCCGGCCCGGCCTGTCGCGCCCGCGATCTTCTGGATGAGCAGCGCGGCGGCGGAGAGAGCGACACCCGTCGCCATCAGGACGGGTACGAAGACGAAGGTGTCGTTGGCGTTGCTCCTGTCGCCGAGGTGCCGGGTGTCCAGCCAGCGGAACCGCTCGGGGGCGCCCTCGCGGGCCTGCTCCAGCCGCCGCTGCACCTCCTCGGCACGTTTCTCGGTCTCGTCGAGCCGCCTTTCCAGGCGGCTGAGGCGGGACAGCAGGACGGTGGTCACCAGGAAGATCTCGACGATGAGCAGCAGCAGTCCGCAGACCACGGCGCGCTGCCACTCCCAGCGGTAGAGGTAGACGAAGAGGTAGGCGCCGGCCCCTACCGCGGCCGCGCCGCCCAGGAGATAACTGACGTACTTCATGCCGCGTCCTTCGCGTCCTGTTCCGCTCCCGCGCGCACAGGCTCGACGGAGCCGTTCGTACCGTCCACCGTCAGCTCGGTGCCCTGCGGGAACCGCTCGACCGCGTCCGGCACGCCGACGACGGTGGGCACCTTGTGCTCGCGGGCGAGCACCGCGAGGTGGGACAGCACGCTGCCGGTCTCGGCAACCAGCCCGGCCAGGTCGGGGAGCTCGGTGGCCAGCGCGGGATCGAGGGCCCGTACGACCAGGACCGGGTGTTCGGGCCGGGGGCCGTGGCCGTGCCAGGCGGTGCCGTAGCCGTACCCGCCGCCCGCGCCCTGGCCGCCGCCGCGACCGCGGTGGCGACCGCGGCTGACGAGACGCTCGGCGATCGGGCGGCCCTCCGGCGAGAGCCGGAAGGCGGCGGGCAGCGGCGGCGAGTCGGGCCGGGGCAGGCGCGCGTCGAGATCGGCCGGCGCCGGGGCCCCGTCCAGTACGGCGGTCAGCTCGTGCCAGCGCATCATGGACAGCTTCCGCAGCGCGTCGGGCCGGCCGGCGGCCTCCATCCGGGCCGCCAGTTCGCGGACCAGGCTCGCCTGCATCTCCTGGACCCAGCGAATGCGCAGCCGCAGCCCTTCACGGACCGGCAGAGCCGCGACGCCGCGCGGTGCCCCGGTCCAGCCGGTACGTTCCGGCGGCTGGGCGGGGCGTGCCAGGGACGGCGGCAGAAGGGACAGCAGGACGGGGTGGCGGGCCAACAGCTCCGCGTCCGGGGTGCCGTTGGTGCGCCCCTCGGCGAGCACGGCCAGCGCCTCGCCGACCGCAGTGGCCCCGCTGCCCTGGCCCAGCAGCGACCCGGCGAGCGACTCCTGGGCGTGCAGCGACGACAGGACGTTACGGCCCCAGGTCAGGGCGGTCATGATCTGGCCGGAGAGCATCGCGCGCGGCGCCGGCAGCTGCGCCAGCTCGCGGTCGACATCGGCCATCAGGTCCACCGCGAGCAGCGGCAGTGCCGTGCCGAGGCGCCCCACCCGCCAGGCCGCGGACGCCCGCCTGGCCCCGGGGACGGGGTTGATGAAGTCGAGGACGGGATGGGCGGAGGGGATGGCGCCCAGCAGCCGCAGATCGGCCGCCGCCCGTCCGTCGACCGTCGTGACCACGGGCAGCTCCCGCAGACGGCGGCGCGACGCGGTGCCCGCGATGTCCAGGGCGAGCGTCAGGCCGTGGGACATCGGCGCCACCCACAGGTCCTCCTCCAGCGGCTGGAGCACCTCGGGGAAGGTCTCGGCGACCGGGCCGGGCCCGAGCAGCCGGGTGCCGCGCGCGGCGCGCAGGGTCATGGCGGTGATGGGGCGGGCCTGGAAGAGCCACAGACGGTTGTCGGTGTCGAAGCCGAACTCCATGTCCTGAGGACCGCCGAACACCCGCTCCGCGCGCCGGGCCAGCCGCACCAGGTGGGAGATCCGGCGGCGTCCGAGGAGCCGGTCGCGGCGGGGTTCGCGCGGTTCGGCGCCGGCCAGTCTGCCGTGGCGCGTCAGCTGGTACCGCACGCCCTGCGCCGAACCGGCCAGCAGCTGATCGGGCCCGCCCTGGACCACGCTCACGAGCATCCGGTCCTCGCGGCCCGCCACCGGGTCCGCACCGAACATCACTCCGCCCACGGCCGTGCGCAGCATGGGCTGGACCAGTACGGCCATGCCGCCGGCCGGTTCACCCACGCTGCCGGCTTCCGCGGGCTCACCGCTCCGCCTGGCGGCGGAGTCCAGGACCGTGCTCACCGCGGCCGTGAAGTTCTCCCAGCCGTGCACATCCAGTACCGAGGCGAAAAGGCCGGCCATGGAGGAGTCGGCGGCGTCCTCGTGCGCCGAGGAGGATCGTACGACCAGGGCCCGCCCCTCCTCGCCGGTCAGCTCCCGCCACGCCGCGTGCAGCGCGCTCTCGCCGTGCGGCACCCCGGCCGCCGACTGTGCCGCCGAGGCTGCGGGGACGATGGCGAACCCGGGCAGCACGGGCAGCCCGGCAGCGGCGGCGCGGGCGAGGTTGGCTGCCTTGGCGCCGGTCAGCGCCGGGTTCCGGGCCTCTGCGGCCTCCAGCGGGATGACCGCCAGCCGCTCCAGGCCGCTGACCACGGCGGATCTCCTTCGGTCACTCCGGAAAACGTCCTGTGCACCCACTTTGTATGCCTCGCCCCCACTGCGCGATCGCAGAAAAGCCGCATATCTGATCTTCTGTCCCAATGGTAGGCAATTCAAGCAACCGTGGAACTGCTCCGGGCATGCCAAGGCCAGGCAGATCGAGCGGATCGGCTGATTCAGCGGTGTTCGGGGTTGGGGAAGTCGAAGCGGCAGCCCGCGTCCCACTGCGAGCGCTGATTGCCGTGGGCGGGGATGCCGCCGGAGCGCTTGATCATGGCTGCCAGGTGCATCAGGTTCCACGCCATGAAGGTGCTGTTGCGGTTGGTGAAGTCGTTCTCCGGGCCGCCCGAGCCGGCGTCCAGGTAGGACGGACCGGGCCCGGCCTCGCCGATCCAGCCCGCGTCGGCCTGCGGGGGGATGGTGTAGCCGAGGTGCTGGAGGCTGTAGAGGACGTTCATCGCGCAGTGCTTGACGCCGTCCTCGTTGCCGGTGATCAGACAGCCGCCGACCCGCCCGTAATAGGCGTACTGCCCCTGCTCGTTGAGGAGTGACGAGCACGCGTACAGCCGCTCGACGACCTGCTTCATCACGGAGCTGTTGTCGCCCAGCCAGATGGGCCCGGCGAGGACGAGGATGTCGGCCGTCATCACCTTCTCGTAGAGCGCGGGCCAGGCGTCGGTGCTCCAGCCGTGCTCGGTCATGTCCGGCCAGACGCCGGTGGCGATGTCGTGGTCGACGGCGCGGACGAGCTCGGTCGTGACGCCGTTCGCCTCCATGACCGCGCGGCTCTTGTCGATCAGGCCCTGGGTGTTGCTGACCTCCGGGGAGCGCTTGAGCGTGCAGTTGACGAACATGGCGCGCAGGTCGTCGTAGCGCGGGCCGTTGTGCGAGGCGGGGGCAGCCGTCATGCGAGCGCTCCAGGGTGCGGATCTGGCCGGGAGCCTACTGCCGGTGACGGGTGCGGGGCGGGAGGACGATGCGCAAGCGCGGGTGGTGTCGGCGCTGTCGGCGGCGTCGGCCCTTACAGGGGTACGACGGTGGTTTCGGTCGCCTTCACGCTCGTCCAGACGTCCGTCCCGTCGGCGAGGCCCAGTTCGGCCGCGGCCTGCGGCGTGATCTCCGCGACGAGATCCGGTGCCCGGGCGGAGGTGATCAGGAGGCGCAGGCGGCTGCCGCTGGCGGTGATCTCGCGGACCGTGCCGGGCCAGACGTTGCGGGGGCTGCCGGTGGGCCTGTCCCGGTGTACGGAGACGGCTTCCGGGGCGATGATCGCCAGCGCATCGGTGCCGGTGGGCAGCGGGAGCGGGTCCGCGACGACGAGCCTCTCGCCGCCGGGGAGTTGGAGACCGTACGCCGTGGACGTGCCGGGCCAGGCGTTGCGGCCGAGCATCCGGGCGACCCAGGGCGAACGCGGGTGGCGGGTGACCTCGGTGGGCGGGGCGTCCTGGATCGCGCGGCCGTCGTCGAGTACGAGCACGCGGTCGGCCAACGACACTGCCTCGACGGGGTCGTGAGTGACGATCAGGCAGACGCCGCCGAAGCCGGCGAGGTGCGTGCGCAGGGTGTGGCGTACATGCGCGCGGGTGGTCTGGTCGAGCGCGGCCAGCGGTTCGTCGAGCAGCAGGAGGCGGGGCCGGGCGGCCAGGGCGCGGGCGAGGGCGACGCGCTGCGCCTGGCCGCCGGACACCTGGGCGGGCTTGCGGTGGGCCAGGTGTCCGACGCCGAGCCGGTCGAGCCACTGCTGGGCGCTGCGGCGTGCCTCGGAGCGGGGCACGCCGTGGGCGCGCAGGCCGTACGCGGTGTTGGCGAGGGCGGTCAGATGCGGGAACAGCGCCCCGTCCTGCGGAACCCAGGCGACGCCGCGCCGGTGCGGTGGCAGGCCGGTGACGTCGGTGTCGCCGAGGCGGAGCGTGGCGTGGGCGCGCGGGGTGAGGCCGAGGAGGGCGCGCAGCAGGGTGGTCTTCCCGGCGCCGTTGGGGCCGACGACGGCGATGGTGGTGCCCGGTGCGGCGTCCAGGGTGAGCCGGTTGAAGCCGGTGACGTCGGCGTGCAGGGCCCAGCGTTCCTGCACGTTCGTGGGAACGGTGGCCGGGGCGGCCGGGGCGGCCACCGGTCCCACGGGGGCCGCATCGCCCGCCGGGGGCCGGGGAGCGTACGGGCGACCGGCCGGGGCGCCCGTCCAGCGGCCGCGCAGTGCGACGAGGACGACCATGGCGATGGCGAGCAGCAGCAGCGAGACGGACGTGGCCGCCTCCGGCTGCTCCTGGAGCAGCAGGTACACCTGCAGGGGCAGCGTCTGCGTGGTTCCGGGGAGATTGCCCGCGAAGGTGATGGTCGCGCCGAACTCGCCCAGCGCCCGCGCCCAGGTGAGGGCGGCCCCGGCGACGAGACCCGGGGCGACCATCGGCATCGTCACGGTGAAGAAGACCCGTACCGGGGACGCCCCGAGAGAGGCGGCCGTCTCCTCGTAACTCGGCCGCAGTCCGCCGAGCGCCCCTTCGAGGCTGACGACGAGGAACGGCATCGAGACGAATGTCGCCGCGAGCACCGCCCCCGAGGTGTGGAACGGCAGAGTGACACCGAAGGTGTTCTCCAGCCACGGGCCGAGCAGTCCCCGGCGGCCGAACGCCAGTAGCAGCGCCACGCCGCCGACGGTCGGCGGCAGCACCATCGGCAGCAGGACGAGCGAGCGTACGAGCGCCTTGCCGGGGAAGTCCACGCGGGCCAGCACCCAGGCGAGCGGCACCCCGAGCAGCAGTGAAAGACCCAGCGCCCAGAAGGAGACGACGAGCGAGAGCCTCAGCGCCTCGGTGGTGCCGGGGCTGGTCAGATGGCCGCCGAGGCCGGCCCATGACGTGCGGGCGAGGACACCGATCAGCGGGAGCAGCAGAAACGCGACGGCGAGCAGCGCGGGGATCGCCAGAGCGATGGGAGGGCGCGGTCCCGGTGCGCGGCTGCGGAGGCGTTTCACCGTCGGATTCCTGGCTGCTGGAAGTCCGCGTCCCGGAGGATCTTCTGGGCCTCGGGCGAGGACAGCCACTTCACGAACGCCTCGGCCGCCGCCGCGTTCTCGGAGGTCTTCAGCGTCGCCGCCGGGTACTCGGCGATCGCGTTCTGCGCGTCGGGGATGTCGATGGCGTCGACCTTGCCGGTCGCGGTGGCCGCGTCCGTCCTGTAGACGAGCCCGGCGTCGGCCTCGCCCAGCTCGACCTTGCTGAGAACGGCGCGGACGTTCGGCTCCTGAGAAACCGACTTCACGGTGATCTTCTGAGCGTCCAGAATCTGCCGGCTGTAGCGGCCGACGGGCACCTCCGGTGCGGCAAGCACCACCTTGAGCGCGGGGTCCGCGAGGTCCTTCAGTCCGTCGATCTTCTTCGGGTTGCCCTCGGGGGTGGCGATGACCAGCCGGTTCCTGGCGATGACGGTCGGGGTGCCGGTGTCGGCCGACAGCTCGTCCATCGTCCTGGCATCGGCCGTGACCAGGGCGTCGGCGGGGGCGCCCTGCTTGACCTGCGCGGCGAGTTCCTGCGATCCGGCGAAGGAGAAGGTGATCTTCGTACCCGGGTGGGACTTCTCGTACGCCGCGCCTGCCGTCTTGAAGACGTCGGTCAGCGAGGCGGCGGCCAGCACGGTCAGCCCGGCCTTCGGCGCACCCTTGCTCCCGCTGTCGCTGCCACAGGCGGCGAGCGGTACGAGCAGCGCGACGGTCGCGATACCGGCGGCGGCGCGACGTGCGGCGAAGGTGGGGGACATGCGGCTGGGCTCCTCGGGGCTTGCTGGTCGTCAGGCGCGGTCGATGTGGACGTTGGTGGACTTCACGCGGGCGGTGGCCTGCATGCCGACCTCCAGCCCCAGTTCCTCGACGGCCTCCCGGGTCAGCAGGGACACGAGCCGGTGCGGACCGGCCTGGATCTCCACCTGGGCCGCGACGTCGCCGAGCTTCACGGCGGTGACGATGCCCGGGAAGGCGTTCCGGGCCGACGTGTACGGGGCGTCTTCCTCACCGGCGCCGCTCTGGCCGACCTCGATGGAGAACGCGGCCAGGTCACGGCCGTCGATGAGGCGCCGCCCGCTCTCGTCGCGATGGGTCGCGACACGGCCGGCGTCCGCCCAGCGGCGCGCGGTGTCGGGGCTGACGCCGAGCAGACGTGCCGCCTGTCCGATGGTGTAGGACTGCATACGCGTGAGGATAGGCGCCTTTTCCTGGCACCTGCAATGCTTTGGGCGATGCTCCATGGCAGATGCGAGGCTACGTGGAGGAAGGTCCAATCGGTCCGCGGCGCGCAAAGCGCAGGACCCGGAACATGTACGCAGGCGTAAGCAGCGACTCCGGTCGTCGTACGAGTCCGGCCACCGCGTTGAAGCGGATGCCGACCGAGTCGTCGTGCTGCGCGGCGACGGCCACCCGCTCCATGTAGCGGTTGAGGAGGTCTGTCCCGGCGGGCTTCTCTCCCGTTGTGCCGTCGTACGCGAAGTCCCCGCCCACCGCGATCGACCACGGCACACTCACCGACCGGCCGGCCGCCCGCAGGTAGTGGTGGCTGAAGGAGCGGTTGGTGGCGCCCGTCCGGTCGAGGCACGTGCCGAGGATCGCGGCCTGCTGCGCGGCGGTCGTCATGCCCTGGCCGTAGATGGGGTTGAAGCTGCAGACGGCGTCGCCGACCGGCACCCACCCGAGGGGGAAGCGGCGCATCCGCTCCATGTGGCGGCGCTGGTTGGCGGCGAACCGGTAGGCGACCGTTTCGCCGATCGGCTCCGACACCGCCATGATCTCGGCGATCACCGGTGACTCGAAGGACTCGGCGTACGCCAGTCTCCCGGCCTCGTCGGTCGGCGGTGATTCGCCGCCCAGCCCCACCAGCGTCACGATCCACCGCTCGCCCTCCATCGGAAGCGCCATCGCCAGACGCTTCGAGTCGGGGCTGCCGATCACCGCCGCCGCCTTCCAGTCGCGCACGGGCAGCTCGGTGCGGCGGTAGACGCGGGTCGCGTACCGGGTGTCGACCATGACGACGGACTTCGACGGCGCTTCGTAGCCCAGGGTTTTCAGCCAGCCCAGGCTCCGGGCCTGGCGGCCCGTGGCGTCGACCAACAGCCCGCTCCCGATCGTGGAGCCGTCGTCGAGCCGGACCCCGGTGATGCGTGTGCCGGACGCGTCGGTTTCGAGTCCCTCGGCCACGGTCTCGTCGTAAAGGGTGACGTTGGGCAGCTTTTCGACCCGCCGCCGTACCGTCGCTTCGAGGAACGGGCGCGACATCGCCGGGCCGCGCAGCTCCGACGCGGGTCTGCGCATCACGCCGCCGCTCTGGTACCAGTACAGGTCGCGGCAGACATCGACGTCGACGGCTCCGCCCGCTTCGAGCTCCTCGACGATGCCGGGAAACCACCACTCCAGGTGCTGGGCGCCGGCGCGCAGGAGGAGATGGGGGTGCCTGCCCTGTGGCACCTGGTGGCGCCACTCGGGGCCGTCCGGCAGTTTGTCGCGGTCGATGACGACGACGTGGTCGAACCGCTCCGACAGAACCCGGGCGGCGCACAGCCCGGCCATGCTCGCACCGACCACGACCGAGGGCCCGCCGACCGGGCGGACGTGGGTCCGGCCCAGGTGGTGATGGCTCATGGCCGCACTGTGCCCTGTACAGGCGTTTTCATGTCGTATCGGACGCCGGGGTGGGCGGCAGGGCGCGAGGCGTACGGCTCACCGTCCGGCCCAGCGCGGCCGCCGCCCGCGCGAACTTCATGGCGTCCACGACGGCCGCGCCGCCCAGGTCGTTGTTGAAGTAGACGTACACCTCGGCCTCGTCCGGCCAGGCGTCGGCGATGCGCCCGGCCCAGGACTTCAGCGCCTGGCGGCCGTAGCGCGGCGGCGGCTCGGCGATGCCGCCGTGGAACCGTACGTACCCCCAGGACGCCGTACGCCACAGGGGCGTCACCGGGCGGGACCACCGGTCGGCCCAGCACAGCGCGCTGCCGTGCCGCTCCAGCACCGTCCGAAGCTCGCTCTCCGCCTCCCACCACGAGGGGTGGCGCAGTTCGACGGCGACCCGGACCGTGCCGGGAAAGCAGCGAAGGCAGGCGTCCAGGCTGTCGGTGTCCTGCCGGAAGTTCGGCGGCAGTTGCAGCAGGACGGGCCCCAGCCGGTCGGCGAGGCCCTCGGTGCGGCCCATCAACCGGCCGACCGGCTCCTCGGGGTCGCGCAGCCGCTTGAGGTGGGTGAGGTAGCGGCTGGCTTTGACGGCCATGACGAAACCCTCCGGCGTCCGCTGCCGCCAGGAGGCGAAGACCTCCGTGCTGGGGAGGCGGTAGAAGGCGTTGTTGTTCTCCACAGTGACGAACTGCCGGGAGTACTCCTCCAGCCAGAGCCGCTGCGGTTGCTTGGGGGGATAGAGGACGCCGCGCCAGTCCTTGTACTGCCACCCCGAGGTTCCGACGAGCATGGGCATGGTCGGATCCTTGCCCCAAAAAGGTAAAAAATGCCACAAAAGGTCTTCCATCTGGCGTCTGGAGCGTTATGCTCATATCAGACCTGCGGGATGAGCGAGGGAGTTCAACCGGAGTAGCCGACTTTGGCGGAAGCAGTTGAGCCGCTGGGGCCGACGTCGACGGTCGGGCTGAGAGGCCGGAAGGTCGCAAGACTGGAAGGCGACCCCCACTACCTGATCCGGGTAATGCCGGCGCAGGGAGCCCGTCTCGTAGGTCGTTTGTGTGCAGCCCCAGGTCCGTGACCTGGGGCTTTTGCGTTGGTGCGGGCAAGGAGAGGCGAGGCGCTTCGATGGCGTACGTAACGGTGACCGCCCTGAGCCATCCCGGCCTGATCCGCGACCACAACGAGGACAGCCTGGTGGCCGGTCCGTGGACGCTGTGCGCCACTGTGACCGAGAACCCGCAGACGCTTGTGTTCCCTCTCGGCACACCGCTCGTCGTGGCGGTGGCGGACGGCATGGGCGGGCAGCCGGCCGGCGAGGTGGCCAGTGCGCTGGTCGTCCGGGAACTGGCGTTGCTCGGCCCCTCGCTGGACGGCGAGGAAGCCGTTCGTGACGCGCTCAAGCTGTGCAACCAGGCGGTGTACGCGTCCGCCGACCGCGATACGGCGCTGAGGACCATGGGCACCACGGTCGCGGGTGTCGTCGTACTGACGGACTTGCTGGTCGTGTTCAACGTGGGCGACAGCAGGGTGCTCAACGCGACTCCGGACGGACTCCGCCGGGTGAGCGAGGACGACAGTCCGCCTCTGCCGCCGGGGCAGCGCACCACGTCGATCGTCACCCAGGCGCTCGGCGGCTCCCACCGGTTCAGCGCCATCACGCCGCACGTCACGACAGCGCCGCTTTACCCGGGCGACCGCTACCTGGTGTGCACCGACGGCCTGACCGATCCTGTGCCGGAGGACGCAATCGACGACCTGCTGAGCCTCCACGACGAGGACGCCAGGGCCGCTTTCGAGCTCTGGAAGTCCGCGATCGAGGCAGGAGGGCCCGACAACGTCACGCTCGCGCTGATCGGCGTCGGCGACAGCGAATGACGCAGGTCGGCGCCATGTGGCGCCACTGTGGCGACGTGCGACGCCATGCCTGCGCCACGAGTGCTTGCGGTGGCGCCAGAGTGGTGCCATGATGGCGTCATGGACCTCACGCCGTATGTCGACAACCTCCGGCACGAGCTCGCCGTCGCCGCAGACGCGGGCGGAGACGAAGCCCGCGCCCTGGCCGAGCGACTCACCGCCCCCCTGGAGTCGGCCGCCAGGCTCACTCTGCTGAACGCGCTGTCCGCCGCCATGGACGAAGTCACCCAGGACCTCGCACCGGGCTCGGTCGACGTACGGCTGCGCGGGCTCGACCCCGAGTTCGTGGTGACGCCGCCGCCGGCCCAGGAGCCGTACGGGGAAGCCGAACAGCACGACGGTGCACTGAGCGATGTACGTACGCCCGCGCCACCCGCCCTCCCTTCGGACGGCGACGAGGGCGGCACCGCGCGCATCAACTTCCGTCTTCCCGCCCACCTCAAGACCCGCGTCGAAGACGCCGCAGGACAAGAAGGCCTCTCGGTCAACGCCTGGCTGGTACGGGCCGTAAGCACCGCTCTGGAACCCGGCGAGGCCGGCCACGCACCGGGTCGCAGTCGCCATCGGGGCCAGCAGGGCTACACGGGCTGGGTCCGCTAGCCCGCACCACCACCGGCGTACCGCACCACATCTCATCCGACCCGCCCCACCGGCGGGAACGCACACCACAGCCATGAGGACGGGACAGCCATGCCTGATTTCGACACCCCCGAACCGATCTGCGTCACCCTCGAATTCGACACCGGGTCCGCCAGGATCGTCGCGAGCAAGCGCACCGACACCGTCGTCGAGGTGCTGCCGAGCGACGGCGCCGACGAGGCCGATGTGCGGGCCGCGCAGCAGACCAAAGTGAGCTTCTCCGGCGGCAAGTTGGTGATCAGGGGCCCCAAGAAGCGTTCCCTGTTCGGCAAGAGCGGATCGCTGGACGTGAGCATCGAGCTGCCGGCCGGATCGGATGTTCAAGGCACCTCGCCCATGGCGGACTTCATCTGCGAAGGGCGTCTCGGGGACTGCAGGCTGAAGACCTCGCTCGGCGACATCCAGGTCGACGAGGCAGGGTCCGTGCACCTGAAGACCGGCCACGGCGGCATCCGCGTGGACCGTGTGACGGGGGACGCCGAGATCGCCGGCGCGGGCCGGGTCGACGCAGGCGAGATCGCGGGCACGGCAACGGTCAGGAACGGCAACGGCGAGACCGCGATCGGCGAGGTCACCGGCGACCTGCGGGCGAACTCGTCCAACGGCCGCATCTCCGTCGGCGTCGCCCACTCCGGGGTCGACGCCAAGTCCGCCAACGGCGGCATCCGGATCGGCGAAGTGGCGCGCGGCCAGGTGGTCCTCCAGATCGCCTCCGGTGACGTCGAGGTCGGCATTCGTGAGTCCACCGCCGCCTGGCTCGACGTGAGCACCCGCGTCGGCAGTGTGCGCAACTCCCTCGGCCCTTCGGAGGGTCCGGGAGCGTCCGAAGAGACGGTCGAGGTGCGCGCCCGCACGGGTGTCGGCGACATCGTGATCCGCCGCTCCTGACCGTCCACGACACCGAAGCACGGCAAAGAAGCACGGCGAAGAAGCACGGCGAAGAAGCAACAACACGGAAGCACGAGAGACAAGGACTGTCATGACCATGTCCACCGCCGCCCGGGCTGCGACCGCGCTCCGGCCGGCCATCACAGCCACCGGGCTGTCCAAGTCGTACGGCGACAAGGTGGTGCTCGACGGCATCGACCTGCACATCCCCGAGGGCACGATCTTCGCGCTGCTCGGCCCCAACGGCGCAGGCAAGACCACCACCGTGCAGATCCTGTCCACCCTCATCACCGCCAACGCCGGCGAGGCGCACGTAGCGGGCCACGATCTGGTCCGCGACGCCGATGACGTACGCCGCGCGATCGGCGTCACCGGCCAGTTCTCGGCGGTGGACAACCTGCTCACCGCCGAGGAGAACCTGATCCTCATGGCGGACCTGCACCATCTGTCCCGCCGCGAAGGCCGCAGGCGCACCGCCGATCTGCTGGGCCGCTTCGACCTCACCGAGGCGGCCACCAAGCCCGTCGTCACCTTCTCGGGCGGTATGCGGCGCAAGCTCGACCTGGCGATGACCCTGGTCGGCAACCCGCGCATCATCTTCCTCGACGAGCCGACCACCGGACTCGACCCGCGCAGCCGCCGCACCATGTGGGAGATCATCCGCAGCCTGGTCGCCGACGACGGCGTCACGATCTTCCTGACGACCCAGTACCTGGAAGAAGCGGACCAACTCGCCGACAGCATCGCCGTACTGGACCACGGGAAGCTGGTCGCCGAAGGCACCGCGGAAGAGCTGAAGCGCCGTATCCCGGGCGGCCACATCCGCCTCCAGTTCGCCGACGCGACCGGCCTCGCATCGGCCGCCGCCCTCTTCGACACCGCCGGGCGCGACAGCGAAGCACTCACCCTGCACATCCCGAGCGACGGCAGCATTCCCACCCTGCGGGCGGTCCTCGACGTACTCGACAACGCGTCCGTCGAGGCCGAGGCACTCACCGTGCACACCCCGGACCTCGACGACGTATTCCTCACACTCACCGGCAAGGGGAACGCCCGATGACCACCATGTCCTACGCCGTCCGCGATTCCAGGACAATGCTGCGCCGCAACCTCAAGCACGCACTGCGCTACCCCTCCATGACGGTCTCCGTCGTCGCGATGCCCGTCCTGATGCTGCTCCTCTTCAACTACGTCTTCGGCGGCGCCCTGGGTACCGGCATCGGCGGCACGGCCACCGGCAGCACCGAGTACATCGACTACGTCGCCCCGGGCATCATCCTGATGGCCGCGACCTCCGGAGCCCTGGCCACGGCGGTCGGCGTCTGCGTCGACATGACCGAAGGCATCGTGAACCGGTTCCGTACGATGGCGATTTCCCGCGCGTCGTTCCTGACCGGCCATGTGGTCGGCAGCGTGATCCAGACAATGATCAGCATCGCGCTTGTCGTCGGCGTAGCGCTGCTCATGGGCTTCAGGCCCAATGCCACGGTCGTCGAGTGGGCCGCCGCCGTCGGCGTGCTGGCGCTGCTCACCCTGGCGCTGACCTGGCTGGCGGCGGGGATCGGCCTGGTGGCCAAGAACCCCGAGACCGCCAGCAACATCCCGATGCCGATGACGTTCCTCCCCTTCATCGGCAGCGCCATCGTCCCGCCGGAGTCGATGCCCACCGGCCTGCGCTGGTTCGCCGAGTACCAGCCCTTCACGCCGGTCATCGAGACGCTGCGCGGCCTGCTGATGGGCACGGAGATCGGCACCAACGGGCTCGTCGCGCTCGCCTGGTGCGTCGGCCTCACCCTGGTCGGCTACCTGTGGGCGCGGTCGGCCTTCAACCGCGGCAGCGCCCGCTGATCAGCCACGTCGTACGCCACATGCATCTCTTCCAGCTCGACATCGACCGAGAGACCTCTGCGCCGGCGCCGCGATGTGCGCACTCACGGCCACCGGAGGCGATCAGTCCTCATCGGGGCCTTTCAGCTCCTGGAGCCGTTCGGCGATGTCGTCGGCCCACTCCTGGGCCCAGCGGCGGAGCCCGGTGACGGCGCGTTCGTCGAGTCCGTACGCGGCGAACTCTCTGTCGTCGATCCACTCGGCCCCGGTGAGGCGGGCCTGAAGGTCCGTGAGGTCGAACGTATCGATGGCGTGGCGGCGGCCCAGCTCTTCGAGTTCGGTACGGCTCCAGCGGTCCGCGACGGCACGTACGTCGATCAGGTCGCGGGCGAGTCCCCGGTCGTACAGAGCGCGGACCGTGGTGCCGATGACGTCCTCAAGGGAAAGGGCCAGCCCGTGCTCGGTCTGTACGGGCGGCCGCCAGAGCGCTTCCTTGAGGACGTCGACCAGGTATTCCTCACCGCTGTCGGCGCTGCCGGGATCGGTGACGATCAGCCGGGCGGACAGCGGATCAGCCTCCACTGCCTTCACCTGCCAACCGCGCGCCTCCAGGCCGGCGCGCACGGTGGCGGCGATGTTCTCCATCCGTTCCGGGTGCTCGGTGGCAACTTCGAGGTCGTGGCCGACCCGGTCCACCAGGCCGTGGGCGTAGACGGCGTACTCGCCTGCGAGCGCCAGTGGGTAGGAAGCGCCCACGGCGAGAACGTCGGCGAGCAGCCGCCGGTGCGGTTCGGCTGCCACGGTCAGCGGATGGGCCGGCCGGAACGCCGGGACCATCGCACGGTGGCGAAGGCCACATCGACCACGAAGAGCACGATGCCGATGATCAGCAGATAGGCCATGCCCTTTGCCACCGCGCCGATGATTCCCAGTACGACGGCGACCAGGATGAGCGCCAGGAATAGTGCTACCACCCGAAAGCCTCCTTCGTGTCAGCGGCGGGCGAGTTGCCGTTCGCCGTTGGGCCCCGGCCGGTAGGTCATGCCGTAGTGCTGGAAGATCGATTCCTCCTGCTCGGCAGGCAGGACGTCGTCCGTGCCGATCGAGGGGGCCTTTTTCACCAGTGCCTTGGCGTAGGCGACTTTGACGTAGCCCGGCCCGAGGATTGCCTCGCCGACAGGTACGAAGGTCAGGTGCTGCCGGGTGAGCAGCCCGCTCCGGACGGTGGCCATGGCCGGCTCATCGGTGGTGGTGTCCACATAGACCGCTTCGAGTACGCCGATCTTGTGGCCCTTCTGGTCGACGACATCGTGGTTGCGCCACTCGCGGATATCGGCTGCCTGGATCATGCCCTCTCCCTCTTGAGCGCCCTCGGCGTTTCAAGTGTGCCCCCGCCGACCGCAGACGTCGCGGTCAGTCACCCGGACGGGGCCGCGCGCCTGGGTGTCCCAGTCCCTGTGCGACTGCTTGGCGGGCGAACCCCGGCCTCACTCTTGGTTGTGGCACCGGCGGCTGTGACAACGGCCCCGGCGTATACACACCGGGGCCGCCCTTCCGGGCGGTTGCACGTGAGAGTGAACCAACCCAAATCAATGCTACTGCCCATGGTGCGCCTCGGACGTGGCCCGAGCATCGCGTCAACCGCGCTTTTCTTCCTCGGCCTCCATGCGCCGAATGCCTTGGTGTGTCAGCGTGACCATGGCGGGCGTATTGCCCGTGGCCCAGTCGACCGAGATCAGGTCCTCGCCCACAAGATAAGTGCAGGCGGCAGCCAGATCCTCTTGGCGGATCCCGAGATCGTGAAGCAGCTGGGCGCCCGTGACACCCAGAAGGCGGTTGCCTTCAGTGGCCTCGTAAAGAGCCTGCATGATCTTCTCGCGGTACGCCTTCCGCTCCGCCAGTGATGCCATGACTACCCCCTCTGGGGAGAATTTCGCATTGCTCAATGCGGCGGTGAGATGCCGTGCGTCGAATGGAGCCCGCATTGATTATCGCGGACGCCGCCGTGTTCTACCGCGCCGGCATTGCTCCGCGACTCCGCGCGATTCCGGGGGCCTGGGGGTGACGGGGTAGCCCTGGGCCTCGGTGATTGCCTCCCCTTTTAGGCGTCATCCTCTTTTAGGCGTCATCCTCGGCAATCGCCCAGCCCGGGCGGCTGGGTGAAGCCTGTCGGTGCCGTTTCGGGCGCGTCATGCTGCTGTCGGATGTTCCAATGGCGGGTCGCTGATGCTTCGGTGGGCTCGGCATGGACAGGGGGCCGAGGCGCCATGGGCGTGGGTCGGCGGAGCCGCGTGGGGCTGTCGAGAACTGAGACACCTCTTGGTGGGACACACCGAGCAGTCGGCAGGCGTCGCCCTGGCTTACGCGCAAATCCTCGACCAGCGTGCGAGCCGCATCCGCGACTGCCTGCTGTTCGGCGGCATCGGCCGCCGCACGGCGGCTCCTTGCCTCCGACACGGACTGCAGCACTGATGCGAATTCCGGAACCACCAGCTCCACGGCGATCGTGTCCGCCTGAACGCCACGCGCTTCGGCGATGGCGTCGCGCGCCAGGTCCTCGGCCTCGTCGAGGGTGCGGCACTGGGTGTGGAGGGCGGCATCCGGAATGTCGACGGCCCACCACCGGCCGATTCTGTGCAGGTGGGCCTCGTAGCCATGGCTCACGGGGGCTCGGCCTCCTTGATGTCTCAAAACTCGACAGCCTGCGAACGGAGCGATCAGCCGACGCACACACCGATCAGGCACACCTGCACCGGCGATGTCGGCTCGGCCTCCGGCGTACCGGGGAACAGGTCCGCAAGCGGTGTTTCCGCGTCGCCGGGACGTTCGGTGGAAGCGGGCGGCGCGGTGGTCTCGGGGGCCGGGACCGGAGCCGCAGCCGGGGCGTCGGCGTTGGTGTTGTCAGTTGCGGTCCCCTTCGCCGACTCCGGCGTGGTGTCCGGCTTCGCGCTCAGGGGCGCTGAGGGCCGGGCCGTGGCGGCGGTCTTCGGCTGCCGGTTCGTCGTCGCGGCCGGTTCGTCGGCGGTGTCCTGCTGCTTGTTCGTTGTCACGGGTGGGCGAGTGCCGGGATGCCGCGAACCCCGGGTGTCCGGCTGCTCCGTCGACGAGTCGGTGTTCGCCGTACGGGGCGTGGACGTGGACGTGTTCACCGGTTCCGGCGGCGAGCCCGCCTGCGTGTGGCTGGTGGACGGCCTGGTGGTCGGCAGCGCGGCAACGGTCAGGGCGCCACCGATCATCGCAACCGCCGTTGCCGCAACGGCCCGACGCCGGTGCTTCTTCCAACGCGCCAGCTGCCGACGCCGCGCCGCCCGGCCCTGCCCGGTGGCGGAGGCGCCCTCGAAGCCGTCGGACGAAGCGCTGCCGGACGCATCCGCCGTCGCGTCTGTCGTGTCTGTCGCGTCTGCGGATGCGCCGCTGCCGACCGGTGCGGCCTCCTCCGGGAACCACGTCTCCGCCGTCGTTTCGGCAGAAGCGACCGCGCCGTCGGGGCGATGGACAGGCGGGGCTATGTCGGGAGCGTAGGCGCCGCAGCCGGGACACACGAGCGCCCCGTTGAGAGTCCGGCGGCACGAGGAGCAGTAGTCCATATGCGATCTTTCTGCTGACTGCGCCGCCAGGGACGCCGGCGACCTCTTCAAGTTCGCACGCGGGATCGAGCGGCCGTAACGCTAACCGCCCTCGCCGAAGGTGCTGCGCAGCCCTTGTGACGCTGTTGCAAAGATTTGCTGACGCCTCCGTACGTCACGATGCCCAGCCGTACGTCATGCCCAGCCGTGCTCCGCGACCTCCCGCGCGCGCCGCTTTCCCGGGGCGCTGCCCAGCCGGCCGAGCAGGAAAGCAGCGGGCATGGACACGAGGACTACCGTCTGGAGCGGGAACCAGTCCAGGTGCCAGTCGGGGAAGAGTGCCATGGGCGTGCCGGAGAAGACCGGGCCGGAGATCTGCAGGCCGACGGCGCAGCCCAGGCCTCCGTACAGCGTCCAGAGCAGCCCTCTTCGGGTGTATCCGCTCCAGAAGAGGGAGTACAGCAGCGCCGGAAGCAGGCAGGAGGCCGCCACCGCCAGGGCGAGGGCGGACAGGAACCCGACGTTCCAGCCCTGGACCCAGACCGCCAGCGCGATGCTCAGTACGCCGACCCCGGCGGACGCCATACGTGCGGCGGCCACCTCGCGGCCCTCGCTCGTGCGCCCGCGGCGCACCACATGCGTGACCAGGTCGTGGGCGACTGCCCCCGCGGCCGCCAGGGTGACGCTCGCCACGACCGCCAGCGTGGTGAGGAACACCGCGGAGGAAACCAGGACGACGAGCCATGCATCGCCAGTGGAGGAGCCGCTCGCCAGTTCGCCAGTGAGCATCAGCAGGGTGCTGGTGGCTCCCGGATCCGCGCCCAGGATCTTAGGGGCGCCGACCACAGCGGCGGCTCCGAGGCCCAGCACAGCTGTGGCGAGGCAGAAGGTGCCGACGATGCCGATGGTGTGGCGCACGGTACGACGTGCGGCGGCCGCGTCAGGAGCGGCGTTGAGCTGCATGGCCACGTGGGGCAGGCATGCCACACCGAGCACGATGGTGACCATCAGGCCGATGTAGTCGAGTGTGCCTTCGGCTCCGTCGCTGTCGGCGAACCGGAGACCGGGCTCCATATAGGCGGCGGGACGGCCGCTGCCCATTCCTGCGGCGTTGATCAGGGAGTCGGTGCTCCAGTCGAAACGATGGAGCACCACCGCTGCCACAGCCAGCGCCATGCCGAGCAGCAGCACCGTTTTGAGCACCTGAAGCGTGATCATGCCGCGCATCCCGCCGAACGCGGTGGCGCAGACGACGAGGAGGCCGATCATGACGATGGCCGTCTGTTCGGCGCCCGGACCGGACAGCCCCAGCAGCATTGTGGTGGTCACTCCCGCACCGGAGAGCTGCACGACCAGATAGGGGATGCATGCGCTCAAGGTCACGACGGCGACCGCGATCCTTACCGCGGGCCCTGGAGCGTTCAGGGCGAATATGTCGCCGAAGGTGTAGCAGCCGCGCTCGCGCAGGGGGCCTGCCAGCAGGAGGAGCACACCGAGCGACAGCACGGTGCACAGGGCGATGAACAGACCGTCATAGCCGAATATCGCGATGCTTCCCGTCGTACCGAGCACCGTGGCCGCGGACAGGTAGACGCCGGACAGAACGAGAGCGCCCCGCACGGGCCGCAACGAGCGCTGTGCCGTGTAGAAGTCGTTGACCCGGTCCCGCCCGGGGCCGCTGAGAACGCAGATCAACAGGATGGGCACGATGAACGCAAGAAAGCCCACCAGAACTATGCCGCGTGTGTCCGAGTCCAGAAGACGCGGCGGCGCGGCGAGCAAGATCTCAGGAGTCGTCATCGCTGCTCCAGGCCCTGCTCGTACGGGCCATAGGGACCGTACGGAGTGTCCAGAGCGTACGGAGCATCCGGAGCGGGCTCGTCGGCACGGCGGTCGTACCGCACCGCCCCCCACAGCAGGAGGGAACCCTGGACCAGGAGCGCCAGCACGCCGATGCTCGTTTCTCCCCAGACACGGGTAGCCATGAAATCGGCGGCGGTGAGGGCGAGCAGCAGATGCAGGCCGAAGGCCAGTCCGTTGGCCACGGCGAAGGACATGCCCGGGCGATGAGGCCGGGGGCGATGATGCAGCCGAGGGGCGTGCGGGTGGGACATAACGTCTCCTGGCGGGCGTGGATGCGGACGTATCGCCGCTGATGCGAGGCTCACCAGAGCACCAGCGCCCCGGCCCGTCCAGGCGGTGCGCCCACGTCCGTTGTCCGCTCCCAACGCCTCTTGCGTATGACTGTGCTGATGCCTAATCAGCCGTGTCGGCGGCGACCATCAGCCATCAGCCGCGCCCCGTTCCCGCGGCGGAGCCGTGCGTCCTCCAGAGGCTGACGGGTAATTGCCTTCGTCGGTGGTGGTGCCCAGGGCCGCGGCCGGTCCGAGCAGGCGGTGGGCGTCGAGTGCGAGGGTGAGTTGCACCAGATCGCGCGGGCGGGTCAGCGCGAGGCCGGTGATCTGTTCGAGGCGGCGCAGACGGTTCAGCACGGTGTTGCGATGGCAGAACATGCGCCGTGCGGCCTGGACGGCGGAGCCATCGTTCTCGATCCAGATGCCGATGGTGTCGAGCAGCGTGTCTCGGTCGGCGGGTTCCAGGTCGTACAGGGGCCGGAGCACCCCGTGGGCCAGTTCGGCGGACAGGTCGGGCCGCGAGATGAGGAGACCGTCCGGCAGGCGGGAGTCGAGCCGGGCGATCTCGCCGTCGGCCCGGCATGTACGAAGGGCCAGCCCGGCCATGTCGTGTGCTCGGGCCAGGCTTCCCAGACCCTGTACGACCGGACTGATCCCGATGCGGAACCCGGGACCGGCGTTCAGGCCGGAGACGAGCGCGTCCAGAGGGCGGTCGCCCAGGTGGGCGACGAGCACATCACGGGGCCCGCAGGCGTGCCGCAGGATCCGGATGCCGTGAACCTCCGGAGCGGTACGGGGCGCGCGGCCGTACGGCGGTGTCGCTCCGACCACCGCGACCGCGTAACGCCCGTCGAGCGGCAGATCGAGGATCGCTGCCGCGCTCCTGGCGAACCCGGGTTCGTTACGGGTCTCCAGCAGCGCGGCGAGGACCAGGCGGACGCGTTCACCGTGGCGGCTGGCGACGCCTTCGACGGCCTGCCGGTAGGCATCGGCGACCAGGACGGCGTCGCGGTCGTTGCTCTTCCACACCAGCTCGGCGACGCGTACCAGCTGGCGCGTGTCGCCGAGTCCGTCCGCCTCCACCACGCTGATGATCCCGCTCCAGACCTCCGAGCCGGCGACACGGAACGCGTGCAGCACTTCGTCGAGGGGGCGGCCCTGTTCCGCGCGCCTGATGCCCAGCTCTCTCGTGTACCGCTCGACGTCCACGATTCTGCTCGGATCGACGCCGGCTTCCAGCCCGTGACGGATGCCGGTGCTCACGGTTTGCCGCACGTCGGGCGGCGCGAGCACCGGGTCGGCGTAGTACGGCACCTCGGCGCGGATCTTCGCCACGACGGTGTCGGTGAATTCCGTGAATTTGGGGCCCTGCCCAAGAAGGCGTCGGCAGGCGCGGTCGAAGAGCTGGAGGGGAGTGGGATCTGGGGCGCCGACGGCTATGCCGTGAGCGCGGGGGCGAACGCTGCCGGGGACGGAACTGTTGTGCATGGACCCTCCAGCTGGACGGGACGTGCGAGATCACCACGCGAGTTGCCATGTCGTACGTGCGCGGAGCGCGGCGAAGTTCCTCGACCGCCATGCTAAGCAGTTGCTTATGCAAGGGCGAGGTTTCAGTCAAACCGTGATGTTTCCGCCATGTAGGGGATGGGCCCTGTGAACGAACAAGGCCCTGTTCACCGGCCTGGGGAAGATCGGCCCGGCCAGGGAAGCACGCCCTAGGGAAGATCGGCAGTGATGAGCCAGGCGGCCGATTCGTACAGCACGCCGCTCGGCGTCTCATGCGCATCGAGGGTCGCACGCAGATCCGTCAGGGCGCGGTGGCGGCCGCTTTCGTCGAGGCCGTCGAGCATCCAGCCGCGGAGCCCGGAGACGAACGCGTACGCCTGCTCGGCGTCCGGCCCGAAGTGCATGGGGGCGGACAGGTCTTCGAAGCGCGGCTCGTTGAAGGCCGCCGCCGTGAGCCGGGCCCGTACCTCGTCGGGGTCGGCCATGGAGAACGGCCCCGGCGCACCGGGCGGCGGTGCGGGCAGGGTCCGGCCGGCGGCCAGAGCCGTGGTGAAGGCCAGGAACCATTCGTTGCGGGACAGCGCCTGCCACACCAGCAGCACCAGGCGGCCGCCGGGTCGCAGAGCCCGTGCGATGTTGCGGAAGGCGGTCACCGGTTCGGCGAAGAACATCGCCCCACTGCGACTGATCGCCGCGTCGAACTTCCCTTCGGGGAATGGATACGTCTGGGCGTCGGCCTGCTCGAAGCGGACGTTGCCCAGCCCTTCCTCGGCGGCCTTCTGCCGTGCCACTCGTAGCATCTCGCCAGACAGATCGACGCCGAGCACCGAGCCGCCGACCGCCAGGCGTGCGGCGGCACGAGCCGATTCGCCGGTGCCGCAGCCGATGTCGAGCACCCGCTCGCCGGCGCCGATGGCCGCGGCCTCAAGGAAACGTGGCTGGTAGCCGCGGACAGCACGGTCGAACTGGTCGGCGTGGGCGGCCCAGTAGGCCCCTTCCTCGCCGTCCCAGGCCCGCACCTGCTCGGCGTTCGAGGGATCGGCCCGCAAGTTCTCGCCGCTCACCGTGACCACCCACCCGCTCATACTCCCAAAGGGACTATTTCCTCCCGGTTTACCACCTGGCCACCGGCCCGCCCTAGCCCTGCGTCACCTTCGCCAGGAAGGCGTCCAGGTTGCCGAGGGTGCGGGCGATCCGCTCCTCCACGCCCAGGCTCTCCTCGTAGCGGCCGCTGCGCAGCTTGGGCTGCCGCTTGCCCCGTACGTACAGGGAGCAGGCGAGGTCGGCGCACACATAGATGCCGACGGTATTGCCCGCGCGCCCACGGGCCCCCGCCAGCGGGGCCACGAGAAGCGTGACGCCGGACGAGGCGTGCCCGGTGAGGCAGAGCTGGCAGAGGCTGGACTTCACCGCGCTGGTACGGGACGCGCCGGGCACCCGCAGCGTGATCCCGAGCGGCCCGTCCGGCCGCGCCAGCACGAGGTGCGCCCGCAGCGGTGCGCCCGGATCGACCCAGCCGAGGAAGTCCAGGTCCTGCCAGGGGAGTTCGGCGAAGTCGAGGGGGAGTTTCAGGCGGGACGCCTCGCCCTTGGTGCAGTTCACGAAGGACGAGCGGATCTGTTTCTCACTGAGCGCTTCCACGGGCGTCGACCGTACGGGCCGTACACCGTCGCCCGCATCCGATTATTCGCCCGGTTCGTCGCGTTCGGCCGACGGCCTTCTCCGGCCAATGAATGCCGCCAGGCGAAGGAACAAGCCATGTGCCTTCCGCACACCTGCCTTCTCGCGCTGCGGCGGCAGCATGGTCTGGCCACTCAAAGGATGCGTCGCGCCGCAGCGTGAGACCTTGAGAGACACACATCAATCCGGTCATGGCCGCCGGGCTGCCGATGGGATTCTCACCCTGGACCGCCGCTCCCAGCTCCTCTACGTGCTGGGAAACCGCCACCGTGTAGGGGCCCGCATGTCGGAGTCCCAGCCGAAGACCAGCCGGGGCCGGACCCGGAATGCAGGCCCGGCGGCCCCGGAGCCGTCGGCGACGCCGTCATCGGTCGCAGCGATGTCCCAGTCGTACTTGGGGTTGTACGCGGCGACGAACCGGGCCAGCGCCCGCACTTCCGAGACCGCCTCCGCTGTGCCTTCCACGATCACCGGCCGGTCACCGTCGTCGAGATGCACGGAGATCTCCGGATTGCGGGGCAGGCTGAGCCGGGCGACGGATCCCGTGCTGAACCAGAACCCGTCCTCCAGCCAGACTCCCCAGACGGGACGCGTGTGCGGCCGGCCGTCGGGGCGCGTCGTGGCAATCCAGTACGTGCGGGCCGCGGCCAGCCGCTCGACCGCCCATGTCCAGGGCAGCAGCTCCCCCGACTGCATCTGCACACCGAACATGACCGGTGCCTCGGCCACGGGAGCAGGCAAAGCTTCCACGTGGCCAACCGTACGCCGGAGCGGTCGGTCGGCTGCTTGGCTCAGCGTGCCGTCTTGGACCACTTCTCGTCCGCTGCGCCGTTGCAGGTCCACTGGATCAGCTGGGATCCCTTGGTCGCGTTGGAGCCGAGGCCGAGGCACTTGCCGGAGTAGACGTTGCGCAGTTCGTGCGTGCCCGGGTCGTACCACCACTTCTGATCGACCGCGCCGTTGCACGTGTACTGGATGACGCCCGCCCCATTGGCGAGGCTCGACGCGGGGCCCATGCACTTGGCCGAGTACGCGTTCTGGAGGAAGTAGGCGCGTTTGCCGTTGGAGTCGGTGGTGTCCTTGAACACCCACCGTTCGTCCTGGGCGTTGGTGCATCCCCACTGGATGACCTTCGAACCGTTGGTGGTCTTGTTGCCTGCACCGGCGCAGAGGGCGCTGTAGTCGTTGCTGAGGTAGACGGCGCTGGGGTTGGCCGTCGGAGAGGCCGACGAGTGCGGGGCCGCGCCGCCACCATCGCTGCTCGGCGTCGTCGTGGGGCCTGCCTCGCCGTCCTCGCCGTCCTTGCCGTCGTCGTCCCCGCCCCGGGCCGGCCGCTGAGAGGGCGTACCGGACGGCTTCGCGTGGGAGCTCGCGGACGACGAGGCGCTCGGGGAGTTCATGCCGGTGATCGCGTTGCCCCCCGGGGAGCTGACCCCGAGCGGCGCCGCCTGCGCCTCGTCATCGCTCGTACCGCCGTGGTCGCCTGTCAAGGCGTACGTGATGCCGCCTCCGGCGAGCACAACGGCGGCGGCCGCCGCCGCGACGACGGTACGGCTGCGGCGCCGCGCACTGCCGGCCGCGGAGCGGCGGTTGCCGCGAGCGCGGCCCGCGACGGGTGCGCCGGAATGCGGAACGGTGTGCGGCTGGCCGGGCGGCGCACAGCCGGTGTGCGGAGGCTGCGGGGAAGCCTGGTGGAGAGCCGGCGCGGCACCGAACCCGGGCGGCGGCGTCGGGACGACGGCCTCCGTCGGCGTAGGTATGAGGGCCGGCGGCGCGAGGTTCACCGTGCTGCCCGCGGCCACTCGCTCCAGCATCTCGCGCGCCTGGTCGGCGGTGGGCCGGCTCTCCGGCTCCTTCGCCATCAGTGCCTGCAGCACCGGCGTGAGCGGTCCCGCCCGCCGGGGCTCCGGCAGCGGCTCGGTGACGATCGCCGCCAACGTGGACCACGCGGACGTGCGGCGGAACGGCGAAGTGCCCTCCACCGCCGCGTACAGCGTCATGCCGAGCGACCAGATGTCCGACGCGGGACCGGGCTCCCGGCCCTGCGCGCGCTCCGGCGGCAGATAGTCGAGGGAGCCGACGATCTGACCGCTCTGGGTCAGCTTGGCCATGGCGTCGTCGTCGGAGGCTTCCATGCTGGCGATGCCGAAATCGGTGAGCACGACCCTCCCCCAGCCTCCGGCCGGGGGGACCCCCATCTCGCTTCGCTCGCCGCGCTCCAGCAGCACGTTTCCCGGCTTGACGTCCCGGTGCAGTACACCGGCCCGGTGCGCGGCGTCGAGCGCGTCCATCAGCTTGGCGCCGATCGCCGCGGCCTCGCGCGGCTCCAGCGTGCCGCGCTCCGTCAGCACATCGTCGAGCGAGGGGCCGTCGACAAGTTCCATGACGATGACCGGCAGGCCCTGCTCCTCGGTCACGTCGTGCACGGTGACCACGCCGCTGTGCCGTATTCGGGCGGCGGCCTGTGCCTCCCGTTGCATCCGGGTCCGCAGGTCGGCCAGTTCGGGCGCGGAGGCGTCGGTGTAGGCCCGCAGGATCTTGACGGCGACCTCTCGGTTGAGCAGTTCGTCCACCGCCCGGGCGACCACGCCCATACCGCCGCGCCCGACCGTCGCGGTCACCCGGTAACGCCCCCCGAGTACCTTCCCGATCAGCTCGCCGCCGTTCGCTTCCCCCGCCGTCACCGCAGTCCCCGTTCCCGTAACTGTTCGTCAATTCGCAATCTGGCGGGCACAAGCGTAGAGGTACGAGAAGCGGGGGAGCCCGGCGGCCGGTGCGCATGATCTGTCGCTTCAGGCGTGGTTCAGCCCGCCCGATCATTCAGACGCTCGGTGTCGAGGACGGTGATGCGGCCTCTGGCGAGGCGGATCAGGCCTTGGCCCGCGTAGTCGCGCAGCACTTTGGTGGTGGTCTCGCGGGACGTGCCGGCCAGGGCGGCGATCTGCTGGTGGGTGAGGGCGATCTGCGGGCCGCGGGCGCCGAGTACGCGAGGACGGGTCTCGGCGGCGAGGGTGAGCAGCGTGGTGGCGATGCGCTGGGGTACGGACTTGAAGACGCTGTCGGACAGTCGCTGTTCGAGGTCGGTGAGGCGGCGGCCGAGGATTTCGGTGATCCGGGAGGAGATCCGCGCGTCGGAGAGCAGGAAGCGGTGGACGTCGGCCCGGCTCATGACGCATACGGTGACTTCGTCGAGGGCCTCGGCGAAGTTGTCGTACATGCGCTGCCCGAGCAGGACCATCTCGCCGAAGATGGTGCCCGGGGTAATGATCGCGGTGGTCAGCGCGCGGCCGTCGGCGGAGACGCGGAAGATGCGCACCCGCCCGCGTTTGAGGATGAACAGCACCTCGCTCGACTGGGTGGGAGAGTGCAGCAGCTCGCCCGCGGCGTACGTCTTCATCGGCGCCGCGGCGGCGATGGCCTCCATTTCCCGCTCGCTGAGGTCGCGGAAGATGTCGACCTCGGAGATGCACCACGTCCTTTCGGCGTCTTCACCGGCGTCGGTCATGCGGTGCATCTCCTCGCGTCGTCCCGGTGCCCACGGCGGGGGCGCGGCGCCCCACGCCGGGCCGGCCAGCGCCTCGGCGCTGTCGGCCAGACAGTAGCCGCCCTGGGTGCCGGCGCGCGGTTCGGCACCCAGGGGCGGCATGCCCGGGCCTCCGGTTGACGCGGGCGGTTTCGGCCTCATCCTCGGGCCTGGCCTGTCCGCTGCCTGTCCATCGCCTGGGCGATCGCGCCGAAGGTCAGTCCGGCGAGGAGACCGAACACGAGGTGGGCGCCGAGGCTGGAGCTGGTGACGTCGTTCCACTCGAAGACCGGCATACCCAAGCTCGCGGGCATGATCCACAGGGCGCCGATGGTCCACCACACGCCGCCGTAGACCAGGCCGAGGACGGCGGCAGGCGCGAGGCGCTGGGCGAACTGCCCCAGCAGGGCGCCGAAGACGGTGCCTGCGAAGAGTGCGATGGACAGGTGGATCAGCCAGCCCGCGAAGGCGTTGCTGGAGCCGAGGAGTCCGGCGACCATGGTGATCATCGAGGTGTCGGCCATCGGAGTGGATACGGACATCCAGATACCCATCCCGATGCCGCCCACCAAGCCGGCCGCGGCGCCCCATACGGCGTGGACCGGAATCGCGGCCGTTCTGGGTGAGAGCTGCACGGCTGTTGTCATGATTGACGTCCTCCCGATCGCGCTGATGGGTGCCTTCCGTTCAAGACGCTAGGTCCGGGGCCTGCACAGGTATGTGAGGGCGCTTACGTACCGGGCGGTAGTCCGGGGCGTTTGCTTCAGGGCGACTTCACCGCGACGAGCAGGGCGTAGCCGAGCGCGTCGTCGGCCACGGCTGCACGGGCCGCGGCGAAGACGGGAGGGGCTGCTTCGAGGTCGACGCCGGCGGCGGTGAGCTTCTCCGGGGCCGTCATGCGCAGCAGGTTCAGCCTCGCCTCGATCTGGTCGATCATGCGCAGCATCGCGTGGTTGTGGTCCTCGGTGGTGAGCGTGCGCAGTCCGGCGGTGGCCAGGATTTCCGCGTACTCGCTCAGCGGCCGGGCGTCTGCGATGCAGGCGATACGGGCGCCGAGTCCCGTCAGTTCGGGTGGGAGCCCGTCGGCGTCGGCGGTGACGTCGGTGATGCCGAGCCGTCCGCCGGGGCGCAGGACGCGGGCGAACTCGGCAGCCGCTTTCGCCTTGTCGGGGAACGTGCACAGAGCGCACTCGCACACAATGACGTCGAAGGCTGCGGCCGGGTACGGCAGTTGCTCGGCGTCCCCGGTGGTGAAGTGGACCCTGTCGGCGAATCCTGCCGCCTGCGCCGCGCCCCGGGCGAGAGCGGTGTTGGCGGAGGCGTAGTCCACGCCGTCCACCCGTGCGCCGTAGAGGTCGGCGAGAACCAGCGCGGTGGTGCCGCGGCCCGAGGCGACATCCAGTACCCGCTCGTCCGGGCTGAGGGCGAGGGCCCCGGCGAGGCGGCGGGTGAGCAGGGTGCCGCCGGGGTGGTACGAGTCGCCGAGCAGCAGGGTGACGACGTCGGAGGAGTACGCGGCGGCGCAGCACGCCTTGAGATCGTCGTCGGCGGTCATCGCGTGCCCCCTTGCTCGCCTGCGGTCTTGGTGCCGTGCTCGCGTGCGGTCTTGGAGCCGTACGGCGTGTCCATGAGGAGGGGTGCCAGGGGCAGGGCATTGGGCACCACGGGGGCGACGGGGACGCCGGACATCTGCGCGCGGATCTGTTCGCGGTAGCCGACGGAGTTGTACGCGCAGAAGGGGATGAGGCGTCCGTCGGGGGTGATTTCCTCGACGCAGCACTTCATCAGCTGTTTGACGTTGAGGGTGTACGGGTCCTGGAAGTCCTGCACCACGATCATGAACGCCTTGTCGCTGAGATCCTTGACGACCTCGGGCAGGTCGATACCGCAGCTGTCGGCGCGGTCCAGCGCTTCGGCGGTGGCGCGCAGCTTCTCCTCGGTCGTCTCGGTGCCCATGAACGCCGAGGCGGACCACAGCTTCTCCAGAGCCTCGCGGATGCCGGCGTCGGGCATCACCCGGTTGGAGATGTAGTCGAGGTAGTCCTCGACCTGGAGCAGCCTCGGAATCGGCAGGACGGCGCGGGATCCCGGCTCGCCGTCCACCAGCAGGTAGGTGACCGACCGGCAGGTGGGGAAGCAGCACGGTACGGGGAAGAAGTCGCCCTTCTGGAACCAGTCCGGCCGCTGCGCGTTGATCAGTTTGATGACATCGGGGTTGGTGAGCCGGTTCAGCGGATCGAACTCCACGTGCCGACCGGAGTGGGTGACCGGCTGGAAGGCCACCGACCGTACGGCCGGATGGTCGATGCCGTACTCGATGATCGCGCCGAGCTCGTGCTCGTTCAGGCCGCGCTCGACGGCTGCGACCAGGGTGACGGTCAGCCCCGCGTCCGCGCAGTTGTCCAGCGCCTTTTGCTTGAATTTCCGCAGGTCGCGGCCGCGGATCTCCAGGTGGGTGCGCTCGTCGAAGCCGTCGAACTGGAGGTAGATGTTCACCGACCTGCCGGGCATCCGGTTGCGTTTGCCGAGCTCGGCGACGAAATTCCGGTCGGAGGCGAGGCGGATGCCGTTGGTGTTGAGGTTGACGTTCTTGATCGGGCGGGCCTGGGCGAGGTCGATGAAGTCGAGGATGTGCTGGTGGATGGTCGGTTCCCCGCCGGAGAACATCACGACCTCCGCCTCGCCCTCCGACTCCACGAACACGTCGAGCATCCGCTCGCACTGGGCGCGGGTGATGGCGTACCCTCCCCCACTCTCGGCTGAGCGGGGGGACCCCCGTCCCTGGTGGCCGGAGTCGGCGAAGCAGATCGGGCAGTCCAGGTTGCAGCCGGTGTTGACCTCGATGATGCCGAGGCAGGCGTGCTGCTTGTGCTCCGGGCACAGCCCGCAGTCGGAGGGGCAGCCGTCCTTCACCTCGGTCTGGAAGACCAGCGGGATCGTGCCGGGCTTGTTGAACCGCGCCGAGGCCATGTACTCCTCGGCGTCGCCGTAGACGAGGGCCTCGAACCCGCCGTGCTCCTTGCACCGTTTGCGCAGGTAGACCTTGTTCTCGCGGATGTTGACCTGGGCGTCGACGGTGGTCTTGCAGATCGGGCAGATGGACTTGGTGAACTCGACGAACACCTCGTCGCGATCCACTTTGCGTTGTGGCACGGGTGCTTGGGTCATCCGGGACTCCTTCACTCGTATCGCTCATATCACTCATATCGCGACCGGGCTCGCACGCCTGGCCCGGGCCGCCGCCGCATCCCACTGCGGCTGTCTGGGTGAACGGCGGAAGAGCCCGGCCGGTCACCGGATGTCATGAACGGTGTCCGGCGACGGCCGCACCGCCGGGCGACGAGGAGCGGGGCCGTGCAGCAGCAGCCCGGCGCAGCAGCAGCCCCGCATAGAGCAGGGCCAAGCCGTCCTGCACGAGTACGACCCAGCTGAGCCGCTGAGGCAGGTAGATCCCGAAGCAGCCGCAGTTGGTCACGGTGAGCTCGCGTGCGTACGCCTGCACGGCAAGGAACGACCACACCACCGAGACGGCCGTGAACACCCACACCGGCGCGAGTGCCTTCGAGCGCGGGCGAGCCAGGAACCAGACCCCGCACACCAGCTCGCCCGCGATCAGTGCCACGGCCAGAGCCACGGCCAGTGCGGTCGCGGCACCGCCGGTCAGCAGCCCGTACTCGGCCAGAATCCCGGGCATGTGCCCGAAGGAGGCGAGCTGGCCGACCGCCATCGCCGTGTACACCGCACCCAGCACAATCCGCAGCACCATGATCTGAACGCTAGGCGCGGAGGAAGCCGAGAACTGTAAGCGCGCTCACCGAACGGGCACCCGATCCGCCGCAACGGCATGGCGGACCTGCTCGTCCGCGGTGTGCAAGTCCCCGGCTCACTGGAGGGCAGAGCGCCGCTCCGCCTCCTTCTTGACCGACGTCAGCGAGGCCGCGACCCTCTCCTCCCAGCGTGCGGCCACCAGTTGCCCCCAGCGTTGCCCGAGCCCCCACAGGTCGGTGCCCAGCTCCCCGTCGTACTCCAGTCGGGTGCCAGACTCGTACCCGAACTCGCACTCGTACTCGTACAGGCAGAACGCCTCCACGACGGCCGGTACGGGACCTCGTACCAGGCGGAAGTCGATCCGCTCCGGGCGGGTGAACCGCACCGTCTCCACCGTCTTCGCCGTCAACCGCCCGTCCGCAACCGGGGTGAAGTGCGCGGCGAGCACCATGTCGCTGCCACGCTCCAGCACCCGCACCTTCTCCCGCATCGCCCGAGTGGGCCGGCCGAGATAGGGCTGAGCAATTACGTCGAAGACCACGTCCCGAGGGGCCCGGATGTCGACGACCTGTGGCCCGAGCTGGCGGGTCCGCCGACCGACGCCCATGTCCAGCGACAGCGCCCCACTCACAAGACCCAGATATCCGGCGGCTGCGGTGCCGGCGCCCGCCGCCGCCACGACCGCCAGCCGCCCCGCCCACACCATGTCCGCACGCTTTCTCACCACAACGACGCTACGGCCGGCGGGCGTGCGGATCGGTGAGCGCGCTCACCTTTCAGCTGCGGGTCGGCCGTCTACGGTGAGCGGAGCCCATCGCGCGTGGAAAATCGCGCGTGGAAAGTGGAGAAAGGCCGGCCGACGTGTCCGTATCCGATCTCGCCGACAGTCGCGCCGCGACCAATGCGCTGCTGGGGATGCTGAAACAGGACCGCTGGAGACCTCTCGCCGTCGCACGCTTCCTGTGGCAGGCCACCGACCGCTCGGCGCGGCAAGCGGCCCGCCGCCCCCGGGCACTGGCCCAGGTCACCGCCCTGCACTGCCTGCTGCTCGCGCTCGCCCGGCGCCGCGGACGGGGGTGGCTGGCGACAAGCTGGACCCTCAGTGCCCTTCACCTGGGCTTGCTGGAGCAACGTGACCGGCTCTCGGCAGCCGATGTGCTCACCCTGGTCCGCGGCAACCTTCCCGTCACGGCCGTGGGGTCGAGCCGCTGGTCGGGCGTGCTGGCGATCACCCTTGACCTGGCTGACGGCCGCCTGGCCCGGCAACGGGCCACCGTGTCCCCGTTCGGCGAGTACGCCGACACCTTCGCCGACGCCGCGTTCTGGACCTGGCTGACCCTTCGGCACGAACCCGACCGCACGGTACGGGCGGCGGCGATCGCCGCCTGGGCGGTACCGGTCGTCACGGTCACCGCCGTCGCCGTCAGCCGCGGCACCATGCCGGAGCGGCCCCGCCCCGCGCTGCTGCGCCCGGCTGCCGCGATGCAGGGCATCGTCGCCCTGCGCCACCTGCTGCGCCGCTGACTCGGCCGGCCTGGCGCTCAGCCGGCTGCCATTACCCCACGGGTTCCGTACGCGCGGCTCGCTCGTTACGCCGCTGCTCGTCCTGCTTACGCCACCCGTACCGGGTCACGCCCCGCGGCTTGAACACCGAGAGGACCAGGATGATGAGCAGCACCACCAGGCCGCCGACGGAGTGGAGCAGAGTGCCGGGCAGCTCGCGGGGATCGGCGCTGGACGCTGCTGCCTCTGCCAGGCGGCTCACGGTCTGTGTCTCTGTCAGCAACACGGTGGCTGCGAAGATCGTGAGCAGGAGTTTCACCAGCACCCAGTAGTGCCGGAACAAGCCCCACGGGGTGCCCAGCGCGTTGATGATCCCGACGAGCACCGACGCGAGGGCCAGCGGGACGATGGCATACAGAACCGTCACCTCCATCGCGGTGTACGCGCCCCGGACCGTCGACACGTCCCCGCTGGTCACGGCGGTGACATCGAGAGCGAGATACGCACAGACCGCGCCGAGCCAGCCGACCGAAGTGGCGACGTGAGCAGTGAGCACGATCTTGCGGAGGCGCGGCGGCATGATCATCGGTAGCTGTCCTCCGGCGGCGCGTATGCCTGGATCGCTGCGACGCCGACCGGCGCTGCGCCGCCTGTACCCATGTGGCGGCCGGGGCCGTGATCCCCGCCCAGGCCGGTGAGCTTCGCGATCACCACGAGGAGGATCAGGACCCCGACGATGATCGCGAACACCTTCACCCACCGGGGGGCCGCGGGTGGTGCGGGTGGGGGTGAGTCGGCCATGAGGTTCCTCCATTGCGACGCATGGGTCGGCAGGCTCTGCCGTACTGCCGAGACCAGTTTACGAGACACTCTGTCTGGATGGCATCAAAGCGTCACGGCTTCATCGCCACGTATGATGCACTGGTGCCGAAGCTGTGGAACGAGACGATCGAGACGCACCGCCAAGCCGTGCGCGAGGCGATCCTGGAAACCACGTGGGAGCTGGTGGCCGAGCACGGGCTGATGTCGGTGACCATGACGCAGATCGCAGAGAAGGCCGGGATCGGACGCGCGACGCTGTACAAGTACTTCCCGGACGTCGAGGCGATCCTGGCCGCCCACCACGAGCGTCACGTCGCCGGCCACCTCGAACAGCTCGCCGAACTCCGGGACCAGCCCGGCGACGCCGACGAACGGCTCGCAGCGGTACTCGAGCGGTATGCGCTCATCTCTCACTACCGCGGGCGACACGGCAACGACGAGCTCGCGGCACTCCTGCACCGAGGCGAGCATGTCGCCCATGCGCAGCAGCAGCTCATCGACCTGTTCCGGGACCTGCTGGCCGAGGCCGCGACGAGCGGCCACCTCCGGGACGATGTCACACCGGACGAGCTGGCGCGGTACTGCCTCCACGCCCTGGGCGCAGCCGGCACTCTGCCGTCCGAAGCCGCGGTGCGCCGACTCGTCGCGGTCACCCTGGCCGGGCTGCGCCCACCGCGCTGAGCCTGTCGACGCCGCTGGAGCGAAGCCCTCAGTGGCGTGCGCAGACCCGGCCCGACGGCCCGACGGCTCGATCCGAGGATCCTGCGGCACTTGCTGAAGGCGGGACTGCTCTCCAAGCGGTCAGGACCCTTCTTCCCGCGTAGGGCAGAAGGCGGGACGGCGAGGAGGAACTGGGCCGTTGAGGACTCAGCACCCCGGGGACAGTCCTTGAACATCCCCGGGGTGCCTTCGACTCGTAGAACGTGTCGCTGGTGTCGACGGCCGGCAGATGAGCGGGGCCGCCGCAGCGATCAGCTCTTGCCGAGCAGCTTGTTCATGCGGGTGATCTCGGCGCTCTGCGAGGCGATGATGTCGCCGGCCATGTCCTTGGCGGGCTTGTACGCCCCGTCGGCCTGCTCGGTCTCGGCCATCTCGATCGCGCCCTCATGGTGCTTGATCATCATTTCCATGAATGCGGTGTCGAACGCCTTGCCGGACGACTCCTCCAGCTCGTCCATCTCTTCGGGCGTCATCATCCCGGTCATGGAGTGTCCGCCGTGCTCCGCGCTCTCGTCCGCCTTGGGCACGTCCTCGCCCCAGGAGGTGAGCCAACCGGACAGGGTCTTGATCTCCGGGTCCTGCGCCTTCTTGATCTCTCCGGCCAGCTTCTTGACCTCGGCGGACTGGGCCCGGGTCTCCGCCAGCTCGGCCATCTCGACCGCCTGCCGGTGGTGCGGGATCATGCCCTTCGCGAAGGTGACGTCGGCAGCATTGTGCTCACCCTGCTCGACAGAGGGCGACGCGGTCGGCGAGGAGGTCTTGTGGCCGTCGTGGCCGGCCGAGCTGTCGTTGTTTCCGCCGCAGGCGGCGAGTACGACGGCGGCGGTGGCCGCGGCCGCGACAGCGGTGGCGCGGCGGATCAGGGAACGGTGTGCGGTCATGGTGATGCGACTCCTGTGTGCGCTGAATTCAGGCATGGCTCTCAGCGGCGGCTCCGGCCAAAGGGGACCGGGGCACACCGGGGCTGCCCTATATGCGCAGGAGTTGGAGTTCGCTCAATGAGGGCGGGGCACGTCCGCCCAGCGTTGCCGCGGGAACGGCGGCGGGCACGTCTGACGCCGGGCAGGTGACCAGTCCGGCCGGAGACAGGGCAGGCAGTGCGGGCGCCCCACTCGTGCCACTGGCCGCGCATGTGGCGTCGGCGTGCTCTGGGTGTCCGCCGGTACTGCCGCCGCCGTGATCGACGTGTACGCAGTCGTCACAGCCCATCGCGTCAGCGTGCGACTCGGCCGCCGACGCGACGGCATGGCGTGCTTCCGGCATGGCATGGGTCGGCGCCGGGACGGCGGGCCCCAGGCCGTGCATGGCCACCACGCCCGCCAAAACGGCCAGCACAAGCAGCGCATACGCCCGCACCCCACCGGGCCGGGCCGCGCGCCACGTCTGCTGACTCATGCCCCGCATCCTAATCGGAGCCTTTCCCCTGCCGCCGGTTTGCGGTGCGGGCGGTGTGCGCCCCCGTGACATGACACCCGTGGCCGCGGCCTGCTTCGGCGCAGAGCAGTAACCGGCGTCAGCCCGCCACGCTGTGGCGCCACGCCGTGAACCGGGCGTACCAGTCGAGTACGTCGGTCAGGTGCCTGTTGGGGTTGGCGCACAGGGAGCGGATCTTGGCCGCGGGATCGATGAGCGGCACGGAGGGGACGTCGTCATCGTCCTCGGAGTCGTCGGCGTCGAGCAGGTCGCGTTCGGTGTCGGTCAGGTGCTCGCGGGCGATGGTCACGAGCGGGTAGCCGCCCGCCACAGGTGGCTCGTCGGGTTCGTCCGGGACGCACCGCCATGAGGCGCCGCAGTGGCGTACCGGGACTTCGCCCAGGTACCAGGCTGCTACCGACATGAGGACGGTGTCGCGTGCCCGGTCGGCTTCCTCCCAGGTCGTGAACCGGCTGCGGATCAGCTTTTCGAGCCGTGTCAGCGATTCGGGGCTGAAGTCCCATCCGCCTCCGTGGTCGGCGGCCCACTGGGGGAAGGCACCCTGCTGGGTGGCCAACCATGCGTTCAGGCGGGGGTTGTCCGCCCATGCGGGAGTGTCGATGGCATCCATTGAATCACCCTAAAAGCAGGCGCTCACAGGACCGTGACGATCCTGTGAGCGAAGCGAGTTGATCCGGCAACGCACGGCCGATACCACGCTGCGCTGCCCCAACAGGGCGTTACCGTAAGGCAGTTGCGGCGCCACACGTGTCACGGGGGCCCCTGGTGCCGCACGCCTTCTGTACTCAGGGCTCCCGATGGAGAACCCGTGACCAATCGAATACCGCTGCGCCCGCGGCGTATGTGGACGCGCGCCGTGCTCGCGCTGTCCTGCGCCGGGGTGCTGACCTTCACCGGCCTGCCCGGGATCGACGGCCTGTCCGGCACCGCGTACGCGGCGAAGGGCAAGCGCTGTGACGACACGTTCAAGCTGACCGGCCGGCCGGGCTCGAACTTCCCGTGGGACCAGAACATCCACGTCCGCGACCCCAGGTTCTGGGACTCGTACAACTTCGATGCCCCGCGTCAGTCCCTGGACGGCCTGAGCCTCAAGGGCACTCCCCAGGAGCAGCGTGCGTTCCTGGAAAACCTCGACGACGACTACAAGACGTACCCCAAGAACAGCCCCAACCGGGTCTACGCCCAGTACCGGGACTACCTGGCACGTAACGACTGGAAAGACACCCGCTACGGCGGCTTTGAGAAGTGGCTCAAGGACGCCTGGATCCTTCCGAACAACAACAACCGCAAGGGTTGGTTCTTCGAGCGGAAGGTCGTCAAGGACATGGGGCTCCTGGGCCCCGACTGGCTGTGCCAGGAAGAAGTTCAGGTCCTGGACAAGAACGGCAAGCCGGTTCTGGACAAGGACGGCAAGCCGGTGGTCCGCAAGTTCGACGCGGTGAACTACAAGACCAACCAGTTCATGGAGTTCAAGGCCGGGCCCACGAGGGACACCAAGCAGGACTTCGCCAACAAGGCGTTCCTGGAGGACCCCAAGCGCAGCAACGCCCGCATCACCTACGTCAACGGCGAGTCCAAGGACAGGGCCACCAGCCGCTACCTGGGCGATCTCGCCAAGTCGGCCGGGACGGACAACACGGGCCGTCCCCGGGTGACCGCCTATGAGCACCGCTCCAACAGCAACCCGGACTACACGCGCGGGAAGTATTCCAAGCCCGACACCAACCTCTCCCCGGGTGGCAACAACCGGGCCTCCGGCGGCGCCTCCCGCGTCATCGACGGCTCTGCGGCCACCCCGAAGGACATGAAGGAGCGGATGGACCGTATCCGCGCCAACGACCCCATGGGCAACCGCGGCCGGGGAGCCGGCGGTGTGGACTTCTCCACCCTCGAACTCTCCTACGTCGGCACGCCCGTCAAGGGCAAGGGGCTGCCGTACGCCTTCTCCGCGAAGAAGGTGGACGAGGAAGAGGGGCTGGGCTACGGCGGGAAGGCGAAGTCCCAGCTCATCTCCGACTCCTTCCTGACCTGGCTCGCCCTGACCCCTGACAAGTTCTGGGTCAACCTCAACCCGGACGAGCCCGACCGGATCATGGACAAGAAGTTCGGCACCACCGACGCAGGCCGCGTCCTGCTCGAAGCCGACCTGGAGATGAAGCACGACTACGCCAAGCTCATGGACCCGCGCAAGCAGCCCGGCAAGCGCTACTGGGACGCCATGACCGCCCGGGGCATCCCCTGCGGCACCGTCGTGCGCAACTGGATCGTCCCCGAACCGGCGAAGGTCCGTGAGGAGGACGGCGGCCTCTACATCCTTGATGCCCCGCTGAAGGTCAACTCCGTAGCCTCCAGCGTCGACACCCCCAGCCCCAACGGCGACTGCGAACTCACGGACGCCCAGCGCAAGACCTCACAGCGCCTGGTCAACCGGCACATCATCCCCGAGGTGGAGAAGAAGGTGAACACCGGCGCGGCCTACGCCGACCTGCGCCGCACCTACACCGCCCGGGTCGCCGCCGAGTGGATCCGCACCCAGGACCGGAAGACGGCCACCGACTACCGGCCCGTGATCAACAGCAACAACGTCACCAAGTGGCCCCTGCGCGGCGCCAACAGGGACTGGAAGCCCAAGCAGACCTTCGACGCCTACGTGAAGTCCTTCACCGAAGGCGACTACTCCTATCCCTGCGAGGTCGACGGACAGAACAAGACCTGCGTCATGGGCGGCGTCGACTTCTCCAAGGCCCCCAAGCGCAACACCACCAAGATCGAGTTCACCGCCCGGCACCGCCACCTGCCGCGCACCGCGAAGTTCGCCGCCGACTCCATGGCCGACGACGCCGAGAGGGAGAACCTCCTGCTCCTGGGAGGCGGCGCAGACACCCGCACCGGCGGCGGAGGGGACGACGACGGGCCCATGCCCACGCCGACCCCGACCGACAACCCGTCGACCCCGGGACCGGACCCGACGGACAACCCGTCGACCCCGGGACCGGACCCCACCAACACCAGCAACCCGGGCGGGACGAAGCCGGACGACAACCAGCCCGACCCGGACGGCGACCTGGCAGACACCGGTTCCGACACACCGGTCGGCCTGATCACGGGCCTCGCCGCCGCCCTCCTCGCCGCGGGCGGCACCGCCGTGTGGTGGATGCGCCGACGCAAGGCACTCCAGGACTGAGTTGCCCGCACATGCGACAGCGGCCCCGCCGGTCATCCGGCGGGGCCGCGTCAGGTGAGCTGCTTGCCGAGGTCGGCGTGCAGGGGCGTTCACCTGCGTTCATGGGCAACTGGCGGCTGGTAGCTGGCTGCTGGGGAGGGGGCTTGTGGCCGGGATCTCTCTGGACGTCCGTGAACGCGGCTGAATGAGACGGAAACTGAGACGGAGCGCGTGCTACTGCGTGACGGCCGACCCCCGTTGGGGTCAGCGTGCGGCGGTGATCAGTGAGGCCTGCCGGTCAATGTGCCTCCCGAGGAGGGGCAGACGTGGTCCATGCCCTGGCCGGAGTGGCGCGGGCGAGCGGCGCCATCTGGCGGAGGCGCCGGTGCTGATGCCCGGCTACGCCCATCGGTACCTTCCCGCCGGGGAAGCTTCGGGCATCCGGTGCTCTCGATGTGGCAGACCGTCGACGAGAGTTGGGACCCGAGAGCAACCGGCCCCTTCTGGCGGGACCTTTTCTGAGCCCTGGGGCAGGGCTGATGCGTTCTCGCTCGGCGAGATGAGTTGATCACGTGTGTAGGCGCCAGGATGGGCAGGTTGTACCTGCTGAAGACGGTGAACGCAACCCCTGACTTGTGCCGGCCTCGGAAGAAGTCTCCGTGACCGGTTGAGCCTCAGGGCCCCCGGATGGCAGCTCCGATGAGCGCTTTGGGAGATATCGGATTAGCCTCCGAACTGAGCGCCAAGTGGATCTTTCGGTGGTGCGCTCTACTCATCCCAAGGAGGAGAAATGCGCAAGCTTCAGAAGGCCGCTGTTGCGGCCGCCATGCTCGGTAGCTTCAGCTTCATAGCCGTCGGCACCGCCACCGCCCAAGGCGCGGACAGCATGCGTGGCGGCGGGTGCAAGTCCCACGACCTCAACGTCGACGTCCTCGGCCAGGTCGGGGTGCTCAACGGCGTGGCCGGCAACCTGCTGAACGGCGAGGGCAATCCAGGCGCGCAGTGGAACCATGTCGGTTCCGAAATGGGCTGCGAACACGGCCATGGCCACCATCACGGTCACGGTCACTGATAACAGGGAATCGCGTAACGCAGCTCACCGAAAGGGGCCCGGCGCCCGGGCCAGAAGCCCGGCGCCGGGCCCTACCTGCGCCCGTGGGGCGCGTGCCAGCCGGGTGCGTGGGTCTTGAAGTCGTCTGCGCAGGCTGGGAGTTCGGCCCCTTGGCGGTGCGCGAGCGGCAGGAAGAGCGCGGGCCGGATCGTGATTCCCCGCACTACCGGATCAGGATGCAACGGGGGCAGGAAGTACACGACTTCGCCGACGGGGCCGTGCATACAAGGGACTTCCTGGGACGCGGCCACTCCGCGCGAGTGTCCGCAGCTACGCATGGGGCGGATGCAGCACATGTAGGTCAGGGCCGCGGTGAGAACGGTGGCTGCCAGGGGGAGCCGGAGACTGGTCACGCCGGTGAGTCCTTGTGGAGGCTGGGCTTCGTGTCGAGCTCACCGCGCAGGGCGTCGACTTCCCTGCGGAGGCGCCGGAGCTCCTGATCCTGCTCGGTGGTGGGGGCCGTGTGCGGCGGCTGGGCGGTGGTCGACGGGCGCTTGGAGCGCATCATGAACCACATCATCAGTCCCATGCCGACGGGGCAGGCAAGTACGGGGAGTATGTACAGCAGCTGGCTCATCACAGGTCCTTCGGGCGTTCTTGCGCTTGGTCGCGAGGGGGCAGTGCAGCAGGACGGCTCAGCGGACCTTCTCCATGGGGAGTCCGCAGCAGCAGGTGGGGGCTTCGTCCCCGCCGTGGCCTGGAGCAGCGCCCTTGGTCACGGTGATCTCACAGCCGCAGTCGGGGTCCGGGCACCGGTACACCTCGCCTTCAACGAATGCCATGAGGTGACCTCCTTCCCACTTGGTGCCTACGGCGACGCTAAAACCTTCTCCCTGGGGCAAGGTCAAGCCCGTTCATCGCCCTCATCTACGGACCGACGGGCGGAAAGCCGACGCTCCCAGGGGCTACGAGCCCGCACGTCCATGGTCGGCGGGGCGGTTCTGGGGATGGCCTAGCATGGCGCGCATGTCGCGACGCATGTTGGTGCCGCTCCGGACGTGGTCCGGGGCGCTGCTGGTGTGCGCGCTCTTTGTCTGTTTGACGGGCCTGGCTCGTCCTGCGATGGCGATGCCGGGGCCGATGGGGATGCCCGTCGCGGTCAGCGGCCATGCCGGGACTGTCTTCCATGCCGCGGCTTCGGCCATGGCTGAGTCACCGAATCACAGTCCACAATGCCCGGCGGCCGATGAGCAGTGCGAGACTCCGAAGGGGACCCTGGCCCCGGACGGCCCGTCGGGGCAGGTGCACGCAGGCGCCGAGCGCGCGATGGCATGCTCGCCTGCCCTGCTGATGATGCAGCCCAATGCCCCGCCTCCAGTCGTGGCTCCTCCTGATCTGCACCGGTTGTGCGTGTCGCGGACGTGACCGCTCGCCGCCCGCGAGGTTGATGCCTTGCGGGACGTCGCGTTCCTCACGTCCGCCTCGGCACGCCCGGATTCCGTACGCGAATTCCGTACCCGGATTCCATGTGCGCGTGCCGTCGTCGCAGAACAGGAGTAACGACGCATGCCGTCGTCAGTCGCTTTGCTGATCACCGGTGCGAGTACCGGTCTGCTCGCCGGTGGGGCTTCGTGCGCCGCCGTTCAGGGGGGTCTCCTCGCCGGCGCGGTGACCCGCCGCCGTAGCCCCGCTTCTCCCAAGAAATCGGTCACCAAGAAGTCCCTTCGGCCGTCCCACGCCCCGCAGCCCGTGGAAGAAGCCGCAACGCCGCTGGCTCCGGTCGGGGCCTTCTTGGCCGGGAAGCTGGTATCCCACGTCCTGCTCGGCGCCCTGCTGGGTGTCTTCGGTGGCGCGCTGCAGCCCAGTCCCCGTACTCAGGCAGTACTGCTGCTGGCCGCCGGGCTGCTCATGGTGCTGTTCGCGCTGGACCTGTTCGGCGTCAAGGGGGTGGGGCGGTTGCTGCCCCGGCCCCCGGCGGCGTTCGGCCGGCTGATGCGGCGCAGTGCCCGGACCGATTCGGTCGCCACTCCCGCCCTGATCGGCTTTGCCACCGTGCTCGTGCCGTGCGGGGTGACCCTGTCGATGGAGCTGCTGGCCATCACCTCCGGATCCGCGGTGGCGGGGGCAGCGGTGATGGGCGGGTTCGTCCTGGGCACGGCACCGCTGTTCGCCGCCCTCGGCTACCTCTTCCGCCGTACCAGCCAGGCAATGTCCGGTCGGCTGGCCGCTCTCACGGGCGTCGTGGTGCTGAGCGTCGCCGTCTGGACGATGGCTTCCGCGCTGCAGGCCGGCGGCTGGGTCTCGTTCAGCACCCCTGACAAGCAGGCCGCGGCGAGTGGACCATTCATCGTCGAGGGTGGTGAAGGGAGCGGATCAGTGGGCGGATCCGGTACCGGAGAGGAAACTACGGGGGCTGAGAACCCCGTACGCATCGACGCCTCCGGGAAGCAGATCGTCACCCTCACCGTGACGGACTTCTATGTTCCGACCCAGTTCACCGCGAAGGCCGGCGTGCCCACCACGCTCGTGCTGCACGGCAAGGATTCCGGCGGCTGCGCCCGCGCCTTCACCATCCCCGAACTCGGGGTCCAGGAGATCGTCAAGCGCGACGGTGACACCAAGGTCGATCTGGGCACCCGTAAGCCCGGCACGCTCCGCTTCTCCTGCGCCATGGGTATGCAGACCGGCACCATCGAGTTCCAGGGAGACACCAAGTGAAGCTCTTCAGCCGCAAGAAGGACACCGCCGCCGCGCCCGGGGCCGGTCCGCAGGTGGTGCTTCTCGTCGAGGGCATGCACTGCTCCAGCTGCGGCCTGCTCATCGACGACGAGCTGGAGGATGTCCCCGGCGTCCGCTCATCCACCACCGACGTGAAGGCCGGACGTACCACCGTCCGCCTGGAGGAAGGCGCCGACGTGGACACCGCCGTACTCGTTGCGGCGGTTCAGCAGGCCGGTGACTACAAGGCCCGGCCGGCCGACTGACGCCGACAACGCCCAACAGGTGCGGGCAGAAGATCCGAAGGTGCGCCGGATGGCCCGGCCGGGAACTCTCCGGCCGGGCCATCCGGCGTACCAAGGCGGAGTACGGGACAGGCCGGTAGCGGACAGGATGACCCTGTGTCCGAGTCGCCGCAGACCTGCGCGATCCCTGACGACCGGCGCGCGATCCAGCAGCTCAGCGAACTCGTCACCGTTCCGCTCGGCGGGGAGCACTTCATGCGCCGACTCCTGCGGCATGTCCAGGCGGAAGGGCTGGAGATCGACCAGCGGGACAGGTTCAAGCTCGGCATCGTCGAACGCCTCGCCGCCCGCAAGCCCGCCCCCAGGTCCACCGACGGGTGAAGCACGGTCTGCGCGGGCGATCTGCTGAGTACGCCAAAGGCGGCGCCGGAGCCTTGGCCCCTGGCGCCCCCTTCGCACATGGCTCAGCGCAGAGACTGGAAGCGGCGCAGCCGCAGGCTGTTGGAGACCACGAACACCGAGGAGAAGGCCATCGCACCTCCGGCGATCATCGGGTTGAGCAGGCCGAGCGCGGCCAGTGGTAGCGCGGCCACGTTGTAGGCGAAGGCCCAGAAAAGATTGGCCTTGATCGTACGAAGGGTGCGGCGGGCCAGCCGGATCGCGTCCGCCGCCGCCCGCAAGTCGCCCCGTACCAGCGTGAGATCGGAGGCGGCTATCGCCGCGTCGGTGCCGGTGCCCATGGCCAGGCCGAGGTCGGCCTGGGCGAGGGCGGCCGCGTCGTTGACGCCGTCGCCGACCATCGCCACCACCCGGCCTGCCTGTTGGAGGCGCTGGACTTCGGCGACCTTGTCCTCGGGATGGACCTCGGCGACGACCTGGTCGATGCCGACCTCGGCCGCCACCGCGTGGGCCGCGGCGGTGTTGTCACCGGTCAACAACACGGGTGTGAGGCCGAGCCGCTTGAGGTCGGCCACCGCCTCGGCACTGGTCGCCTTGACGGTGTCGGCAACCACCAGCGCGCCGCGAACACGCCCGTCCCAGGCGGCGAAGACCACCGTACGGCCCTCCGCCTCGGCCGACTGACGGGCGCGGGTCAGCTCGCCCGGCAAGGGCAGTGCCTGCTCGTCCAGCCACGTGGCGCGTCCCGCCTGCACGGTACGGTCCTTGACCTGTCCGGTCACGCCGCGGCCCTGGGTGTTGGCGAAGCCGGTCACCGGAGCCAGGGCCCCGAACTGCTCGCGGGCGGCGGCGGAGATGGCGGCGGCGATGGGATGCTCGCTGGCATCCTCCAGCGCACCGGCCAGCCGCAGGACCTCGTCCGCGTCCTCGCCCTCGGCGGCCACCACCTCGACCAGGCGCATCTTCCCCTCGGTTACGGTGCCGGTCTTGTCCAGTACGACGGTGTCGATCCGCCGGGTGGACTCCAGGACCTCCGGCCCGCGGATCAGCAGCCCGAGCTGGGCGCCGCGCCCGGTGCCGACCATCAGCGCGGTGGGCGTGGCCAGCCCCAGGGCACACGGGCAGGCGATGATCACTACGGCGATGGCGGCGGTCAGCGCGGTTGCGGCCGGGGCGCCGGCCAGCAGCCAAGCCGCGAAGGTGATTGCGGCCAGGGCGATGACGACCGGTACGAAAACCGCCGAGATCCGGTCGGCCAGCCGCTGCACCGCCGCCTTGCCGGTCTGGGCACGCTCCACCAGGGCGGCAATCTGCGCCAGCTTGGTGTCCGCGCCGATCCGGGTGGCCCGTACGGTCAGCCGTCCGTGGCTGTTGACCGTGGCGCCGGTGACCTGCGAGCCCGGCTCGACCTCCACCGGCACGCTCTCTCCGGTCAGCAGCGACTCGTCGATCGCCGAGGCGCCGTCGGTGACCTCGCCGTCCGTGGCGATCTTCTCCCCGGGCCGTACGACGAACAGGTCGCCGACCGCCAGCTCCTCGACGGGGATGCGTACTTCGCTGCCGTTCCGCAGTACGGCGACGTCCTTGGCGCCCAGGTGCATGAGCGCCCGGATCGCGTCCCCGGCCCGACGCTTGGCCCGGGCCTCGAAGAAGCGGCCCGCCAGCAGGAACGCCGTCAGCACGACGGCGACCTCCAGATACAGATGGTCCCCGCCCAAGGCGAGAGTCCCGGCGCTCCACAGGTAGGCGGCCAGCACACCCAGCGAGACCAGGGTGTCCATCGTCGCCGACCCGTGCCGCAGGTTCAGGGCGGCCGCCCGGTGGAACGGCCACGCACCCCACGCCACCACGGGGGTGGCCAGCAGCAGTGCCACCCATTGCCAGCCGGGGAAGTGCAGCGCGGAGATCATCGACACGACGACCACCGGCAGCCCGAGCAGTGTCGAGGCGATCAGACGGCGGCGCAGTCCGGCGATGTGCGCGCCCTCGGCGTCGACCTCCTCTTCCTCTGCGGCCGGGGCCTCCGTGCGCGGCACCTCGGCGCCGTAACCGATGGCCTCGACGGCAGCGATCATCTCCTCAACGCCGACATCGGGGCTCTGCCGCGTCACGTGCGCGGTCGCGGTCGCCAGGTTCACCGTCGCGCTCACGCCGGGCAGCTTGCCGAGCTTCCGTTCCACCCGCGCCACGCACGAGGCACAGGTCATGCCGGTGATGGCCAGTTCTATGGACTGCTGGGCATCGGACTGCTCGGCATCGGGCCGCGTGCTGGTTGCCATGGACGGTTCCTTTTCTCTTTCAGTCTCGTACGGCCGGTGCCACAACGGCGAAGCCCTGCCCAGCGGCGGGTCGCCAGCTCAGCTCGCGCCCGTACAGGCGGCGCAGGACAGCAGGCGGCTGGTGATAGCAGAACACGGATGTGCCGGCACCGACGATGGCCGGGGTGTCGATGAAGAGCGGTAACTCGGCCAGGAAGTAGCGCACCGCGTGCTCGACCTGCTCCGCGTCCGGCGCCTGCCCGGCGGGCAGCTTCCCGGCCAGCACCCACCCGGTGGCCTCCCGGCAGGCATCCCGGAAGTCCGCGTCCTCGGCGTACCGGCGCACCCCGCTCCCGTGGAGCCGCTCGAATGCCGCATTGCCTTCCAGCTCCGCCCACCCGAGCACGCGCTTGTCCGCGTCGGCCAGGCCGAGCGAACCCAGCGCGGTGACGATCTTGTTGCGGGTGTACTGGCCCTGCCTGCGCGCCTTCCACGCGGCCTTCTCGGGTGCGTACCCCAGCGCTTCGAAGGTGTACGCGCTCGGTGCGTCCGGCACGAAGAAGTCCACCCGCTCGAAGCGCTCCAGCCCCCATGCCGCCAGCTCACGGATCCGGGCGGTGGAGAAGTAGCTGTTGAACGGGCTGATTCCGAAACAGGCGTGCTCGGCCCGCTCCATCGCCTCGGCGCACCGGCCGCTCAACAGGGTCACTGCCATCGCCGCCGTACAGCCGTCGCCGTCATCTGTACTCATGACCGGACGGTAAAACCTTGCCCTTAGGGCAAGGTCAAGCGCAGACTGGAACCATTCGCAGAACGGAGCCCCCCATCATGCTCACCGTCGGCCGCATCGCCGCCCAGACCGGGCTGAGCCCCAAGGCCGTTCGCCTCTACGAGGCCAACGGCCTTATCGACCCGCCGGAGCGCACCCCGGCCGGGTATCGCACCTACACCGAGAGCGCCCTGCCGGAGCTGCACTTCATTCGCCAGGCCCAGTCCCTCGGCCTCAGTCTGAAGGAGATCAAGCGCATCCTGGACCTGCAACGCCAGGGGCAGCAGCCCTGCGAGCTGGTCACCAGCCTTCTCGACGAACACGTCGCCGAAATCGACCGGCGCATCGCCGACCTGCGGGCGCTGCGGGAAACTCTGCAGACTGCCCGAGACCGGGCGGACCAGGCCGCTGGGCGCGGCGAGGCGGGCGTGATCTGCCACATCATCGAGTCCGCCCCTTCGCATTCGGCTTGACCTTTCCCCAGGGGCAGGGTTCTAGCGTCGAAAGCGTCACGGGCAAGGTGCTCCATCGCTTGCCCGCCCGCACCGCGCCGCTCGATGTGCACCTCGCAGGGATCCCACATGAACGTACGCCCACCGGCTCTCGCCCTCGCCGCAGCGCTCCTCGCAACAGGACTGGCCGCCTGCACCGCCGACTCCGACTCCGAACGCGACTCCGACTCGGCACAAGCCGCCGTGAGCCACGTCCACGGCCTCGGCATCGATCCGTCGGACGGGCGGCTCTACGTCGCCACTCACGAGGGGCTCTTCACACCGGACGACGAGGGCGACCCTCAGCGGGTAGGTGACAGCCAGGACGACTTCATGGGATTCACGGTGACCGGGCCGAAGACCTTCCTGGCGAGCGGCCACCCGGCCACCGGCGACGAGCCGCCCCACCGGGGCCTGATCGAGAGCAAGGATGCCGGGAAGACGTGGAAGACGCGGTCTCTGGAGGGCCAGGCCGACTTCCACGCTCTCGACTTCGTACACAACAAGATCTACGGCTACGACAGCGTCAGCGGGGCACTGCGGGTCAGCAAGGACGGCACCACCTGGGACGACGGGGCCGCCGTTCAGATGCTGGACTTCGCCGTCAGTCCTGACAACGCCAATACGGTGCTGGCCACCACCCAGGACGGCATCGCCACGAGCACCGATGGCGGCGAGACCTTCCGCCCGGGCGCCGAGCCGGTGATGGCCTTGCTCTCGTGGCCCAAGACGGACGCCTTGTACGGAGTGGATCCGAGCGGCGAGCTGAACCGCAGCACCGACGGCGGCGCCACCTGGAAGTCCTCCGGCGATGTCCCTGGTGGAGGACCGCAGGCCCTTACCGCGGTCGACTCGAACCGCGTCATCGTCGCCACGCAGGACGGCATCTACGAGACGCGGGACGCGGGCAAGACCTTCACCAAGCGCCTCCCGGTTTCCAGCTCGGGCCACTGACGCCGCGTACGTGGAGGTCTGGAGAGCAAGCAGGCCCCGGTGATTGACCAGGGTCTTTCGTGGTGGAGCGGGTGACGAGAATCGAACTCGCGCTCTGAGCTTGGGAATCACCCGGGACTTAAGCGCCCAATGGCCATCTGACCTGCGGAGACGTCTCTGGGGTACGTCACCGCTGGGTGGTCGGAAAGGGCCTCTGATGACCGCTGTTTACCCCCTCGACTGGCACTAGTGGCACGCGCCGCCCAGGTCGTCGTTTCGTAGGGCATGCGGGGATGTTGCAGCCGAGGATGCGTCGGTGCGATTGGACGCTGTCTGGCGGCTTCGCGGGAGCGATCGTGCGTGCGTTCTGCCGATGATGTGTCTGTTGGGCCGCTGGTTCGTTTGTCGGGCTCAGCTCTCAGCGCTCTGGCGGGCGAGCGCCCTTCGCCCTCCCTTGACAGGCGCTGGGCCGAAGGGCCACCCGTTTGTCCGCTGTCGTACGTCTACAGGTGAGTGGCGATGGCCGGCATGAGGTCCTGGAAGGTGCGTCCGTCGGCGGGGCTGCCGATCGCTGCCATCTGCCAGCCAGTGCCGCTCCGCTGCACCTTCGCCATGACCTGTGCGGTGTGGCGGCCGCCGCCGGTGAGGGTGTAGCGGGCCAGCTCCTGACCGGTGGTCTCGTCGAGGAGGCGGCAGAAGGCGTTGTCGACTTCCTCGAAGGTCTGGCCGGTGAAGGAGTTCACGGTGAAGACGATCTGGTCGACGTGTACGGGCACGCGCTGCAGATCCACGATGACCGACTCGTCGTCGCCGCCCTGACCCGCGCCGCCGACGCGGTTGTCGCCGGTGTGACGGACGGAGCCGTCGTCGCTGACGAGGTGCTGGAAGAACACGACGTCCACCGGCTTCTTGTCGGCGAAGAGCACCGCCGAGGCGTCCAGGTCGATCTCCCGGGCGGTGAGCTTGGCAAGGAATCCCTTGCGCTGGGCGGCCTTCCAGCCGAGTCCCATTCGTACGACGGTGAGTGCCCCGCCGTCGGACTTGCTCAGGCTGATCTGCTGGCCCTTGGTCAGGTTTACGGACATGTGCTGCCTCTTCGTTGTGGTCGTGGTGGTGGCTGTGCGGGCTAATGGGATGCACTGAGTGGCTGAGGTCAGGTCCGTACCGGGCCGTTGCTGGTCCCTGTCCCATTGTCGGGCCACTCGCCGGTCCTGTCGCCAGGCCGCACCTGGATGATGTGAGGGTCCTGTTGCTGCTCGGCAGACCCTTCCGCCTTCATCGCCTTGCTCTCGCTCTTGAGGACGCGTGCGCCTTGCCGGCGTTGCGGGCCAGCTCGGGGAGCTTCTTGGCGCCGAAGAAGACAATGACGGCGATCAGGAGTATCGCGAGTTCGCTGAGTCCGAACACCGGTGTCCGCTCTCTCGATGTGGTGGGTGAGCCGGGCATGGGGTGCGGGTCTTGCCCGCACCCCAGTGGCGCAGGTGTCAGACGTTGACGCCGAAGTCGGTGGCAATGCCCGCCAGCCCGCTGGCCGATTCCTGTCGAGCGCGTTCACCGGGGCCGCGGTGCTGGTGGGGATCTCGCTCCCGGTCTTCTTCGTCGCGTCCTGGCTGGTCGAATGGTTGCGGCGGGGACGGCGGAGTCGGTGACGTGTCATGGGATCTCGGACACTGGATGCGACCGGGTTCGGCCGCATCCTCGACCGCCAAGTCCCGCAGCAGCGCCGCCGCCACGTCTGACCTTCCGCCGTCCCCGAATTGCGGCGCCCTATTACCCGCCTCAACCGGACAACAGACCACAGTGTCAAGCGCATCCTGCACTGGTCCAACTGGCGCCGCCGGACGACAACGCCAAAGCCGCCGCAGCTACTACAAACGTTGAGGCCACAGCCCGCAGAGCTGTGGCCTCGTCATCACAAACGGAGTTGCAGCATTAATGGAGACTGAAAGCTCAGCTTCCAGTCCCCTTGATGGAGTTCGCCCCGCGCGGGTGCGCTCAGTAGCTCACGGTGACGGCCTCGGTCGCGCCTGACTCGGTGCCGTCCGTGTAGAGGACGCTGACGCGGTAGTACACCGTGGTGGCGGCCGGCATGTCGGTGTCGTACCAGCTTCTGGTGCCGCTGCCGCTGGGCTCTGTTCCGATCAGCTCGAACGCCTTCGTCTGCGGGTTCCAGCGGCGGATGTTGAAGCCGGAGACCTTGCTGCCGTCCTCCTCCACGGACAGCCACCAGGACAGCCGGCCACTCCGGTCTGCGCCGAGGTGGCCCAGTGATGAGCCGGTCGCCGCCGGTGCGGTCGGGCGAAGGTCCAGCTCGGTGGCATCGACGACGGTCGCGCCGGTGTCAGGGGTGAGCTGGTTGCCGTACTGGTCGATGGCGACGACGCTGTAGCGCACCTGCTGCCCGTCAGCGGGTACAGCGTCGTGGAACGCCGTCTCCGTGATCTCCCAGGGCTTGAAGTGCCAGGGGTGAATCACCGGGGCGTACGTCCACTGGCCGTCGGCGAGGGTGCCGCGCAGCACACGGTAGTGGTCGAGGCCGGGGTCCTTGCTCGCGTCCCAGGAGAGGGTGAGGCCGTTCTCCTTCGGGACGGCGGTCACGCCGGTCAGCGCGGCCGGTGCGGTCGTGTTGCCGGCGACGCTGACGGCGACCTCGTTGGACACGGGGCCGCCGTTTCCTGCGTGGTCCACGGCGACCACCCAGTAGTAGTACGTGACGCCGGGCGACGGGGACGCGTCCGTGAAGGAGGTGCCCTTCAATCCCTTGCCGACGTCCTCACGTGGGGCCTTGGCGTCGCGCGGCTTGAGCGATCGGAAGACCGAGTAGCCCGCGAAGTCGTCGCTGGTCCGCTCCGAGGCATCCCAGGTCAGCGTGACGCCTGCCTCGCCTTCCGTGGCCCTCGCGTTGAGGGCGGTGTCCACCGGGCCGGTCAGGTCGCGGGTGTAGTACATCGCCGTGCCCGAGGCCACCGACTCGTTGCCGTGCGTGTCGACGGCGGTGACGACGTAGTAGTACTTGTCACCGGTCTGCGGCAGGGGCCCGGTGTAACCGCCGCCCGACAGCGTGTCGCCCGTCATCCGGTTCTCGGCGGTGAGGGCGACCGTCGAGGACGTCGAGCGGTACACGCGGTAGCCGGCGAGGTCGGACTCCCCGTTGCCGTCCCAGTAGAGGGTGACCTTGTCCGGGTAGCCCATGGCCCAGTTGTCCTCGACGCCCTTCGGGGCGGCGGGGGCGGTGCGGTCGACGGTGGTGATGCCGAGGTCGGCGGTGCCCGAGGAGGTATTGCCGGCCTTGTCGTACGCGCGGACCTCGTAGTAGTAGACGTTGCCGTCCTTCGGGACGGTCGTGTCGGTGTACGAGGTGGACGTCGTGGTCGCGATCGGCTTCGCGGGGTAGGAGGTGCCCTTCAGCCGCCGGTACACGCGGTACCCGGCGAGGTCCATCTCCTTGTTCTTGGCCCAGCTGACCTTCGTGGACGTCGTCGCCGTGCTGTAGGTAACGGTGGTCCCGGTCGGGACGAGCGGCTTGACCTTGTCGATGGTCGCCGACGTACGGGGGGCGTAGGCGAACTTGACGTTGGCGGCGCCGGTCCAGTTGACGAAGTCGACGCGGAGGCTGTGCTTGCCCGACGGGATGGTCACGTTGATGGTTTTGGAGACGGTGGTGGAGACGTTCTTCCACAGGTCGACCTTGCGGACGCCGTCGAGGTAGACGCGGATGCCGTCGCGGGAGGAGGCGGTGAACGTGAAGGGCCCGCCGGAGCCGAAGTCGCGGGTTACGGACCAGCGGACGCCGAAGTTGTTGGTGGGCATGCCGCTGTAGCGCGGTGCGCCGGTGCCCCAGTTCTCGTCGATCACGGAGTCACAGTCCGTGCCCTTGGGGGTCCCGGAGAAGGTGGTGTTCGCGTAGAACGTCCGCTTGAAGACGGGCGACGCGCAGGTCACGGCGGCTGAGGCGGGGGTGGCCGCGGCGAGCAGGCCGCCGGCGGTGGCGAGCACGACGGCGCTCGCAGTGGCGACCGTTGTGCCTCTGGGTCGGTTCATGCATTCCTTCGGTCTTGATCGTCTGCGGCGGGATGTGACCGCCGACGATCAAGACTCGCGAGGAACGCGCTTGGTTGTAGACCCGGGAATCCGATTCGGGCCCACTGTCCCTTTGCCTTGACGCACCGGAGCAGTGCGGCGAGGCCGGTCCGGTCTGAGGTCAGGTGATTTGGGGGGGGTGTCGCTCTCGCGAAGGAGGACCGCTCCGTCGGGCCCGGCGGCGGGACTCGACCGGTTACGCGCGGGACCGTTGCGATTGTCCCCGCCTCGTCCGCGCGGGGTGGCGCCGGCTTCTGTGAGGAGGCGGTGGATGGAGCCGTACGAACGTCCGTGCTGCCACCTACGGGGGTACGCCGCGCGGTCACCGCCCACCGCACCCCCTGATCCGGGCGGGGCTGTCGCCCGTGCGAGGGAACGGCCGGGTTCCGCGCAGCGCCACCCACCGGTAACGCCGGACGATATCCGTACTCGACACTCGGTACCGTTCAGGCGAGGAGCCGTTGATGGCGCAAATCCGTACCTGGCAGGCCCGGCTGGCCGCCACGAACGCGCCGGGCGCCGTGATCCTCATCCGCCTGTACGTCGGATCCGTCTTCTTCTTCGAGGGCATCCAGAAGTTCCTCTACCCGAACGCGCTGGGAAGTGGCCGGTTCGACAAGGCAGGCATCCCCGCGCCCGGCTTCTTCGCCCCACTGGACGGGGTCTTCGAGATCGCCTGCGGTCTGCTGATCCTGGCCGGTCTGCTGACCCGGCTCGCCGCCATCCCGATGGTGGTCAACATGCTCGGCGCCTTACTGATCACCAAGCTGCCGATCCTGTGGGGCGACGCCCCGCTCTTCGACGGAGAAGCGGGCTGGTGGGACTTCGCGCACGAGTCCCGCACCGACCTCGCGCAGCTGTGCGGCAGCCTATTCCTGCTGATGGTCGGCGCGGGCACCTACTCGGCCGATGCCCGACTGTCCCGCGCCACCGCCTCGGCCGAAGCTCCCGTGCCCCGCGGCTGAGCCGGCCCGTGCCCGCCCAACTCCTCGGTCATCCACGCACCGTGGATCCCACCCTCGGCCGCGTGATGCAGGATGCGCAGCCGCACCGCACCCCGCTGGCACTCCCGCACCTGCCACCTCCACACCCGACCGCCGACAGTGATCGTCGAAGGTGGCGCGGGCGCCTTCGGGGTCGATGTACTGCATGGCGAGCAGGGCGGCGATGACGGCGCCTCCAAGGTCGTTCTGGACCGACCAGCCGTCTTCGTCGCTACAGGTGGTCAGACAGGCGAAAATGCTCCTCGGAAGTTCTCATTGGGCCGCAACGTTTCCCTCGGTCATGTGCCCTGGGGGAAGGATGCTGCGGGTCGCATCGAGAGCCCTACTGCATGGTGATGGCCCGGGTCGCTGAGCAGTTGCGCAGGCCATCTCCGACTCGGTCCGGCGCGACGCGACTCGCCTCATACAAGGGGGCCCGTGGAGATACTGCGCTGCTCCCCGACTTGGTCCCACTCTCTCTCGACGGCAAGGTTGTTCCTAGGGCGTACTGCCAACCGCCGCCCGTGTGCGGCTCTGACCAGCAGATTCTGATCATAGGATGCTTTACCAACTTTGCCCTCTCGCTAGAGTGTATTTACTCAGCGGTTCGCGGGAGCACTTTGCGGAGGTTGGCCAGCCAAGGCGAGGGGCAGGCTGCGGTCGGATCTTGGCACCACGCAGTGCTTCGGGACGGCCGCGGAGCGAGGCTTGGTGTCGTGGGCCGCGGCGAGAACGGTGGCTGCCAGGGGGAGTCAGAGGCTGGTCACGCCGGTGAGTCCTTGTGGAGGCTGGGCTTCGTGTCGAGCTCACCGCGCAGGGCGTCGACTTCCTTGCTGAGGCGCCGGAGCTCCTGATCCTGCTCGGTGGTGGGGGCCGTGTGTGGCGGCTGGGCGGTGGTCGACGGGCGCTTGGAGCGCATCATGAACCACATCATCAGTCCCATGCCGACGGGGCAGGCGAGTGCGGGGAGTATGTAGAGCAGCTGGCATGGGCGAACTGCACCGGGCCGAGGCAACGCGCTCTTGCGGCACTGGCTCGATTCGGCCGCAGCGATCGACGGACCTGATGGCATCGAGGGCGACATCGGCGACTCGATTTGTGACGAGGCAGGTCCGGCACCGGCGCAAGGTGTGCTCCCGACGGAGCGCCGTTGCTTTTCGATGCTACCCCGGGGGGGGCGGCGCCCGGGGGCTGCACCGCGCACGGAAGTCGTCGCCGCAGTTCCTGAAGAGACGTCAAGTCTTCATCCAGGCAAGGTGGTCTGGCCGGCCTGGGGCGCTATCCGCAACCCTTGGTCAGGACTATGCTGTTGAGTGAGGCCCCGGTCCCCGGCAGCGATGTCTTGTTGCGCTCCGGGAAGGGTCGCCGTGTTCGTCTTGCTTCTCATCCTCATCGTGGTCCTGCTCGGACTCGGATTCCTCAGCCCCGTCTGGTGGGTGGCCGCAGCCGTTCTCATCTTCGGTCTCGTGCACTACGGCCGCGGTGGCGCCAGGAGCGGGGCCCGTGGCGGTGGTTCCGGTTACCGGGATTATCGGGATTACAGGGACCGTCAGGACCGCTGGGATCGCCGGTACAGGCGGCAGCGCCGGGGCGGCCGGAATCGCCGGGACAGCGAATATCACAGGTGACCGATGGGGCGGACTGGCATCCAGGCGTGCCAACGGCTTTCGCCCAGGCCGGACGCGCTGACTGTGCTGCGAGGTACACACCATGCGTCAGACGATCACGATTCATGAAGAGCAGCGGGCTGTGACGACTGTGGGCGTGGTGGCAGACGCCGCTCTGGTCGCGGAAATTCTTGCACTGCGTGCCGAGAACAAGCAGTTGGGGCAGGCGCTGGTCAGCCACGCGGTGATCGACCAGGCGCGCGGCATGGTGATGGCCCTGGTGTCCTGTTCCAGTGAGGAGGCCTGGAATCTCCTGGTGGACGTATCGCAGCACTGCAACGTCAAACTCAGGGACGTAGCTGCGGCCCTGGTCGCCACCACGGAGGGCAAGAAGCTCCCGCAGGAGATGCAACACGAGTGGCGTCGTGCGTTGCGGCGCCTTCGTGCGGCGTAGTGGCGGTGACTGCTCGCGCGTCCACGGGTGGCACCGGTCAGTGTGTGAGCCCGTGGGGCCGTACGCCGGAGAGGGTGCCGCAAGGTCGCTGGAAGGCTGCGGCCGAGGAACGGCTGCCAGGGGGTGGGCGCGAGGGCTATGCTGCGATGGACGTCCCAGACCCCGGCGTGGCCCAATGCTGTTGTCGTGCTGGTGCCTGCGGGGAGTGGACAGGACGTCTGGATCACCACAGGCCCACCTTCGAGGCGAAGCCGGTCGGGTTCACGGCCCTGCAACAGGGTTGCCATCCGTCGCTCTTGCCTGACCTGTAAAGGCGTCCGACCACGCGGAATACGTGCCAGGCGTAGCCGAAATTCCAGGCCCGCCCAGCGCTGCACCAGGTGGTCACAAGAACTGAGGCACTATGCCTGTTCTCTCAAGCTTGAACATCCACCGGCGCGACCGGGGAAGCCACGCGACCATCACCCTGGCGGGTGAACTCGACCTGGAGACGGCACACTCCGTGCGCGTGGTGATCGAAGACTGCCTGGGGGACGGAATCCGTACGGTCGACATCGACCTGACCCTCCTCACCTTCTGCGACGTCATCGGCCTCAATGCCTTCCTGGTCGCATCTCGGCTCACCACCACGGCCGGGGGATCGCTGTGTCTGCGCCACCCGAGTCCGCTGCTGACCCGCCTCCTGGATCTGACCGCCACCGGTTTCCTTCTTTACGACCGGCCCCAGGTCCCCGCGCCGCGCGTCGCTGTCACGGACGACGTGGCGGCCGTGTGTCCCACGTTGTTGGCCTCGCGACCGGGCCCGAGAGCATGGCCATGGGCCCGCCCGGCGGCACGGGGCGAGGTGGTGGTGGGTGATCAGTGACCGCATGGTCGGGGTTCTGCGTCTGCTGCAGTCCGACGACGGCTCCGGCCAGGTCGCCGATGTCACCGCGGCCGGCGCCGCCGCGTTGGGCGTGGACGGCCTCGCGGTCTCCCTGGTCACCGAGGGCGACCTCACCGAGCTCCTGTGGTGCTCGGACGCCGCGACGCGCCGCTTCGAGGACCTTCAGCTCACCCTCGGAGAGGGCCCCGGGCCCGACGCGGCCCGTAGTGGCGCGATGGTGTGGGTGCCCGACCTGGTCGGCGTTCGCCTTGCGCGCTGGCCCGCGCTGGCCATGGAGGCCCCCGCCCTGTCGGCCCGGGCGGTCTTCTGTTTCCCCATGGGGATCGGCGCGATCCGCACCGGTGTCCTGACCGCCGTACGCCGCACCCCGGGCCCGCTGACCGCAGAGCAGGCCGACGACGCGCTGATCCTGGCCGACGCGCTTACCGCCCGGTGCCTGGGCAGTGGCGAGCCTCGCGTGGACGGGCCGTCCCCCGCCGGCTCCCCGCGCACCCTGCAGCACGCCGTGATCCACCAGGCGACGGGCATGGTCAGCGTCCAACTCTCCCTGCCCCTGCCCCAAGCCCTGCTCCGGCTGCGCGCGCATGCTTATAGCAGTGGGCGTTCCATCACCGACATCTCCCAGGACGTGGTGGACCGGCGGCTCCGCCTGGACCACAACGGCAACGGCACGCCCCCGACCGTCGTAGACAAGGACTGATCGACATGCCCCGCGAACAACGGCTCACCGAGGTCTTCGTGGAAGTCGCCGACTCCCTGACCGACGACTTCGACCTCATCGACTTTCTCCAGCAGCTCTCGGTGCGCTGCATGGAACTGCTGGACGTGGCGGCGGTCGGCATCCTGCTGGCCGACCAGCACGACACCCTGCAGACCATCGCCGCCTCCGACGAACACACCCGGCTGCTGGAGCTCTTCGCCCTGCAGCACGACCAAGGCCCCTGCGTGGAGTGCTACAAGAGCGGCCAGGCCCGCACCAACATCAACCTCACCGATCCGAAAGCCACGGAGAGCTGGCCACAGTTCGCCACCCGCGCCCACGAGACCGGGTTCGTGGCCACCAACGCCCTTCCGCTGCGGCTACGCGGCCGTGTGATCGGCGCGCTCTCCCTGTTCCAGACCGACCCCGACCCCCTCGGTGATCAGGACATCACCCTCGCCCAGGCCCTGGCAGACATCGCGACCATCGCCATCCTGCAGCAGCGCACCCTCGACCACAGCCACATCGAGCGTGCCCAACTCCAGTACGCCCTCACCAGCCGCATCGTCCTGGAACAGGTCAAGGGCATCCTCGCGGAACGCTGGCAGATCTCGCTGGACGATGCGTTCACCGCCTTCCGCTCGTACGCCCGCGCCCACCAACGTCAGCTCGCACAGCTCGCTCGCGAGATCGCCGACGGCGACTTCGACACCAACCTGATCCCCCACCCGGCAACCGCACCCCCGCGGCGCTGAGCGGCGCGTCATGTGCGCGCTTCGTTGCAACGGCATGACGGATGCGAGCACTCGTACGACGAGCTTGTGGTTAACCATGCGCGGAACGGCCTGCTGAATTCCGACGACGAGTGGCAGCAGGAGGTCGCCGAGGGCATCGACACGAGGGTACGGGCCGCCCGCCAGAAGGCGACCGAGCAACGGCTCGCGCGGGCGGCCTGACCACCGCGGGCGGGGGCGACACGGCGTCGTCCCCGCTGTCGGGCGTCGCCCCCAGTGCTTCGCCGCTCGTCGGTGTTCGGCGTCGATGGTGAAGTCGTCCTGTCCACCGAAGGTGGCCCTTCTCGCGGCTTCGCATCTGTCGGCCTGAGCGCGTCTCGGCTTCCCTGCCCTGGTGAGCTCATTCGTCTCGGCGCGTACCCTTGCGGGTGGGTGTCCACCATGGAATGGCTGACCAGGTTGCCCGGGATTGGGCCCATGGTTGCGCGGCTGATGCGTACACACGCGTGGCGCGCGTACGCGCGGCTGGCCACGGTCCACTGGGCCCGGCTCGCCGCCGCCGTCACCTTCACCAGTTTCGTCGCACTCTTTCCGCTGGTCACCGTGGGTGCGGCGATCAGCGCCAAGCTGCTGAGCGAGGAGCAGCTCGGGAAACTCCAGGACAAGATCGCCGACCAGGCGCCGGGGCTTTCCGACCTGCTGGACCTGGACAGTCTCGTCGCGCACGCCGGGGCCGTCGGGCTCATCGCCGGCGCGCTGCTGCTCGTGATCGGCATCAACTGGGTCGGCGCCCTGCGCGGGTGCCTGCGTGCGGTGTGGGAGAAGGAGCAAGACCCTGGAAATCCGATCCTGCTCAGGATCAAGGACACCGGGGTGCTGGTCGGTCTCGGCGTGGTCGGGCTGGTCGCGCTCGGCAGTTCGGTGTTCGCGAACAGCGCGGTTGGCTGGGCCGCCGACAGGGTCGGGATCGAGGGCGGGGCGGGACGGGCGCTGCTGTTCTTCGCGGGTCTGGCCATCGCCCTGCTCGTCGATTTCCTGCTGCTGGTCTACGTGCTCACCCGGCTGGCGCGCGTGCATCCCGGTCGGCGCGCGGTCGTGGTGGCCGGTCTGATCGGAGCGGTGGGCTTCGAGCTGCTCAAGCTGTTGCTGACCGGCTATCTGCAGGGCGTCGCGGGGAAAAGCATGTACGGCGCCTTCGCTGTGCCGGTCGCCGTCGTTCTGTGGATCAACCTCATGGCCAGGCTGCTGCTGTTCTGCGCCGCTTGGACGGCGACGGCGACGGCGGTGCAGGCCGGCGAAGCAGCCGCAGGCGAGGGCCCGGATCCCGGGGTCAGCTCCGCAGCCGACGACGCACCACAGGGGGCGGCGGCCAACAGCGGCGCATCAGCAGCACCGCGCCGCACGGCGCCTCCAGCGCGCGGCCCGTAATGCTGAGCGCGGTAGCGGGTCAAAGCCGCTGATTCGCGTGTTTGCCTTGCCGTTCAGGCTGGTCGGCCCCTGGCGGGTTCCACCGCCGTCACAAGAACGGCGACCGTCACCGTGCCGGGGCGTCATCTCTGGTGCCGCTGCTGCAGCGGTCCCGGCGGCATTGCGCTCCAAGGCGCAGGAACAGTCGACTCCGGCACTGATTCCGGGTCGGCCAGGCGGATCCGCACAGCGCCCGGCCGGACCCCGGACACTCCAGAGGCCGCGCGGCTCGGTACCCCGGAGGCCGCGCGCTCGGTGATCCAAGCTGCCGGAACCTCCCCGATCCGGCCGCTCACGGCGCTCACGTGGCAACCCCCGGTCTCACGCCTCCCGCATGCCTGGAGCATTGCCAAACAAACGAACCTAATGTGGAAAAACAGGCCGCAGGCTCCTCTGCTTGGAAAGGGACGACCGGCCATGACCGAAACCGGACAGCAGAACCGGCCCGATAACTCCAGCACGGAGTCCAAGGGTGACAGCGCCAGGAAGAACGTCGGTGCGAAGCGCGGCGGCGACCCCGGCACCCGGGGCCGGACCACCATCGCCGACGGCGTGGTCGAGAAGATTGCTGGAATGGCGGCCCGCGACGTGGTCGGCGTCCATGCGATGGGCAGCGGAGTCTCCCGGGCCTTCGGCGCCGTACGGGAACGTGTGCCCGGCACCACCAAGTCCGTCTCGCGCGGAGTCAAGGTCGAAGTCGGCGAGACGCAGACGGCGATTGATCTGGAGATCGTCATCGACTACGGCGTCTCGATCACAGATGTGGCGGGCGCCGTGCGGGAAAACGTCATCTCCGGCGTCGAGTGGATGACGGGCCTGGAAGTCGTCGAAGTGAACATCGCCGTCAGCGACGTGTATCTGCCCGACGAAGAGGACGAGGAGGAAGACCAGGCACGGCTCCGGTAGCCGGCCTGGTGGTCACGAAGGAGCGCAATGAGCTTGACCGTGGTGGGTTTGTTTGCCGGGATGGCGCTGGGCGGTGATGGCTTGCGCGCCCAAGGGGCGGCACCGGGAGCTGTGACCCCAACCCTCCGGTGCCTTCGTCCTGGCCGGCCGTCGGACGCCTACCCCGAGTAGCCCGCCGCGTGGATCTCAAACACCGGCTTGGCAGCTCCTTGGCTCCCCGGCCGTGGCCCCAACCGGCCGGCCGGGCCGCTGCCATGTGTGTTGCCGGCCCGAGCGGAGCGCGGCACAACCTGATGGCACAGGGGTCAATGAGGTACCGGTAGGTAGACGGTGAGCGCGCGCGGTGATTTGTCGAGGATGAGCGTGTCGGCGGCCGGGCTTACTTCCCCGTCGCGGGCGTAGTCCCCTTTCTCTCCCATGCCGCCGATGCGCAGCCGCGTCACGGTGGTGGCTTGGTAGACGCGGGAGCGGGCGAGGGTACCGGTGAGGAAGGCGGTGACGAGGCGGGTGCGGGCGAAGGGGTGGTTGCCGTCGACGGCACGGATGTCGAGCAGCCCGTCATCGAGGCTGCGGCGGTAGGAGGGGGCGAAGCCGGGCGGGTCGTAGCGGCCGTTGCCGGCGAAGAGCAGCCACAGCCGCCGGTGTTGTCCGTCGATGGTGACTTTGCTGGGGGTGCCGTCGGCGAGAACGCGGAGCAGGCCGACGCAGAGTGCTGGCCACTTGCCGAGGTACGTCTGCCGGGCTTCGCGGGCCCGGACGAGTTCGGGGTAGGCGCCGATGCTGAACGTGTTGAGGAAGTACGTGCTGGGACTGGCCGCGCCCGCACTGCCACCGACGGTGATGCGGCCAAGGTCGACGGTTCCGCCGCAGCCTGCCTCCACGGAGTCCGCGGTGGATTTGAGGGTCGGTAATCCGAGGTCGGTGGCGAAGTGGTTGAGGGTGCCGGCGGGGAACACCGCCAATGGCAGACCGCCTTCAGCGGCCAGGACTGCTGCCGCGTTGACAGTGCCGTCGCCACCGGCGATGCCGAGCGCGCCACCGCGGGCGCCGACGTCCTTGGCGGCCTGGCCGAGCACGAGTTGTAGGTCGTCCCCTCCCTCGCAGAGCCGTATGTCCGCCTCTGGCAGGAGGGTCCGCAGTTCGATTTCGGCGGGGACGTCGCTGCCCGCGCCGCTGTTGACGACTGCGATCAGTCCCTGTCCTGCGGAAAGCGCGGGGACGGGTACGTTCGGCCTGGCGGTCTCGGCGGGCTCGTCCAGGTGCAGTGGCCACCAGCGGCAGGTCGCTGCCGCGATGCCGATGCCGACAGCGACACCCGCGAGTACTTCACCGGGGGAGTGCCCATCGGTGTGAGCGCGGGAGGCCGCGACTCCTGCGGCGATGGGAATGAGGGCAGCGCCCAGCCACGGCGACTCCAGGATGACAGCGGTCGCGAAAGCGGCAGCGGAGGCCGCATGCCAGGACGGGAACGCCCTGGTGATGGGCTGTCGGAGAAACCGGAGGATGGACGGCACCGAGTCGGCGGAGAGCGACTGTGCGGTGATGTTGACCGCGGCGGAGGCGAGGACCACTGAGCCGGTGCCGCGCAGGGCGGCGCGACGTGCGCTGCGTTTGCCGGACAGGCCCATTACGGTCGCCCCGGCCAGCCACAGCACGCCGTGATCGGCCCGGCCCAGGCGCGGCACTACGCGTTCGATGAATCGCACGTCGCATTCACGGAGGTGTCCCATCCCGGCCGAGTACCCGCTGCGGTGGCGAACAAGCGGGCGCCCGGGGGTGAGGACGCGTACCGCGCGCCGTGTCGGAGATCCTCAGCGAGGCCGCACCGGCCTGTTCGGCCATCACGCGCCTGGTGGACGAGCGCCGCCGATCAGTACTCGTTCATGGCGTCTCGGACGGCCGCTGATTCCTGGAGAAACTCTGTTTGGGGGTGTGTCGTCCGGGAAGGCGACCTGTGTGCTTCGGACCGGAGGCACGCCCGTGGGAGCAACTCTCGCTGCTCCCCAGCGTGCTGCGGTCTGTCGGCTCCCACGGTGAGTGATGACCACCGATCCAGGGAGGCGCGTGCCCATGACGCACGTACGTATGCACAGCACCCGGACCAAGCACCCTCATGACGACGCCCCGGACACCGCAGCCGCGTTCCGCCGTATCGCATCTCTGCCCGACGGTCCCGAGAAGTCCGCGCTTCAGCAGGAGGTGGTGTGTGCCTGGATGCCGATGGCCGTACGGCTCGCACGGCGGTTCCGCAACCGCGGAGAGTCCTTCGAAGACCTCAGGCAGGTCGCCCAACTGGGCTTGGTCAAGGCGGTTTCCCGCTTCGACCCGGATTTCGGCACCGCCTTCGCGAACTTTGCCGTACCGACGATCGTCGGTGAGGTGAAGCGGCATTTCCGCGACTGCCTGTGGGCGGTGCATGTGCCGCGACGCGTCCAGGAGCTGCGGATGGAGGTCCGCTCCGCCGGCAATGAGCTGTGCCGTTCGCTCAACGACCACGGGCCCCCGGTATCCGAGATCGCCGCGCACACCGGCCTGACCGAGCAGGAAGTGCGGCTGGGCCAGGCGGCTCTGGGGAGCTTCACCACCCTGTCACTGGACGCTCCGCAGGTCCCCTGCGAGGATGACTACTCACTGGCCGAAACCCTCGGCTGTGCGGAACCCGGCTTCGACCGGGTCGTGGACCGCGAGGCGCTCCGGCCGCTACTGCGGGCGCTGCCCGAGCGTGAACAGCGGATCCTCTACCTGAGGTTCTTCTGCGAGATGACGCAGATCCGCATCGCCGAACAGCTCGGTATCTCCCAGATGCACGTCTCCCGTCTGATCATTCGCACTTGCGCGCAGCTGCGCGACCAGGTAACGGCCGGCGCCGCCTGAAAGAGCTGCCCGCGCCGGGCGTGCGAGCGCGGGGCACAGCCTCGCTCAGCGGGAAAGGCGCCGTGTGGTTGTGCATCCGCCGTGGCGAGGGTCAGGTGCCCAGGCCGGTGAGGGGTTCGGAGTCGTTGATGAAGGCGCGGGCGAGGTCGGACAGGCGGCGGTTGTGTGCGCGGGCGTAGCCGCGCAGTGCGGTGAAGGCTTGTTCCATGTCGATGCCCTGGCGTTCGGCGAGTTTGCCTTTGGCCTGTTCGATCAGTACGCGGCTGTTCAGCGCGGTCTGCAGCTGTTCGTTGAGGACGTTGCTGCGGTGGGTGGAGCGTTGTTGCAGGAGGCTGATGGTGGCGACGTCGGCCAGGGCTTGGGCGATGGGTGTGTCGACCGGGTCGAAGGGGCCGGGGTGGGTGCGGAAGAGGTTGAGGGCGCCGACGACCTCGTCCCGCAGGCGCATCGGCACGGCTTGGACTGCCGCGAACCCGCTGTGCTGGGCCTGCGCGACGAAACGGGGCCAGCGGTCGGCCTGCGTGCGCAGGTCGGGGACGATCACCGGTGCGCCGGTGTGGAAGCATTCCAGGCAGGGGCCTTCGTCGTTCTGGAGCTGGAAGAGCTCGAGCAGGCGTACTTGTTCGTCGGAGGCGGCCATGACGCGGAGTTCGCCGTCCCGGTCTGCGAGTAGCACTCCGGCCGCGCTTGCACCGAGCATGCCGACGCACCGGTCGGTCAGCAGGCGCAGGAAGTCGATCAGGTCGAAGTCGGCGACCAGGTTGTCCGCCAACTCGACAAATGTCTTGGCGAGGAGCTGCTCATTCATTTTGTACACCCTCTGTTGAGACTAGTCCCGCCGGGGAGGGGCGGGAAGTGCAGAGCAGTGCATCCATCGGCCCGTGCGGGAGTGTCAGGCATCGTCATCGCCTTGATCTGGATCAGTGTTCGGGGAGAAGCTGAGACGGCGGGCGACCACGTCGGCGGCCACCTCAGCGAGCCGGCGCCCTTGGGCATAGGCATAGGCGCGGAGCCGGACGAAGGCTTCTTCGATTCCGACGCCGAGTTGTACGGTGAGGATGCCGGTGGCCTGGTCGATCTCGGCCCGGTACGCGCCCAGGTCCTCGAAGCGCCCGTCCAGCAACATTCCGTCGGCCGTCGCGCCTGTCTCGTCGATCTGCGTATCGAGCAGGACCAGAGTCGCGATATCGGCGAAAGCCAACGCGTCGGCCAGTTCCTCCGCATCCAACTGGACCGGCACTCGGGAGTACATGTCCAGAACTCCAGGACTGATCGCCCCCATTTGCAGGGGGAGCGCGAAGACGGCCAGTGCTCCGGCTCCCAAGGCCGCATCGGCGAACACGGGCCAGCGGTCCTGCAGTTCATCGGTCCGCAGATCCGGCGTCAGAACGGCTGAGCTTTGAGTGAAGGCATCCACGCACGACCCCTCGCCGAGGGTGAGTTGCAGCTCCTCCAGCTGCTGGCTGATGTCGTCGGTGCTGCACAACGGATGGCTGGCCGCGGTCCCGGACATCGCGGACACCCCGGCCCCGCCGACCGGCAGCGCGGCCACCGCCGCGGTACACACATCCACCACGCCGACCCGGGCACCACGCAGGGCCGCCTGCTCGGCGACCAGCGCCTGGATCCGCACCGATCGGCTTTGAGGCATCACCCGGGCCACCGAGTCCAGGCATGGCGGGTAAGCCCGTCCAGTCTCAGGGCCGTTCGCTCCCCGACGGGAAGAACCAGCGCACGGAACAGGGTGGGGCCGGGCGGCTTACGGATCTCTCCGATGTCCCGCCAGCCCCAGGACCTGAAGGCAGCGAGGGACGGATGGTCGGCCTCATCGACCAGGGTGACACCGAGCGACGCCTGGTGGTCGGTCAGCAGCCGCTGCTGCAGTCGGCGGGCGATGTCATCGTCCTGCTCGTGCGGAGCGATCAAGATCTTGTTTACCGCGAAGACATTGTCGGACTCGGTGAGTTGCTCGATGCTGGGCGGGAGTGCGCCGTCGAACCCGAGCCACCAGAAGCTGTCGCTCCTCACGGGGAATCCGAAAGCACATCCCACCAAGGCAGTTGACTCCGCGATCGCCATGGCGAACCCCGGCCTCCGGATGTCGCCACTGAGGCGGTGCAGGAACTCTTCCCGGCTGTGGCTGCGGTGTCCCTCACTCGGCGACAGGTCCGAGGACTCCAGGTAAAGATCTGCCAGATCCTCACACAGCTCCTCGGCCTGCCAGCGGTTCACCCGGCGCAGCCGCACCGCGTCCATGGCAGACGAATCGGGACCATCATGGTTCCGCGGCTGCCGCCGCCGGGACCAGGCCATCACAGCACACCGCCCGAGAGGGCAGGCATGATCGGAGCAGGCCGACGCGGCGAGGCTGGAGCGGTCGGGAGGAGTCGGCCCTGGAGAGGAGCGAGCAGGTGTCCGAGCGGAGGGCCGCGGAGCAGGAAGCCGGAGTCGGTGAGTTCGACGAGCCGAGCCACCAGCGGCCGTGGGTGGTGCAGTTGGAGTGATCCACCGGCTGCGGTGGTCTGTTGTGACGCGTGGAGGAAAGTGTTGAGGCCGCGGCAGTCGCAGAAGGCGACAGCTGTGAGGTCGATGTCGATGGTGCGGATGCCGTCGCGCAGGCAGTGCTCCAGCGATTCGCGCACCAGCGGGGCTGTGTCGGTGTCGATTTCACCGGCCAGGGTGAGCAGCGCTCGGCTTTCTCTGTCGTGCCGGTAGACGTTCAGCTGCGGAATGGGCATGACGCCTCGGTTCAGGAGACCATCCGGGCAGCGGATGCGGCGATGCCGGACTTCCGGCTCCTCGTGGCGCGCTCCCGGTAGGGGCATACTTTCGGCGGAGGCAGGCGAATGACCGGTCCAGCCGGCCTGTGTACCAGGACATGGACCCACCCAGTTCCCTCCAGGGGGATGCGCCGGGTGTACGGACGAAGGATCCGCTCCCCGCAGCCATCTGTGTTGAGCAACAACATGCCGCCGGGGTCTGGGACGTCCACGTTGCAGCATAGTCCTCAGTTGGGTCCCGTGGGCGGCCGAAAGCCCTTGTTCTCATGGCCTGGACACTGCCCTGGAGGCGGCAACGCGTGCACATATCCGTTGCACCGCACGGGTGGCTTCGTATGACGGGAGCATCACCGACATCGCCGCACGTCCGCGGGAATGTGATCGGAGCGGTGACCGGAGCGGGTCTCGAAGTCGTCGAGGTCAACACCTCCCTCAACGACGTTCACTTGCCGGACGGCAGGCGGAAGAGACCACCGAGAGCCGGGTGCACTGGCGCCACGCTCCGACGGGGGGCCGCGCCCGGTCGGCACCCAGCGGCCCTGTGGCCGGAGCTGCCTACGAAGGGTGCAAGCTGTCGCCTCGCTCAGCGCCGGCGTCCGCGCCCCCTGGGGGGCCATGCGGACCCCACGCCGCCCGAGTGCACAGCGAGGAGGGCAAGCCCGACAAGCATCAGACTCGTCGGGCTGAAGATCGCCTCGGTCGCCGTCTCGGTGACGTGAATGACGAAGGCGATGACGAAGAGCACGGCCGCCGCGAATGCCAGCATCTGACTTCTCCTGCCAATGGACGGCGAACCACACGTGATCCCGGTGGCTGCGCCGCTATCGGTCGTCTTCCCTGTTGAAGGCCGAGCATTCGATTGGCGACGAACGTGTGCCCGCGGTGCCCGGCTGCGGGGGCCTTACTACGCCCGACCGCTCGGCGCAGAACATCGCAGGGAATGCCGTCCCGAAGATCGACAACGCTCTTCGGATCACGAACCTCTATGGCGACGTCTACCCCGGCGACTTGGTGAATGGTCAAGGGATGATCCACATCGTGTTCCGCTCCTCGGAGGCGTACGACTTCGCGCGCTGGGTGCGCAGACACGCCACCCAGGATGAGGCTGCCCGAGGTCACCAGGACGCGGCAAAGTCATGACGCAACAGGCGCTGATCCCTTCCGGCCCCTTCGGGACAGGTGGCGTTGCAGCCCAGATCGCTGCCATCGGGTCCGAAGCGCCGCTTCAACCCGCGGCCGCCACCGCCCCGGCCGAGTCCGGCGAAGAGGGCGGCGGCCACGACAATGACGGCCACGGCAATGATCACGGCCGTGAACATGGCAGCCCTCTCTGGCTCTTGTGTTGCAATTTGCTCTGCTGCATTCCCATCAACCCCTGTCGGCTCGTGCCCCGCATCGGTGCCTGCCGGGTGATGCCCCACGCGACGTGACCACCACCCGGGGCGGTGGTGGTCAGCGCCTGAAGGCGTCCTTGGCCTTCCCGCCGGACTGCTTCAGGTTGCCGGCGACTCGGTCGGTCTTCCCTTGCCTCTTCAGCCGCGGGTTGCGGGTGGCTCGGCCAATGCCCTCCGTGATCCGGCCCTTGAGTTCCTGTGCCTTGTTCCTGATCTTCTGTTCGAAGCTCATGACTGTCCTCTGATCGTTACTTGGGTGGGGCTCCCGCGCGGGATTGCCGTACAACTGGCCATTCCCGCGGGCGGGACGGGGCTTGGTACGGGCTACCCGCGGCTTCGGCCGTATCGGCGCCCGCCTCGACTGCGACCACCACGGTGGCCGCGCATGGCGAACCCGGCGATCCAGACGACCAGCAGTACAGCCGCGACGTACCAGAGGATTTGCATGGTGAAGCCGAACCCGAACAGAACCAGGATCAGCAGAAGGAGAAGAATCCAGAGCAGCACGGCTGCGCCTCCACGCGGTCACAGGGACATGTCCTGCGTTCCGCGGGGGCTGGGCGAAGCGAAGGTGAAGGCTTTGCCCGGGGAATCCGGAGCACCACAGCCCTACGCCGTCGGTGTCAGTCAACGCCCGTCGGCGACCCCTGTCAACCTGCCCTAGTTGCTGGGGAGTTGTGCTGGGGCGGGTTGGGGCCGCTGGTGTCGACGGAGCCTCGGCAGGGGCTTCAGGCGGCTCGGCCGGTGGGAGGACATGGTCCTCCCACCGGGACAGGCCCATCACGGTGCCGAGCAGGATGAGGGGGAGTGCAGCCGGAACGATCAGCGCGTACATGTGTACCGCCAGTTGTCGGATACGTGCGACGTGGCGGGCAGCGGAAGAGGTGCCCACATGGGGCGCATCGAGGCGGCGCCGGGATCGCATAGCGACGGCGACTTCGGAACGGCCACGCTCGTGACGAGGCGGGGCTCCTGCATCGATGCGCGAGGTGCGCCCCCGAGGGAGCGCGGTAACTTCTCGACGCTGCCGGGGGCCCGGGCCGCACCACACAAGCTAGTCGTCGACGCACTCCCTGAACATGCGTCAGGGGCATTTGGTGACGGGCAGGGCTGTCCCACGCATGGCTGTCTACGGCGTACGGGCAGGACTGCGCTGGTCAGAGAGTCCCGAGCCCCCGGCAGCGATGACCTATTCCGCTCCGAGGAGCTCGCGGCGCACAGGGGGGCGGTTCCTCCCATCGCCCTGGCTGCTCTCCACTTGGGGGAGGCTGCGCAGAGATCAAAGTCGCGAGCGCGATGCGAAGCCCACGCGCGTTCGCAGAGTGCGTGCGCTGGTTCGGGCGAGCAGGCAGGGGCACACTGAGGAGTAGGTAGGCCACAGGCCCGAGGCCAGGTGCTGCTGCCAGTTGAACGCGCACGCCCCGGGCGTCGGGGCCTCGCGAAGGGACCCAGGATGATCCAGGTGGGCGATATCCGCGACTGGCGCGACCACGACGTCGTCGACCGCGACGGACACAAGATCGGCAGGCTGGAAGCGATCTATGTGGACACCAGCACCGACGAGCCGGCCATGGCGACCGTCCAGGTCGGTCTGCCCACCCGTCACCGCCTGGTCTTCGTACCGCTGGACGGCGCGACCGTAGGGCCGGGTCACGTCAGGGTCGCCCACGACAAGGCGTTGGTGAAGGAGTGCCCCTCGATCGGCACGGACGACGTCCTGCCCGCTGAGGAGGAGGAACCGATCTTCCGGCACTACGGCCTGACCTACCAGTCGGGCACCGACGGTGAGCGGCAGCTCGCCCGGCGCTGAGCGCCCGCTCCTACGAAGGAGGCATCCGCCTCAGGGTCCTGTTCCTTCTCGTGCTCGTCGTGGCCATCGTGCTGGGCATCATCGGAGTGGCCGTCGAGGGCATGCTCTATCTGCTCTCCATCGGCGTCGTGCTCCTCGTCGCCGGTGTGGCGTACCTCGCTGTTCGCTCCGCATTGGGCTCACGCCGACGCCCGGTCCGCTGACGCGTCGGCTCTCTGTCCGCCGAGCGCCGAACGTCGCCCGAGAGCACCGCCGGGTGGCCGCACGCCTGTTGCGCGTGCCGACGCCACGGGAGGGTGGTCGTGCCGACGTGCGGCAGGGCGAAGACCGGTCCGGATGCCGGGTCGTGCTGCCAGGAACGGATTGGGATGCTGCGCGGGGTGAATCCCCCTGCCTCGCTGGCCCTCGCCCGCTTTCGGGACAAACCGGAACTGACCACCGGCCGGCGTGCCCCTGGTGATACGAAGTCTGTGGCGGGGAAGCGATTCCTCGTCCTGCCCGGCTTCAGGGAGCAAGACCTGCGGCGGCATCTTGCCTGGTACGCGGAGAAGGAGCCGAACGGTCTGCTGTTCGTGGGGGAGAGGGGCAAGCCGTTCCGCCGCTCCACCTTCGGGCGAAAGTGGCGCAAGGCTCGCGCCAAGGTCGGGTTGCCGGACACCTTCCGCTTTTACGATCTTCGTCACACGGGCCACACGCTCTCGACGCAGTCGGGTGCCACGCTCAAGGACACGATGGTGCGCGCCGGACAGTCGTCCGAGAAGGCAGCGATGATCTATCAGCACTCGAACCTGGAGCGCCAGAGGGAAGTCGCCGCCGGGATCGATGGCCGGGTGAGGGCTGAGCGGAAGAAGGCTGCTGAGAAGCCGGATGATCAAGCATCGGGCACGCAACGGGCACAAGGCGCTTGATCTGGTCTAGACAACAAAGAAGCCCCGGGCTGCTGGCCTGGGGCTTTTGCTTGGAGCGGGTGACGAGAATCGAACTCGCGCTCTGAGCTTGGGAAGCTCATGTTCTACCATTAAACTACACCCGCGCGGGGGGCCGTTGGTTCGGCACCGCATCGTCGCACACTGTACCCCATGTCCCGCTCTTCGTGCATTTGCCGAGGTGTTTTCGTGGCGGGGTTCGGGCGTACCTTTGGGGGCGGAGTGCCGTCTGGAGTGGCGTCCTGTTCATCCCCTAATGTGGCTTTCTCGTCCACGCTTGGGGAAGGGACTTGATGGACTTGATGGAGCCCACCGTCGTCCGTTGTGCCGAAGGGCACGTGTTCAGCACCACATCGTTCCCGCTGCAGCAGCTCGGCGCCGGCCGTATCGGGCCGGGGCGGCTCATCCGGTGTCCGCGGTGTGCGCGGCTCAGGCATGCGGTGCCCGTGGTGCTGGAGCAGCAGCGTTAGTGAGTGGTTGAGACGTCCGTGAGAGAGCGCGTGGGGCCGTCCGATTGGGGCGGGCCCGCGCGCTCTGCGTATCCTCGGGGCGTGCTTCTCTCAGACAAGGACATCCGGGCCGAGATCGACGCCGGACGCGTGCGCATTGATCCGTACGACGAATCCATGGTGCAGCCCTCGAGCATCGACGTGCGGCTCGACCGCTACTTCCGGGTGTTCGAGAACCACCGCTACCCGCATATTGATCCGGCCGTCGAGCAGGCCGATCTGACGCGGCTGGTCGAGCCGGACGGGGACGAGGCGTTCATCCTGCACCCCGGTGAGTTCGTTCTCGCTTCTACGTACGAAACGATCACTCTGCCGGACAATCTTGCTTCCCGGCTGGAGGGGAAGAGCTCGCTCGGGCGGCTCGGGCTTGTTACCCACTCGACTGCCGGGTTCATTGATCCCGGGTTCTCCGGACATGTCACGCTTGAGCTGTCCAATCTCGCTACGCTGCCGATCAAGCTGTGGCCGGGCATGAAGATCGGGCAGCTGTGCATGTTCCAGCTGAGCTCGCCGACCGAGTTCCCGTACGGTTCCGAGCGGTACGGGTCGCGTTATCAGGGGCAGCGCGGGCCGACGGCCTCGCGGTCCTTCCTCAATTTTCATCGGACGCAGGTGTGACGCGGGTATGAGTGACGTACGGGAGAACCTGACCTACGACGGGTTCGGTAAAGCGATTCGTGAGCTCGCGCAGACCATTGCCGACGACGGGTACGAGCCCGACATCGTGCTCAGCATCGCCCGCGGCGGCGTTTTCGTCGCGGGTGGGCTTGCTTATGCGTTGGATGTGAAGAATATCCATCTCGTGAATGTCGAGTTTTATACCGGGGTCGGTACGACCCTGGAGATGCCGGTCATGCTGGCGCCCGTCCCCGACGCGATCGACTTCAGCAATAAAAAGGTGCTGATCACGGACGACGTCGCCGACACCGGCAAGACGCTCAAGCTCGTGCACGATTTCTGCCTCGATCACGTCGCCGAGGTGCGCAGCGCCGTTGTTTATGAGAAGTCGCACTCGTTGGTGAAGTGCGAGTACGTCTGGAAGCGCACCGACGAGTGGATCAACTTCCCGTGGAGTGTCGAGAAGCCGGTCGTGCGTCGTGCTGGGCAAGTCCTCGATGCATAGGCGTTGAATTCGTTTGAGTTTGGATGCCAGAAGGCCCCGGTGCGGTTTCGCATCGGGGCCCTTTGCCGTTGAGGTGTTGAGGTGTTGAGTTTGTGGGTTAGATCGTGCCCAGCTTGATCAAGGACAGCAGGGCGATCAGCTGGATCGCCGACGCCCCCAGTGCCTTCGGCCACGGCAGGTCGTGCGACTTGCTCACCATCGAGGTGAAGAGCGCCGCCGCCCCCAGCCAGGTGACCCAGCCCAGCACCTGGACCAGGGAGTTCTCGCCGCCCAGGAAGAGCGCGAAGACCAGGCGCGGGGCGTCCGTCAGCGACATGATCAGCATGGAGAGGCCGACGGTCGGCTGCCAGGAACCGTTGCCGCCCAGCTGGCGCGCGAGCGTGTGCGTCACGCCGCCCAGGATCAGGCCGCAGACAATCATCGCGATGCCTGTGGTCAGGACGTACGGGATGGCGTTGGAGAGCGTCGCGTTGATCGCCTCGTCGCGCGCCTTGTCGAAGCCGAAGATCGCCAGCAGTCCGTAGAGGAACGTCACGATCAGCGCCGGGCCCCACACCGCGTAGTCGCGCATCTGCCAGAACGTCGGGCCCGGGCGCAGCACGATGCCGCTCAGCAGCTGCTTCCAGTGCAGGCGCGGGCCGGCGGGCTGGGCGGGGGTGTTGCCGGCGGGGTACGGGGTGCCGTCGCCGTAGGGGTCCTCGCCGATGCTGAATGCCTGCGTGTGGCCCGGGTTGTTGTTGCTGTTGGCGTACGGGTCACCACCCCCTTGGCCGCCGTACGGGGGCTGTCGGCCCTGGTGTCCCTGGCCATGCCCATGCCCCTGGTACGGGTCGCCGAAGTACTCGGGCTCGCCGTGCTGCCCGCCGTACTGCGGCGCCTGCGGCCACTGCTGCTGGCCGTACGGGGGTTGAGGCGATGCCTGTTGCCCGTACGGCTGTTGCTGCGGGTGCCGCTGCGGTTGTTGTTGCGGGGTGCGGTTGTCCCGGCCGCGTCCGATCCTGAATCCAGCCACGTAATCGAACGTACCTGGTCCGGATGGGCCGAGTGCCGGGCCTGCCCCAACAGGCCCGGCTTTGCGGCCGAGCTGTGACATCCCTTAGGGGGTCCCTGACGGGTTGTCCCCAGGAGGGCTGTCGCGTGCGGTGCCTGCTGTCAGTTGGCCAGCGCCGCGCTGAACGAGGCGCTTCCCGCCAGGCCCGCGTCGCGCGCCGTCAGCGACACCGAGCGGGTGGTCGTGGTGCCGGTGGTGCCGGTGGGATCGTGCGGGGGCGTGCGGGGGCGTGCCGCTCCGGGGCGGCATTCGGGACTGCATGATTCAGCCGCCGAGCGGGGGCTGCGTTGCGAGGCGAGTAATCAGCGCACACATCACGCTCTACGTCCCGAACACCGCCCCCTCCGCGACCCGCCCCCTTGCGCCGGTGGGTGGTGGGTGGTGGGCGGGCCCGTGGGGTGTGGGCCCGCCCGTACGGTCGGTCGGTCGTACGACGGTCAGTCGGCGAAGTTGACGCCGAAGCTGGGCCGGCCGGTCGTCGAGACGCCGGACGCGCTCGGCGAGATGGTGCGGCTGCCGGTCGTGGTGATCTTCGCGCCGTTGGACGGCAGGTAGAGAACCGCGCCGTTGCCGTCGTTCTCGTACGAGCCCGCCAGCAGGTCGGCCCTGCCGTCGCCGGTGACGTCGTCGAGCTTCACGTCCGAGCCCAGTGCGTCGTACGTCTCGTCGTTGCCGGGGACGCCCGCGGTGCTCTGGGCGAAGGTCTGGGCGCCCGAGGTGGTGTTGAGGCCGCTCGCGGAGCCGTAGAGGACGGTGACCATGCCGGTGTCGGTGTAGCCGCCGATGTTCTCGCCGGCGACGCCGACCACGAGGTCCTGGTAACCGTCGCCGTTGATGTCGCCGAGGTCCAGCTCGTAGCCGAAGTAGTCGTTCTTCTCGGCGGTGCCGGGGACGTTGCCGGTGTTCTGGGTGATGCCGGTGGTGGAGCCGACGCCGGCCGCGGCGCCGTAGGTGATCCACACCTTGCCGCCGTCCGAGGCCTCGGGGAACGATACGTCGCCGTTGGTCCTGTTCCAGTACATGCCGGTGACGATGTCGCCGTAGCCGTCGGCGTCGATGTCGCCGATCGCGGTGATCACGCCCGCCTTGAGGGGGCGGGCGTCGCCGGCGGACAGGCCGCCGTCGGTGCCGGGCACGAGGTAGTTGGTGTTCCAGCCGTACTCGGTGTCGGTCTCGAAGCCGTCGACGACCAGGTCTGTGCGGCGGTCGCCGTTGACGTCGCCGGCGGTGACGTTGAGGGGGCCGCGGGCCGTGCCGCCCGACCTGATCGGGGGCTTGACCGTGTATCGGCCGCCGATCGCCTTGCCGGTGGCGCTGATGCCGCCCTTGAAGACCTGGATGGTGCTGGAGGTGTTGCCGACGGCCAGGTCGGCCGTGCCGTCGCCGTCGAAGTCGCCGGCGGCCAGGTTCTTGCCCCACCGGTCGTGCTGGGAGGGGGCCGGGTCGGCGATCGTGACGCCCGTGCCGGTGATGCCGCTGGCGGAGCCCCACAGTACGGCGACGGTGCCGCCGTCGGCGTCGCTCCCGACGTCCTCGCCGTAGGCGGAGACGGCGATGTCGTCGTAGCCGTCGCCGTTGAAGTCGGCGTACGCGGTCTCCGCGCCGAAGTAGTCGCCGGCCTCGGCTGCGCCGGGAGTGCCGGTGGTGTTCTGGCTGATCACGGAGCGCTTGGCGGACGACACGCCGGTGGCGGTGCCGAACAGGACGACCAGTTGGCCGGCTTCCTTCTTCCCGCTGACGTAGGCGCCGGCGGCGGAGAAGGCGACGTCGCCGATGCCGTCGCCGTTGAAGTCGGCCTGCGGGACGTGTGTGGAGTCCGCGGCCGTCGCCGTGGCGGCCGAGAACGTGAGCAGACCGCCGGTGAGGGCGGCCGCCGTGGCGGTGGCGAGGGTGGTGCGGAGGCTTCTGTGCATGCGGAGTTCTCCTGCTGCATGCCGGGACGCATGGTGCGCGTCCGAGTCAATGGGGTGCGGATCGCACGTGTTTGCCAGGAGTTGATCTCTGGTACACGTGGTGATCGGCGCACAGGAGACTGCTGATGGGGCCGAAGGGTTGTACGGGTCAGCGGTGTTTTTGGTGTCAGCGGTGGTCGGTGGAGAACAGCGCCGTGGAGAAGGCTGCGCCCTTCTTGCCGGTCCCCCAGTGGACGGCCACCAGGTCGGTCGTCTCGCCCCGGTGCGTACGCACCACCGTGTCCGGCCGCCTGTCGCCGTCGAAGTCGGCGTACCGGAGTACGTCGGTGACCGCCGTCCCCTCGCCCGCCGGGAGTTCGCCCGCAGGCAGCGCCTTCACGGCCTTGTAGGTATACGTGCCGCCCGGGCGCCCGGGGCCCGTCGGGCCGCCGAGCAGCAGCTTGGCGCGGGCGGCCGCGCCGGGCTCGCGCGCGCGGGTGGCGGAGACGAAGTCGTCGTAACCGTCGGCGTTGACGTCCGCCTTCGGCTCGGGGGAGGAGAGGACGGGGCCAACGCCCGGGACCGCCCCGCCGGCCGCGCGCGGGGCTCCCTTGCGGGTGAACGGGCCGCGCAGGTAGCTGAACCGGCCGCCGCTGGCGGTCACCGCGAGGTCCTGGCTGCCGTCGCCGTCGAAGTCGCCGCAGACGGGGTGGTCGGGCCATTCGTTGCCGAAGCGGGCCGCCTCGGGGATGCGGAGCTTGACCGCTTTGCCGGTGAGGCCGTCCGGGCTGCCGAAGAGGATCTGGAGCGGTACGGGCGGCCGGCCTGTGCCGTTGAACGGCGGGTCGGTGGTGACCACCAGGTCGGCGAAGCCGTCCTGGTCGAGGTCGCAGGCCGCCTCGGCGTCGAAGGCGGCCGGGAGGGTGCCCTCGGTGGGGGCGGCATTGCGGGTGGGGGTGAGGAGCCGGCGTACGGCCGGGTCGGGGCCGCGCCCGGATCCGTACACGACGCCGATGCCCGCGTCGTCGCCCAGCCGGTCCTCCGGGCCCTTGACCAGGTCATTGAGTACGAGGTCGCGGTGGCCGTCACCGTTGAAGTCGTACGGGACGCGGCTGCCCCTGCCGTGCGGTACCGGGCGCGTGGGCGGGGCGTCGGCCTTGTTCGCGAGGGCGGCGGTTGAGGGCTTGCCGCCTCCCTTCGCGCCGTCTCCCGAGGCGGAGGGGCTGTCGGCGGAGGCGCTGCAGCCCGTCAGGAATACCGCGCAGCCCACTGCTGCCGCTGCGATTCCTCTTCGCACGACCCACCTCGTCCGTATCGCATGTTGTCAGTTGCAACATGATGCTCCCGTTTGACCGTTGCGTTAAGGCAACGGACCGATCCCGATCGCCGCATACGAGAAGCGGCCGGCCCTGCCCCCGAGGCAGGTCCGGCCGCTTCTTCGTTTACGTACGTGGCCTACATACGTGGCCGTACGTCGGCTACTTCACCGGCTCCGGCTCCTCCGGCGCATCCTCGGTCTCCGCCTCACCGGCAGGCTCCGCAGGCGTACGCACCGAGTCGAGCAGCAGCTGCGCCACGTCCACGACCTGGAGCGATTCCTTCGCCTTGCCGTCGTTCTTCTTGCCGTTCACGGAGTCCGTGAGCATCACGAGGCAGAAGGGGCAGGCGGTGGAGACGATGTCCGGGTTGAGGGACAGGGCCTCGTCGACGCGCTCGGTGTTGATGCGCTTGCCGATCCGCTCCTCCATCCACATCCGCGCACCACCGGCGCCACAGCAGAAGCCGCGCTCCTTGTGACGGTGCATCTCCTGCTGGCGCAGGCCCGGGACGGCGGACATGATCTCGCGCGGCGGCGTGTAGACCTTGTTGTGACGGCCCAGGTAGCAGGGGTCGTGGTACGTGATCAGACCCTCGACCGGCGTCACCGGGATCAGCTTGCCCTCGTCGATGAGGTGCTGGAGCAGCTGCGTGTGGTGGATGACCTCGAACTCGCCGCCCAGCTGCGGGTATTCGTTCGCGATCGTGTTGAAGCAGTGCGGGCAGGTCGCGACGATCTTCTTCGACGCCTTGGGCTTCTTCGTCGCCGGGTCGTCGTCATCCTCGCCGTACGCCATGTTCAGCATCGCCACGTTCTCCTGGCCGAGCTGCTGGAACAGCGGCTCGTTGCCCAGGCGGCGGGCCGAGTCACCCGTGCACTTCTCGTCGCCGCCCATGATCGCGAACTTGACGCCCGCCATGTGCAGCAGCTCCGCGAAGGCCTTGGTGGTCTTCTTCGCCCGGTCTTCGAGCGCACCCGCGCAGCCGACCCAGTAGAGGTACTCGACCTCGGTCAGGTCGTCGATGGTCTTGCCGACAATGGGGACCTCGAAGTCGACCTCCTTGGTCCACTCCACCCGCTGCTTCTTGGCGAGACCCCAGGGGTTGCCCTTCTTCTCCAGGTTCTTGAGCATCGTCCCGGCCTCGGACGGGAACGCGCTCTCGATCATCACCTGGTAGCGGCGCATGTCGACGATGTGGTCGATGTGCTCGATGTCGACCGGGCACTGCTCGACGCACGCACCGCAGGTGGTGCAGGACCACAGCACGTCCGGGTCGATGACGCCGTTCTCTTCGAGCGTCCCGATCAGCGGGCGCTCGGCCTCGGCGAGTGCCGAAGCGGGTACGTCCTTGAGCTGCTCCTCGGTGGCCTTCTCGTTGCCCTCCATGTCCTTGCCGCCGCCCGCGAGCAGGTACGGCGCCTTGGCGTGCGCGTGGTCGCGCAGGGACATGATCAGGAGCTTCGGGGAGAGGGGCTTGCCCGTGTTCCAGGCGGGGCACTGCGACTGGCAGCGGCCGCACTCCGTACACGTGGAGAAGTCGAGGATGCCCTTCCAGGAGAACTGCTCGACCTGCGAGACACCGAAGACGTCGTCCTCGCCCGGGTCCTCGAAGTTGATCTCCTTGCCGCCGCTGGTCATCGGCTGGAGCGCACCGAGCGCGACTCCGCCGTCCGACTCGCGCTTGAACCAGATGTTCGGGAAGCCGAGGAAGCGGTGCCAGGCCACACCCATGTTGGTGTTGAGCGAGACCGTGATCATCCAGATCAGCGACGTGCCGATCTTGATCATCGCGGTGAAGTAGATCAGCGTCTGGAGGGTGGGGACGCTCAGCCCGTCGAAGGCGAGCACCAGCGGGTACGACACGAAGTACGCGGCGTCGTAACCCTCGACGTGGTGGATCGCGCCTTCCAGGCCGCGCAGGGCCAGGATCGCCAGGCCGATCGTCAGGATGATGTATTCGACGAAGTACGCCTGCCAGGCCTTGGAGCCCGCGAACCGCGACTTGCGGCCGGCCCGCGAGGGCAGGCTCATCAGCCGGATCGCCATCAGGACGACGATGCCCACCACCGTCATCAGGCCGATGAACTCGATGTACATCTCGAACGGCAGGAAGCCGCCGATGACCGGCAGCACCCAGTCGGCCTGGAACAGCTGGCCGTACGCCTGCGCGAGGGTCGGCGGCAGCGTCAGGAAGCCGATCGCGACGAACCAGTGCGCCACGCCCACGATCCCCCACCGGTTCATCCGGCTGTGGCCGAGGAATTCCTTGGCGAGGGTGATCGTGCGCTGCTTCGGGTTGCCGGTGCGGCTGCCCGCGGGGACGGGCTGGCCCAGCTTGACGAACCGGTAGATCTGCGCGACGGCTCGGGCGATGAGCGCAACGCCGACCACGGTCAAGACCAGCGACACGATGATCGCGGCGAGTTGCATTTGGGGGCTCCTCGGGCCTGCGAGGGTGGAAATCCAGTGGGCTTACTAAGCGGTAACTTATGTAGTTCGTGCTGAGCGTACCCACTTATGCGGCCGCACTGTAGCCGCGCCTGCGGTGATCTGCGTCGCTGAGGCGAGCCTCAGCCCCGGGTGGCGAAGACCGCGGGCACGGTGCGGACCAGAATCAGCAGGTCGAGGCCGAGCCAGTGCTGGTCGACGTAGTGCAGATCCAGGACGCCCATCTCCTCCCACGGTAGGTCGGAGCGCCTCCCAATCTGCCACAGACCGGTCAGACCGGGTCGTACGAGCTGCCGCGCCGCCGTGGACTCCGGATGGCCGGGCGGCAGCGCGCAGGGGCCCACCAGGGACATCTCGCCGCGCAGTACGTGGATCAGCCGCGGGAGTGCGTCCAGACGCCACCGCCGGAGCAGCCGGCCGGTCGTCGTCCCGGGCCTGGTGCGGAGCGTCAGCATCTGGAAGGGGCGTCCCGCGAGGCCCGCCCTGGTCGTCCGTGCGAGAACCGGGCCCGGCGAGGTTGCGGCGACGGCCGCGGCGGCCAGGAGCATCAAGGGGGCGGCGATCAGCAGCAGGATCGGGCCGGCCGTCAGGTCGAAGATCCGCTTGGCGAACATGTGGCGTACCTTTTCATGGCATTCGTCATGAAACCCGCTCTGTGGATCAGCGGCGTGCCGCCCCTGTGGCGCCCGTTCGGGTTACCGCTGCCCAGCTGCCACTGCACATAAGGGCCGCATAAGAGTTGAGCCTCCTCGACTCATGTCTGTTGACGACTTTTGATCCGTCGTGCATCCTTGAGTCTGTTCCACTCAAGTCAGCTGGAGGAATTGAAATGGCACGTGCGGTCGGCATCGACCTGGGCACTACTAACTCCGTCGTCAGCGTTCTGGAGGGCGGCGAGCCCACCGTCATCACCAACGCCGAAGGCGCCAGGACCACGCCGTCCGTCGTCGCCTTCGCGAAGAACGGTGAGGTGCTGGTCGGCGAGGTTGCCAAGCGTCAGGCGGTCACCAACGTCGACAGGACCATCCGGTCGGTCAAGCGCCACATGGGCACCGACTGGAGCATCGAGCTCGACGGGAAGAACTTCAACCCGCAGCAGATGAGCGCCTTCATCCTGCAGAAGCTCAAGCGCGACGCGGAGGCCTACCTGGGCGAGAAGGTGGCCGACGCGGTCATCACCGTCCCGGCGTACTTCAACGACTCCGAGCGCCAGGCGACGAAGGAGGCCGGCGAGATCGCGGGCCTCAACGTCCTGCGCATCGTCAACGAGCCGACCGCCGCCGCCCTGGCGTACGGCCTCGACAAGGACGACCAGACCATCCTCGTCTTCGACCTCGGTGGCGGCACCTTCGACGTCTCGCTGCTGGAGATCGGCGACGGCGTCGTCGAGGTGAAGGCCACCAACGGTGACAACCACCTCGGTGGTGACGACTGGGACCAGCGCGTCGTCGACTACCTCGTGAAGCAGTTCCACTCCGGTCACGGCGTGGACCTCTCCAAGGACAAGATGGCGCTCCAGCGCCTGCGCGAGGCGGCCGAGAAGGCCAAGATCGAGCTGTCCTCCTCCACCGAGACCTCGATCAACCTGCCGTACATCACGGCGTCGGCCGAGGGCCCGCTGCACCTGGACGAGAAGCTCACGCGCTCGCAGTTCCAGCAGCTGACCGCCGACCTGCTGGAGCGGTGCAAGACGCCGTTCCACAACGTCATCAAGGACGCGGGCATCCAGCTCTCCGAGATCGACCACGTCGTTCTCGTCGGTGGCTCGACCCGTATGCCGGCCGTCGCCGAGCTCGTCAAGGAGCTCACGGGCGGTCAGGACGCCAACAAGGGTGTGAACCCGGACGAGGTCGTCGCCATCGGCGCCTCGCTCCAGGCCGGTGTCCTCAAGGGCGAGGTCAAGGACGTTCTGCTCCTCGACGTCACGCCGCTGTCGCTTGGTATCGAGACCAAGGGCGGCATCATGACGAAGCTCATCGAGCGCAACACGACGATCCCGACCAAGCGTTCCGAGATCTTCACGACGGCCGAGGACAACCAGCCGTCCGTGCAGATCCAGGTCTACCAGGGCGAGCGCGAGATCGCGGCGTACAACAAGAAGCTCGGTATGTTCGAGCTGACCGGTCTGCCGCCGGCCCCGCGCGGTGTCCCGCAGATCGAGGTCGCCTTCGACATCGACGCCAACGGCATCATGCACGTCGCTGCCAAGGACCTCGGCACCGGCAAGGAGCAGAAGATGACCGTCACCGGTGGCTCCTCGCTGCCGAAGGACGAGGTCAACCGGATGCGCGAAGAGGCCGAGAAGTACGCGGACGAGGACCACAAGCGCCGCGAGGCCGCCGAGGCCCGCAACCAGGCCGAGCAGCTCGTCTACCAGACGGAGAAGTTCCTCAAGGACAACGAGGACAAGGTTCCGGGTGACGTGAAGACCGAGGTCGAGACGTCCATCACCGAGCTGAAGGAAAAGCTCAAGGGTGAGGACACGGCGGAGATCCGCACGGCGACGGAGAAGGTCGCGGCCGTGTCGCAGAAGCTGGGCCAGGCCATGTACGCGGACGCCCAGGCCTCGCAGGCCGCGGGCGACGCCGGCGCCGGCGAGCAGCCCAAGGCGGAGGACGACGTCGTCGACGCCGAGATCGTCGACGACGAGAAGGACGCCGGACGTCAGGGAGGCGCCGCATGACGGAGGAGACTCCGGGCTTCGAGGAGAAGCCCGACGTCCCTTCCGGCGCCGGCACAGAAGACGCCGAGCCGCAGGCCGCCACGCCTGACCAGGCAGGGGCCGACTCCCTCAAGGGGTCGGGCCCGGCGGCCGCCGGCGGGGACGTGGACGTAAAGGAAGCGGCTCTGACCGCGCAGCTGGACCAGGTCCGTATGGCGCTCAACGAGCGCACCGCGGATCTCCAGAGGCTGCAGGCGGAGTACCAGAACTACCGCCGCCGGGTGGAGCGGGACCGGGTCACGGTCAAGGAGATCGCCGTCGCGAACCTCCTGACCGAGCTCCTCCCGACCCTCGACGACGTCGGCCGGGCGCGTGAACACGGCGAGCTGCTCGGCGGGTTCAAGTCGGTGGGCGAATCGCTGGAGACGGTCGCCGCCAAGATGGGTCTGCAGCAGTTCGGCAAGGAGGGTGAGCCCTTCGACCCGACGATCCACGAAGCCCTGATGCACTCGTACGCACCGGACGTCGAAGAGACCACGTGCGTTGCGATCCTGCAGCCGGGCTACCGGATCGGCGAGCGGACCATCCGGCCCGCCCGCGTCGCGGTCGCCGAGCCCCAGCCCGGTGCCACGCCGCCCGCCAAGGCGGACGAGGCGTCGGCCCCGGCATCGGACGAGGAGAGCGGTGGCCCGGACGAGGGCTGACGTCGGCGGAAAGCGCAGTAACGAGAACGGGAACGGGAAGGAGGGACGTCGGGGATGAGCACCAAGGACTTCGTCGAGAAGGACTACTACAAGGTTCTCGGCGTCCCGAAGGACGCCACCGAGGCCGAGATCAAGAAGGCGTACCGGAAGCTCGCACGCGAGTTCCACCCGGACGCCAACAAGGGTGACGCCAGGGCCGAAGAGCGCTTCAAGGAGATCTCCGAGGCGAACGACGTCCTCGGCGACACCAAGCGGCGCAAGGAGTACGACGAAGCGCGTGCTCTCTTCGGCAACGGTGCCCTCTTTGACAGGCAGGGTCGGCCCGGCCCCGGTGCCGGCGGCGGCTCATTCAACTTCGACCTGGGCGACCTCTTCGGAGGTGCCCAGGGCGGGGGAGCCCAGACCGGCGCCGGCGGCTTCGGCGGTGGCCTCGGGGACGTGTTCGGGGGCCTCTTCAACCGGGGCGGCCCGGGCGCACGTACGGAAACACAGCCGCGCCGCGGCCAGGACATCGAGTCCGAGGTGACGCTCAGCTTCACCGAGGCGGTCGACGGGGCCACGGTCCCGCTGCGGATGTCCAGCCAGGCACCCTGCAAGGCGTGTTCGGGTACGGGCGACAAGAACGGCACACCCCGCGTGTGCCCGACCTGCGTCGGTACGGGGCAGGTGTCGCGCGGCGGCGGGGGCGGCTTCTCGCTCACCGACCCGTGCGTCGACTGCCGGGGCCGCGGGCTGATCGCCCAGGACCCCTGCGACGTGTGCAGGGGCAGCGGCCGCGCCAAGTCGTCGCGCACCATGCAGGTCCGTATCCCGCCGGGCGTCTCCGACAGCCAGCGGATCCGGCTGCGCGGCAAGGGATCTCCGGGTGAACGGGGCGGTCCTGCGGGCGACCTGTACGTCGTCGTCCACGTGGACGCCCACCCGGTCTTCGGCCGCAAGGGCGACAACCTCACCGTCACCGTGCCCGTCACCTTCGTGGAGGCGGCACTCGGCGGCGAGGTGAAGGTGCCTACCCTCGGCGGGCCCCCCGTCACCCTCAAACTGCCGGCCGGTACGCCCAACGGCCGGACGATGCGCGCCCGAGGCAAGGGCGCGGTCCGCAAGGACGGCACCCGCGGCGACCTTCTGGTCACCGTGGAGGTCGAGGTGCCCAAGGGCCTTGACGCCAAGGCCCGTGAGGCGCTGGAGTCCTACCGTGAGGCGACCGCGGGGGAGGACCCGCGAGCGGAGCTGTTCCAGGCCGCGAAGGGAGCATGAGATGGACCCGCGCATGCGACGTAATCCATACCAGCTGACCGACGAGACACCCGTGTACGTCATCTCGGTCGCGGCACAGCTCTCCGGCCTGCACCCGCAGACCCTGCGGCAGTACGACCGCCTCGGCCTGGTCTCCCCCGACCGCACGGCCGGGCGCGGGCGCCGCTACTCGGCCCGCGACATCGAACTGCTCCGACAGGTGCAGCAGTTGTCGCAGGACGAGGGCATCAACCTGGCCGGCATCAAGCGCATCATCGAACTGGAGAACCAGGTCGCGGCGCTGCAGTCACGGGTCGCGGAACTCTCCGCGGCGGTGGAGGGTGCGGCGGTCGCGCTCCAGCAGCGCGAGGCGCAGGTGCACGCGTCGTACCGGCGCGACCTTGTCCGGTACGAGGACGTGCAGCAGGCGAGCGCGCTGGTGGTGTGGCGGCCGAAGCGGGACGGCTGAGTGGTCGTAAGGACACACGAAGGGGCCGGGAGGTGTGAACCTCCCGGCCCCTTCGCCGTGTGCCAGTGCCTGCGGTCAGGTCAGTGCCTGCGGTCAGGCTGCGGGCCGCAGTGAGGCCCAGTCCGTGGCGGGAACGGACTCCGTGCCGTCGGCGTGGACGGCCGTCACGCGGTAGAAGTACGTGCTGCCCGCCGGTGCGGCCGTGTCCGTGAAGGCGCGGTCGTCGGCCGCCAGTGAGGAGCCGGTGAGCTCGGTGTACGTACCGGATGCGCGGTCCCAGCGGTGGACCCGGAACCCGGTGATGTCGCCGCACCCGGTGGTGCACGTCCAGGAGAGCGCCACTCCCGGGCCCGGGTCGGCCGCAGTGGCGGTCAGGTCGAGCGGGGAGCCGTCCGGGGTCTCGACGGTGGGCGTCAGATCGGCCTCGGTCGCCGTGACGTAACCGCCGGGGACGCTGCGCGGGTCGAGCTTGTTGCCGTACTTGTCGACCGCGACGACGTAGAAGGCCCAGGTGTCGCCGTCCGGCCGGCCCTGGTAGAGGAACTCCGAGGTGTCCGCGCCGAGATACTCGGTGTTGGCCACCATGATCACGGTGTCCTCGCCGTCCTGGTGCAGCTCACCGCGGTAGAGCTCGTAGCGCAGCAGGTCGGGTTCGGGGCTGTCGTTCCAGTCCACCTTGATGCCGTACTCGGTGGCGGTCGCGGTGAGTCCGGTGACGGCGGCGGGCGGGGTCGAGTCGCCGGGACGGGTGTAGGTCACCTCGTTGGAGGGCGCCGACTGCACGCCGTCCACGTTCACCTGGGTGACGACGTAGTGGTAGGTCACGCCGCGCTGCAGGTTGCCGCTGTCGGTGCAGGAAGAGGTCCCGTAGTGCATGAAGCACGACGTAATGGGCGTGCCGGACGTGGACACGGGCGAGGTGGTGGAGCGGTATACGCGGATACTCGTGCCGCTGTCCTGCGGGGTGGTCCAGGCGAGCTTCACGCCGTAGTCGCCAGCGGGAGTGGCCGTCAGCCCCGTCGGTGCGCCCGGCACGCGGTGGTCGGCGCGCGTGATGCCCACAGAGGAGGAGGCGGCGGACACGTTGCCGTACCCGTCGTGTGCCATCACCTGGTACGTGTAACGGGTGTTGTCCTTGGCCGTGGTGTCGGTCAACGACGCAGTGGTGGGCGTACCGGCGGACACCCAGCCGAGGTTGTCCCCCTCCCGCCGCGCCACGCTGTACCGCACGGCGCCGGCGGACGGCGTCCAGCTGAGCGCGATGCCCTTCGCGGTGTCGGTCGCCTTGAGGCCGGTGGGTACGGCGGGGTCGGGCAGGTCGGTGGTGACGACGTACTTGGCGCCGCCCAGCGGCGACTCGTTGCCCGCCTTGTCGACGGCCGCGACGGCGTAGTGGTAGAGCTGCCCGTTCGCCAGCGGCACGTCGGTGAAGGACGTGCCGGTCAGCAGGGTGCTGCCGTTCACGGTCTTCCAGGTGCACTGGTCCGAGCAGCGCTTGACCCGGTAACCGGCGAGGTCCATCTCCTTGTTGCGCGCCCACTTGACGGTCGCCCGGTAGGTGGAGGTCGAGTACGTGGACGAACCTCCGGTCGGGGCGAGGGGCTTGACGGTGTCGACAGCCGCCGAGGTCCTGGGCGCGTACGCGAACTTGACGTTGGCGTAGCCGGTCCAGGCGACGAAGTCGACGCGGATCGTGTGACGGCCCTTGGGGATGGTGAGGTTGACGGTCTTGTTCTGGGTGGTGGAGACGTTCTTCCAGACGTCGACCTTGCGTACCCCGTCGACGTACACGCGTATGCCGTCACGTACCTCGGTGCTGAAGGCGAAGGGGCCGCCGGAGCCGAAGTCGCGGGTCGTGGACCAGCGGACGGTGAAGTCGTCGTTGGGGAGGGTGACTCCGGCGGGGTCGCCGGTGCCGTAGTTCTCGTTGATCGACGTGTCGCAGGCGGTGAGCTTCGGCGTACCGGAGAAGGACGTGTTGGGGTAGTACGTCGCCTTCCACACGCCGTCGGCGCAAGTGACCGCGGCCTGCGCGGCGGTGGTGGGCAGGGCGATGCCGGCGACGGCTGTGCCGAGCACGGCAGCGGTCGCGAAGGCAGCGCGGAGACGCTGAGGCATGGAGTTGGGGATCGCTCTCGGTCCGGTCTGAGGGCACCAGGAGTGTGGGGGGAGCGCCGGGCGTGATCATGCCATGGGGTCGGCGCCCGGGCAACGGAGGGCTGTGGTGCTTTCAGTGATCTTGGTCGAGGATTTCCGACTGTGCGATGAGGAAGCCGAGTTGAGCGCGGCTGCCGCTGCCGAGGGTGGCCGCGAGCTTGGCTATGTGGGCCCGGCAGGTGCGGACGTTCATGCCGAGGCGGCGGGCGATGGCCTCGTCCACGTAACCCTCCACGAGCAGTTTGGCTATTGAGCGCTGTACGCCGGATATGCCGTCGGGGGTGTGGCTGTACGAGACCTGCTCCTGGAGGGGGACCGCGCGCTGCCAGAACTGCTCGAAGACTGCGGCGAGGTAGTCGACCAGGCCCGGGTGGCGCAGTTCCAGGGCGACTTGGCGGTCGTCGCGCGCGGGTATGAAGGCGACCGTGCGGTCGAAGATGATCAGGCGGCCGAAGAGCTCTTCGAGCGTACGTATCTCCAGCTTGCCGTCGGCCAGGCGCTCCGCGTAGGCGAGCGTGCCCTGGCTGTGCCGGACGGTGTGCTGGTAAAGGGTGCGAATGCGAACGCCGCGTTCTATCAGCGGCCGGTCGCGTTCCAGCGCTTGCGTCAGCACATTCGCGCTCCGGCCGCCGCCGGGCTGAACCGTGAGCATCTCGCTGTGGCACTCGGCGGTCGCGAGGTTGAGCGCACCGTTGATCCGGTCGAACCCCTCCAGCACGGTGATGGCATGAGTGGGCGCCGGACTCTGGGCACTGATGGCCATGAACGGCTCGAAAGCATCGGTGAGCTCGACCGAGAGCCGTCTACGCTCCTGGATCTCGCGTTCCAGGGGGTGAAGGCGCTGTGCGAGAACGGCGGAGGGCGGAACAGGGCGGAGCCAGTTCGGGTCGTCCGGGTCGGGATGAAGCAGGGCGAACTCCAGGAGGCAGGGGGCAGGTTCCACCTCCGCGCGGGGGATGCGTCCGGTCCCCAATGCACTGGCGTAAAGTCGCGCCCCCTCGTCGCACAATTCAGTCACGGCATGGGCATGTGTCGGGTTTGAGCTGAATACTGGCAAATCTCCACCCCCCAGGGTCCTGAACGTGCAGGAACATGATGCATCGTTCCTGTGGCACTGACGTGCCTGAATGAGCCATCGTCTTGTGACGCGGGGGAGAGGAATCCATCAAGTGAGGACGAAGCCGACTATGTACAAGAGAATGCTTCGCTCGGTGCTTGCCGGTCTTTTCTCCGCGGCCGTGGCCTTCGGGGCGATGAGTGGCGCCGGCCTTGTTTCGGGCAACGCCCGAGCGGAAAGCCCGCCGGACTCCGGCTGGGATGTGGTCCAGGCCGGGTCGTTGGACTCGGGCTGGGATGTGGTCCAGGCCGGGTCGTTGGACTCGGGCTGGGACACCACACCGGCCAAGTCGGACGCATGACCGTTCCACCGGACGACCGTACCTTCAGGCGCGAAATGGCCACTGCCTACCGCTCGGGCTGGCACTTCATCGACCTTGTCACGGCCATTCCCCACCGTGGCGATTCGCTGATGGTCACCCTGTTCGGCGAACCGATCCTGGTCGCGCGCGAAGAGGACGAGGACGTCCGTGCCTATCGGTGCCTCCGCAAGCCCCGGGGGGCTCCACAACCCGTTCGCTGTGCCGTGCGCTACGGCATGGTTTTCGTCAATCTCGACCAGCGGGACCACCAGCTGATCGAGCCAAATGCCAGCACCGCCACCCCCCGCAGCGCCTGACGCGATTCCCCCGTCGTTAAAAATCGCCCAGGCGCTCCCCCACACAACGGCGCCATCGTGGACCTGAACACGATGGCGCCGTTGTGCTGCGCCCGGCCGATCCCCGCCGACCTCGGCCGAGCTCAGCCGATCCGGTCGGTCTCAGCTGCGCCCAGGTGTTTTCATTCGGGAAGTGGCGCGCGGCCCAGTGCCCTCTCCAGGGCGATCTCGATCAGTACGCGGTCCGGGTTCGGGGACGGCATCCGCTCGTACCGCTCCGCGTAGCGGCGTACCGCGTCCGCGATCACGTCCGGCTCCGTACGGACCACCGCGCGCCCTTCGAGCGTCGCCCAGTACCCGCCCTGCACCTGGCAGACGGCGACCTGCGCGCCCAGCTCGCCCGCTGCCTGCACATTGGCGACCTTCGTGCTGTTCTTGTTGGTGATGACGCGGGCGAGCCCCGCCTCCGGGTCGTACGTCACTCCGACCGGCACGACGTGCGGTGAGCCGTTCGGGCGCAGGGTCGTGAGCGTGCAGAGGTGGCGCTCGCGCCAGAAGGCCAGGTACTCCGGGCTGGGGTTGCGTACGTCGATGGGCATGCCTGGAAGCGTAGCCCCGGGGGTCCGGGGTCCGGTCACTACCGTCTCAAGCTTGAGTGGAATAGACTCAACTTTGTGCACGCTGAATGAGTCATAGCTGGTGATTGGCCTGCTTCGCAAGGGTTCACCAGGGTTCGCAAGGAGGAGAGAGCGCACGTGGACGCAGAGCTGACCAACAAGAGCCGGGATGCGATCCAGGCGGCGAGCAATCGCGCCGTAAAGGACGGACATGCGGACCTGACCCCCGGGCATCTGCTGCTGGCCCTGCTCGCGGGCGAGGACAACGCGAACATCATCGACCTGCTGGCCGCCGTGGACGCGGACCAGGCGGCCGTACGCGGCGGAGCCGAGCGGCTGCTCGCCGCGCTGCCCAGCGTCACCGGGGCCACCGTCGCCCCGCCCCAGCCCAATCGCGAGCTGCTGGCCGTCATCGCCGACGCCAACCAGCGGGCGAAGGAGCTCGGCGACGACTACCTCTCCACCGAGCACCTGCTCATCGGCATCGCGGCCAAGGGCGGCAAGGCCGGGGACGTACTCTCCGCGGAGGGGGCTACTGCCAAGAAGCTCCTCGACACGTTCGAAAAGATCAGGGGAGGTCGCCGGGTGACCACACCCGACCCGGAGGGCCAGTACAAGGCCCTGGAGAAGTTCGGCACCGACTTCACGGCCGCCGCGCGCGAAGGCAAGCTCGACCCGGTCATCGGCCGGGACCAGGAGATCCGCCGCGTCGTACAGGTGCTGTCGCGGCGTACGAAGAACAACCCGGTGCTGATCGGTGAGCCGGGCGTCGGCAAGACGGCCGTCGTCGAGGGGCTCGCCCAGCGCATCATCAAGGGCGACGTGCCCGAGTCGCTCAAGAACAAGCGGCTGGTGGCGCTCGACCTCGGCGCGATGGTCGCCGGGGCCAAGTACCGCGGCGAGTTCGAGGAGCGGCTGAAGACCGTCCTCTCCGAGATCAAGGAGAGCGACGGCCAGATCATCACCTTCATCGACGAGCTGCACACCGTCGTCGGCGCGGGCGCGGGCGGCGACTCCGCGATGGACGCGGGCAACATGCTCAAGCCGATGCTGGCCCGCGGCGAGCTCCGCATGGTCGGTGCGACGACCCTCGACGAGTACCGGGAGCGGATCGAGAAAGACGCCGCCCTGGAGCGCCGCTTCCAGCAGGTGCTGGTCGCCGAGCCGACCGTCGAGGACACGATCGCCATTCTGCGGGGGCTCAAGGGGCGGTACGAGGCCCACCACAAGGTGCAGATCGCGGACTCCGCGCTGGTCGCGGCCGCCTCGCTCTCCGACCGGTACATCACGTCGCGCTTCCTCCCCGACAAGGCCATCGACCTCGTCGACGAAGCCGCGTCCCGGCTCCGTATGGAGATCGACTCGTCACCCGTCGAGATCGACGAGCTCCAGCGCGCCGTCGACCGGCTGCGGATGGAGGAGCTCGCGCTCAAGAACGAATCCGACCCGGCGAGCAAGCAGCGCCTGGAGAAGCTCCGCCGCGACCTCGCCGACAAGGAGGAGGAGCTGCGCGGCCTCAACGCCCGCTGGGAGAAGGAGAAGCAGGGCCTCAACCGCGTCGGTGAGCTGAAGGAGAAGCTCGACGAACTGCGCGGCCAGGCCGAGCGCGCCCAGCGCGACGGCGACTTCGACACCGCATCCAAGCTGCTGTACGGGGAGATCCCCGGCCTGGAGCGGGAGCTGGAGGAGGCCGCGGCCGCCGAGGCGGAGGTCCGTACCGACACCATGGTCAAGGAGGAGGTCGGCCCCGACGACATCGCGGACGTGGTCGGCTCCTGGACCGGCATCCCGGCCGGGCGGCTCCTCGAAGGCGAGACGCAGAAACTGCTGCGCATGGAGGACGAGCTGGGCCGGCGGCTCATCGGGCAGCACGAGGCGGTCCGGGCGGTCTCGGACGCGGTACGCCGCACACGCGCCGGAATCGCCGACCCCGACCGCCCGACGGGCTCGTTCCTCTTCCTCGGCCCGACCGGTGTCGGCAAGACCGAGCTGGCGAAGGCGCTCGCGGACTTCCTCTTCGACGACGAGCGGGCCATGGTCCGCATCGACATGAGCGAGTACGGCGAGAAGCACAGCGTGGCCCGGCTGGTGGGCGCTCCTCCCGGCTACGTCGGCTACGAGGAGGGCGGCCAGCTCACGGAGGCGGTGCGCAGGCGCCCGTACAGCGTCGTACTCCTCGACGAGGTCGAGAAGGCGCACCCGGAGGTCTTCGACATCCTGCTCCAGGTCCTCGACGACGGCCGCCTCACCGACGGCCAGGGCCGGACGGTCGACTTCCGCAACACCATCCTCGTCCTGACCTCGAACCTCGGCAGCCAGTTCTTGAGTGGGCACAGCCTTGTCGAGCCTTCCCCAAGCTCTCAACTTCGTTCGAGCAGGGAGATGCCCCAATCCAGCGAGGAAGAGAAGAAGCAGCAGGTCCTGGAGATCGTACGGGCCTCCTTCAAGCCGGAATTCCTCAACCGTCTCGACGACCTGGTCGTCTTCTCGGCGCTGTCGAAGGACGAGCTGGCGCACATCGCCGAGCTCCAGACCGGGCGCCTCGCCAAGCGGCTCGCCGACCGCCGCCTCACCCTCGACATCACCCCGGCCGCACTGGCCTGGCTGGCGGACAAGGGCATGGACCCGGCGTACGGCGCACGGCCCCTGCGCCGCCTCATCCAGACGGCGATCGGGGACCGGCTCGCGAAGGAGATCCTCGCGGGCGAGGTCACGGATGGCGACACGGTGCGGGTGGATGTGGCGGGGGACGGCCTGATCGTGGGCCGGGCGCCGGTCAAGACGCTGTAGTGCGCGGTAAGGGCCGACTCGGGGCCCGGCGGATTCAGGGCGGAGCGTTGCCGGACGGCAATCGGGGCTAGGGTCGATAGAAGTAACGGCATGCCATCCTCAGGAGTACCCAGCGATGTCTATTGACCCCTCCTCGATTCCGAACTTCGGGGGCCAGCCCGAACCGCAGCCGGAAGGGCCGACGGGCCCCGTCGTCCCCGACCAGGACCTCGTCAAGCAGCTGCTCGAGCAGATGGAGCTGAAGTACGTCGTCGACGACGAGGGCGACCTCGCCGCGCCGTGGGAGGAATTCCGTACGTACTTCATGTTCCGCGGCGAGGACGACCAGCAGGTCTTCTCCGTCCGCACCTTCTACGACCGTCCGCATCAGATCGAGGAGAAGATCCAGCTCCTTGAGCTGATCGACGACTGGAACCGCCGCACGCTGTGGCCCAAGGTCTACAGCCACACCCACGACGACGGCACCGTCCGCCTCATCGGTGAGGCGCAGATGCTGATCGGCACCGGCGTCAGCCTTGAGCACTTCGTGTCGTCGACGGTCAGCTGGGTGCGGGCCTCGATCGAGTTCGACAAGTGGCTCGTCGAGCAGCTCGGCCTGGAGAAGGACGTCGACTCCGCCGCGGGCGACGGAGACGGCGACGGCGACAGCGACGCCTGAACGGGCGGCCCCACTACGGGCGGCCCCACTACGGGCGGTCCCACTACGGGCGGTCCTGCAAAGGGCTGTCCTACAAAGGCACCGGGGCGATCGTCACCAGATACGTCCCGTAACTCAGCGAAAGCCCGGCCAGGGCGGCGGTCACCACGACCGCGGCTCGGGGCCGGGCTTTTGCCATGGCGCCCGCGAGGGGGATCAGCAGCGGGAAGGCGGGCAGCAGGAAGCGGGCCTTGGACTCGAAGAAGCCGGAGCCGCCGATCGTGATCAGCACCAGTACGGCCGTGTAGACGAGCAGCGGCAGCGGCGGACGGTCCAGCAGGAACAGCGCAAACAGCACCAGCCCTGCCGCGACGATCACCAGCACCATCGCGAACGACAGCCGCTCGGGGGCGAGCAGCAGGTGGCGTACGAAGCGCAGTGACCCGGCGCCGAAGTCGAAGCGCGAGGTCCAGTCGGCCTGTACCGCGAAATACCCGCCCAGCGGGTCGCCCCGCCCGGCCCCCACCCACAGCACGAAGCCGCACCAGCCGAGCGGCGCGACGGCGGCGCCGGTCCAGATCTGCCAGGGCATACGGCCACGGCGCTTCCACAGTTCGTACGCCGCTGCCGCGCCCACCGCCGCCGCGACGGCGATGCCGTTGGGCCTGGCCAGACCGGCCAGCGCGGCCAGGGTGCCGGCCCAGAGCCAGCGGCCGCTGAGCACGGCGTACAGCGACCAGGCGGCGAAGGCGGCGAGCACCGGCTCCGTGTACGCCATGGTCAGCACGACCGAGTGCGGGAGCAGGGCCCAGAGCAGGACCAGCAGCGTGCCGGTGGGCCGGCCGTACAGGCGCTCGCCGATCAGGTAGATGCCGCAGGCGGCTGCGGCTGCCGCGGCCCAGGCGATCAGGAGTCCGGCGGCGGCCGATGAGAGCGGGACGGGGACGAGGGTGGTGAGTGTCCGGATCAGGGCGGGGTAGAGCGGGAAGAAGGCCAGGTCGCTCTGGACGACGCCGTCGGCGAAGGTGAGGGTGCGGTGGCCGTAGCCGTGGGCGGCGATTGCCGTGTACCACCGCGAGTCCCAGATGTCGCCGAGCCGCGTGAGCGGGTTCTTGCCGACGTGCCAGGAGGTGAGGGCAACGGCGAGGAGCCCGGCCAGCCGGACGGCGGCGAAGAGCGCGAGCGCGGGGGCGGCGCGGCGCAGGGCGGTGCGGATTGCGGGCGCGGGCCGGCCGATGGCTCTCTCCGCGGTGTCGACGCTGTCAACGGTGTCGACGGACACGGTGCACCTACCTCCGGATGCGCGGGTCGGACAACCCGACGATGGGCGGAGGAGGGAGGGGGCGCGAGCGGGGGGCGGCCGAGTGGGCGTACCGGACGCCGGGCGTGCCCTGCGGGGGCTGTTTCCCCTACCCGCCCCTTCCCGAACTGGGGGCAAGCCCCCAGGCCCCCCGGACGGCTGAATCCTTCAGCCGTCCGGCGTTTGAGGACCGGGGTCTGGGGCGGAGCCCCACGCGGCGGCGGCCGCAAAATGTCACAGCCGGGAAGGGGCGGGGTGGGGAAAAGTCACTACCCCGCCAGCCCCTTCAGCCGCGCCACCGCGTCCCGGAGGACGTCGAAGCTCTTGCAGAATGCGAATCGCACGAAGGGCGAGCCCTCCCCCCGATGGTCGTAGAACACCGCATTGGGAATCGCGACCACCCCACACCGCTCCGGCAGCGCGCGGCAGAACGCGAAGCCGTCGTCCTCTCCGAAGGGCCGGATATCGGTCGTGACGAAGTACGTACCGGCAGGCCGGTAAACCTCGAAGCCCGCATCCGCAAGTCCCGCCGACAGCAAGTCGCGCTTGGCCCGCAAGTCGTCGCGCAGGGCGGTGAAGTACGCCTCGGGCAGGCGCAGCGCCTCCGCCACCGCGTACTGGAAAGGCCCTGCGGACACGAACGTCAGGTACTGCTTCGCCGACCGGACCGCCGCCAGCAGCGCCGGCGCTGCGGTGATCCAGCCGACCTTCCACCCCGTGAACGAAAACGTCTTGCCCGCCGACGAGATCGTGACCGTACGCTCGCGCATTCCGGGGAACGAGGCGAGCGGGATGTGCTCGCCCTCGAAGACCAGGTGCTCGTAGACCTCGTCCGTGACGACGATCAGGTCGCGCTCGACGGCGAGCCCGGCGACGGCCGCGAGCTCCTCGCGGGTGAGGACGGTGCCGGTGGGGTTGTGCGGGGTGTTGAGGAGGATGAGGCGAGTGCGGGGCGTCACGGCGGCCCGGAGCTCGTCCAGATCGAGACGGTACGAACCGTCGTGCGGGCGAAGGGTGACCGGGACACGCGTGCCGCCCGCCATCGCGATGCATGCGGCGTACGAGTCGTAGTACGGCTCCAGCGCGATGACCTCGTCGCCCGGCTCCAGCAGGGCGAGCAGGGACGCGGCGATCGCCTCGGTCGCGCCGGCGGTGACGAGGACCTCGGTGTCGGGGTCGTACGTCAGGCCGTAGCGGAGCTGCTGATGGTTCGCGACGGCGGTGCGCAGCTCGGGGATGCCGGGGCCCGGCGGGTACTGGTTGCCGCGGCCTTCGCGCAGCGCGCGGACCGCCGCCTCCCTGACCTCCTCGGGGCCGTCGGTGTCGGGGAAGCCCTGGCCCAGGTTGATCGAGCCCGTTGTCAGGGCCAGCGCCGACATCTCGGCGAAGATCGTCGTACCGAATTCGGCGAGTCGGCGGTTGAGCAGCGGTCGTTCGTTCGGCCTCGTCATGGCGGCCATCCTGGGCCGAACCTCTGGAGTTGCTCAAGTCTGCTTTGGCTGCGGATGGCCGAGGGCATCCCCCTGTCACGCAAGAAGCAAGAAGCGAGTGCCTCGCTTCGGGGGATCGGAAAGTCGGTGAGGGGCATGGAGTTCGCATTGTTCGTACTGGTCGCTGTGGCGGTGGTGATCGTGGCGCTGACCAGGTCCGCGGGACGGCGCGGCGGACGGAACCGGTCCGGCAGTCACAGCGGCGGCGGCAGCTGGTGGGAGGGCGGCGGGGGCCACTCCTGTGGCGGTGGTGGTGGATGCGGCGGTGGCGGTGGTGGTGGCGACTGACGCGGCGCACTGACGTGGCGACTGACACGGGGCAGTTGCCGGTCCGCGTATCCGCGTACCACCCTTCGCATCAGTCATGCACCACATCAGGCGCCCGGCGGTTAACTCCCGCCGGGCGCTTTCTTGTTGAACAGTTGAACTGCTTGGCCCCCGAGGGGGTGGAAACCCTTTCAAGTTGGGTAAAAATGCTATGAGCGGCGCGCGCTTCGTGATTCTCTCGCTGTGCAGAACATCAGCCCTCGGACCTCATGTGGACCCGAGCGGGCGGTCCCCCGAATCCGCTGAACACACCTCCCGGGTGACCCCGGTCCACCCTTCCAAACGCCTGTTTGCGGAGCCCACACATGCTCACGACACTCAAGACCGCCTATACCGACACGCGTGCCGCCGATCTGGCGTGGGCGCTGGGTCGGGAGCCGCTGCCCGCCCTTGCTGTGCTCGATCTCCAACTCGGCTGCGCCACACTCCAGTTGAGACTCCTCGGCGCGTCCCACCAAGTGCTCCTGGACGAGGCCGGAAACGCCTGCTCCGAGACCGTCGCCTGCATGCCGGGCAGCAGTACGCCGCTGCCGCTCGGGGTGGCAAAGAGGTTCGGGGAGTGGGAGTACGAATTCGCGGCGCGCGTCGAGACGCTCTCGCAGGGCCAGTTCGCGGGGCGCGCGCAGGAACTCCTCGCGCTGGTCGCCGACCACCCCAACGGCCTCGCGGGCACATTCCCCGGCAGCCCGCACGCGTTCACCGCGATGCTCGCGCAGCGGCACGAGGGGCAGGTGCGGTGGCGTACGTGGCATGCGTACCCGCAGGAGGGGCGGCTGGTGGCCACGCGGTCACGAGTCGGCGCGCGTATGCCTGTCGCACTGTAGTTGCACCCTTGTGGGTGACGGGCAGTGAGCCAACTGTGACGTAGCGTTCGCATGGTGATCGAAATGCCAGTGCTGCAGACGAAGCCGGTAGCCGCGGCGCCCCTGCCTGTGCGGCCGCGGACCGGCCGATTCCTGGTGCTGGGCGTGGTGTTCATCTGCGCCGCGTGCGGACTCGTCTACGAACTCGAACTGGTCGCTCTCGCCTCCTACTTGATCGGCGACTCCGTCACCCAGGCGTCCGTCGTGCTTTCGGTGATGGTCTTCGCCATGGGGATCGGCTCTCTGCTCGCCAAGCGGCTGCGCTGCCACGCCGCGTTCGGATTCGGGCTGGTCGAGGCGGCGTTGGCGCTGGTCGGCGGGTGTTCGGCGCTGGTGCTCTATGCGACCTTCGCCTGGGTCGGCGGGGCGCGGTATGTGCTGGTCGCCTTCTCGCTGACGATCGGTGTCCTCATCGGCGCCGAGATTCCGCTGCTGATGACACTGATCCAGCGGATGGCCAGGCGCGGCGAGAGCGGGGACGCGAGCGGTGATGTGGCGGATCTCTTCGCCGCCGATTACGTCGGGGCGCTGGCCGGGGGGCTGGCTTTCCCGTTCCTTCTGCTGCCGCTGGCCGGGCAGTTGACCGGTGCGCTGGTGACTGGGGCGGTCAATACGGTGGCGGGCGGGGCCCTGGTCCTGCTGCTGTTCCGGCGGGACTTGACGCCGCGGTCGCGCTGGCTGCTGATCGTCGCGAATGCCGTCGTTCTTGCCCTGCTCGCCACCGCGACCGTCCTCGTCGACGACTTCGAGCGGGCGGCGCGGCGTTCGGTGTACGGGGCGCAGGTGCGCATCGCCGTACAGACCGACGTGCAGGAGGTCGTCGTCACCGGGAGTCCGCGCGGGCCGCTCGGTCTCTTCCTCGACGGGCGGCTGCGGATCAGCGGCCGCGACGAGTACCGGTACCACGAGGCGCTCGTCCACCCCGTGATGCGCGGGCGTCACGCGCGCGTGCTGATCCTGGGCGGCGGTGACGGGCTCGCGGCGCGCGAGGTCCTGCGCTACCCGGACGTCGAGTCGCTGACGATGATCGAACTCGACCCCGGCGTCGTGCGGCTCGCCCGCACCGACCCCGCCCTGTCCGCGCTGAACCGGCACGCCCACCGGGATCCGAGGCTGAGGGTCACCAATGCCGACGCGTTCACCTGGCTTCGGGAGGAGGGGCCGGGGGAGGCGCCGTACGACGTGGTGATCTCGGATCTGCCCGATCCCGGCATTACGCCCAGCACGAAGCTCTACTCCCAGGAGTTCTACGGGCTCGCGTCGCGCGTCCTGGCGGGCGGCGGGCGGCTGGTCGTCCACGCGGGGCCGCTCGCGACGCGGCCGCGCGTCTACTGGACGGTGGATGCGACGCTGCGGGCGGCCGGCCTGCGGACCCGCCCGTACCGTGCGGCCGGCCGCCTCTCCGGTTTCACCGCGGGGCCCGACCGCGCGTCGGGCGCGGCGGCGGCCCCGGACGACTGGGGCTTCGTACTCGCCGCGAGAGGTACGCCCCCTGAGCTCGCCCTCGCGGCGAATGCGCCCCGGCTCCGGTCGCTGACGCCGGAGGCGCTCAGGGCGGGGGAACGGTCGGCGGAGGGGGCTCGGGTGCGGGGGGTGCCGGCTTCGACGCTGGTGCACCCGCGGTACACGGGCTGAGCGGTGCACCGGCTTGGCGGGGCATGGGCCGGGCGGTACGCGGACTGGGCGGTGTATCGGCTGGGCGGCGCGTGCGGATTCCGCGCAGAGGCGGGTGCGGGCGGGTGTGCGTGAGTAGGCTCGGGCCCATGGAGCATGAGGTGTTCGTTCCGGTTCCGGCAGAGGCCCTGCGACAGACGCTGGGGGACCCCGCCCGCGTCGCTCACTGCGTCCCGGGGCTTCAGCAGGACGCCGACACGGCGTCCGGGCCGCTCTCGGGGCGCCTGAAACTCCGCGTCGGCGGCCACACGATCACGTACCGCGGAACCCTGCGCGTCTCCCCCCGGCCCGACGGCCGCTTCGATGTCGAAGGCGAGGGCACGGAAGCGCGCGGCACGGGTGCGGTGAAGCTGGCGTTGACGGTGGGGTTGGCGGAGGGTGATGACGGCGGCGGTGGCGGTAGGGGTACGACCGTGACGTACGCCGGGACGGCCAGTGGCGAGGGCCGCATCGCGGAGCAGGATGCGGAGACGACGCTGGCTGCGGCGCATCGGCTGCTGGACCGGTTCACCGCGAGGCTGGTGGATGAGGCGGGGCGGGAGGCGGTTGCGGATGCGGACGCCAATGCCGACGCGGGGGCCGAGGCCGACGCCGGGGGCGATGCCGACGCGGGGGCCGAGGCGGACTCGGAGGGTGGCCCGGAGGAGGCTGCCCCCGCTTCCCCCGCGGAACCGCGTGAGTCCGTGTTCGACACCGAGGTGCCGCCGCCGGGGCTCGACGCTATGGCGGACGTACCGGGAGTGCCTGCCCCCAGCGAGCCGCCCGCCGAGGCGGCTCATGCGCGGCGCACCATGATCGGGCGCAGCGCGGAAGAGGTCGACCACGCGCCACCGCGCGGGCGTTACGCCCCGGTACCGGCGCCCCAGGCGACGTCGACCAGCGCCACCCTGCGCTGGATCGCACCGGCGGCGGCGATTGCGCTGGCGTCGGCGGTGGTGGTGGGGCGGGTGCTGCGGCGGAGGCGGTAGTGGGGGAGCGCCGCAGGCAACCGCACCACGCACCCCCTCCCCCAGCCCATAGGGTCGGAGCGTGAGCATCCAACAGACGCGACTGACGGCGGGCGACACCGAACTGACCATCGCCCAGGACAACGGCTGCCGCATGACCGGCCTCCGCATCGGCGGCACCGAGCTGTTGCGGCAGGGCGACCGGTACGGCTGCTTCCCCATGGTGCCGTGGTGCGGCCGCACCGAGCACGGGCAGTTCCGCAACGGCGCGACCCTGCACCAACTGCCGCTCAACTCACCGCCCCACGCCATCCACGGCACCGGTCGCGACACCGCCTGGCGCACCGCCCGCGCCGAGAAGAGCGAGGCCGCGTTCACGTACGACCTCGCCGACCCATGGCCGTACCCGGGCCGGGTCACCCAGACCTTCGAGCTGGCCGAGGACTCGCTCACCCTGGCCATGGGGATCGAGACGTACGGCGACTCCTTCCCGGCGCAGGCCGGCTGGCACCCCTGGTTCCTGCGCAACCTCGGCGGCGAGGACGTCCAGGTGGACTTCACACCTGCCTGGCAGGAGGAACGCGGCGACGACCACATCCCGACCGGGCGGCGTATCGACCCCGCGCCCGGCCCGTGGGACGACTGCTTCGGAATGCCGTACGGCGTGGACGTCACCCTCACCTGGCCGGGTCAGCTGGAGCTGAAGGTGGCCAGCCGCGCCGAGTGGGTCGTCATCTACGACAAGCAGCCCGAGGCCGTGTGCGTGGAGCCGCAGTCCGGGCCGCCGAACGGTCTGAATACGACCCCGCAGTTCGTGACACCGATCGAACCGCTGGAGATCGCGACCACCTGGACCTGGCGGCGGCTCTAGTGCGGCGGCTTTAAGCTCATGGGCATGACTGACGTACGTGGTGAGCTGCTCCAGCAGATCAAGGACAAGGCCGTGGTGCACGGCAAGGTGACCCTGTCATCCGGCATCGAGGCCGACTACTACATCGACCTGCGCCGGATCACGCTGGACGGCGAGGCCGCACCGCTGGTCGGCCAGGTGATGCTGGACCTGACCGCGGACCTCGACTTCGACTGCGTCGGCGGCCTCACGCTGGGCGCCGACCCGGTCGCGACGTCGATGTTGCACGCCTCCGCCGCACGCGGCCGGCGCCTGGACGCCTTCGTCGTACGCAAGGCGCAGAAGGCGCACGGCATGCAGCGCCGCATCGAGGGCGCAGACGTCAAGGGCCGCCGCTGCCTGGTCGTCGAGGACACCTCGACCACGGGCGGCTCCCCGCTGACCGCCGTCGAGGCGGTCCGGGAGGCCGGTGGCGAGGTTGTCGCGGTGGCGACGATCGTCGACCGCGGCGCGGCCGGAGCCATCGCGGAGGCCGGGCTTCCGTACCTCACGGGGTACCAGCTGGCGGATCTCGACCTCGGCTGACCGGGGCGTTACCAGGACTGACCTGGGATTTTGTGAGGGGCGGGCTGTTTCACGTGAAACAGCCCGCCCCTCACTCATGTCCGTGCGGTACACCGCGGTGGAGTCCTGGCGAGAGTCTGGAAAGATGGGGGCGACGATGACGTCGCCCCCAGGTCAGGGCCCAGCACCACTACCCGCACATCACAAGGAGCGGACAGATGCCCATCGCAACCCCCGAGGTCTACAACGAGATGCTCGACCGGGCGAAGGCAGGCAAGTTCGCCTACCCGGCCATCAACGTGACCTCGACCCAGACCTTGCACGCGGCGCTGCGCGGATTCGCGGAGGCCGAGAGCGACGGCATCATCCAGATTTCCACCGGCGGCGCCGAGTTCCTGGGCGGCCAGTACTCCAAGGACATGGTGACCGGCGCCGTCGCGCTCGCCGAGTTCGCGCACATCGTCGCCGAAAAGTACCCGGTGACCATCGCGCTGCACACGGACCACTGCCCCAAGGACAAGCTGGACACGTACGTACGTCCGCTGATCGACATCTCCGCCGAGCGCGTCGCCAAGGGCCAGAACCCGCTCTTCCAGTCCCACATGTGGGACGGCTCCGCCGAGACCCTCGCCGACAACCTGGCCATCGGCCAGGAGCTGCTCGCGAAGGCCGCCGCCGCGAAGATCATCCTTGAGGTCGAGATCACCCCGACCGGCGGTGAAGAGGACGGCGTCAGCCACGAGATCAACGACGAGCTCTACACGACCGTCGACGACGCGCTCCGCACCGCCGAGGCGCTCGGCCTGGGTGAGAAGGGCCGCTACCTGCTGGCCGCCTCCTTCGGCAACGTGCACGGCGTCTACAAGCCGGGCAACGTCGTGCTCCGCCCCGAGCTGCTCAAGGACCTCCAGGCGGGCGTCGCCGAGAAGTACGGCAAGGCGTCTCCGTTCGACTTCGTCTTCCACGGCGGCTCCGGCTCCACGGCCGAAGAGATCGCCACCGCGCTGGAGAACGGCGTCGTGAAGATGAACCTCGACACCGACACCCAGTACGCCTTCACCCGCCCGGTCGCGGACCACATGTTCCGCAACTACGACGGCGTCCTGAAGGTCGACGGCGAGGTCGGCTCGAAGAAGACGTACGACCCGCGTACCTGGGGGAAGCTTGCCGAGGCGTCGATGGCCAAGCGCGTCACCGAGGCATGCGCGAACCTGCGCTCCACGGGCACCAAGCTGAAGTAACTCGGGCAATTACGCCAGGCACGTCGGGCCCGGTTCCTCCTCGGAGGTGCCGGGCCCGACGGCTCTCCTGTCCACCTGCGCGCCGCGGCCCGGGCGAGGATGATCCTGCTATGGACATCAGGCTCGGCACCCGTACCGGGCGCTGGGTGGTGCTGACGACCGTCCTCGGCTCCAGCATGGCGATGCTGGACTCCACCGTCGTCAGCGTCGCCCTGCCCCGCATCGGCAAGGACCTGGACGCCGATCTGGCCGCACTCCAGTGGACCGTCAACGCCTACATGCTGGCCCTCGCCGGGCTGATCCTGCTCGGCGGAGCGCTCGGCGACCGGTTCGGGCGGCGGAAGATCTTTGTGATCGGTGTGGTGTGGTTCGCGGTGGCCTCGCTGCTGTGCGGACTGGCGCCGAACGCCGGGATCCTGATCGTCGCACGCGCCCTGCAGGGCGTCGGCGGTGCGCTGCTCACGCCCGGCTCCCTCGCGATCATCCAGGCCTCGTTCCACCCCGACGACCGTGCACGCGCGGTCGGTCTGTGGTCCGGGCTCGGCGGGGTCGGAGCGGCTGTCGGGCCCTTCCTCGGCGGCTGGCTGGTCGACGGTCCCGGCTGGCGCTGGGTGTTCCTGCTCAACGTGCCGCTGGCCGCGCTCTGTGTCCCCGTCGCGCTCAAGCACGTACCGGAGTCGAAGGACCCGCAGGCGCACGGCCGCTTCGACGTGCTGGGTGCCGGGCTCGCCGCGCTGGCTCTCGGGCTCGTGACGTACGCCCTGATCGAGGCGCCGGAGCGGGGCGCGTCGGCGCTGGTGGTCGGTTCCGCGGCCGTCGGGATCGTGCTGGGGGCGGGCTTCCTGTACGTCGAGAAGGAGCGGGCCGCCCCGATGATGCCGCTGACGATCTTCGCGTCGCGGCAGTTCAGCGCCATCAACCTCGTGACGCTGTGCGTATACGCGGCGTTCAGCGGCTTCTTCTTCCTCACCGCCCTCCAGCTCCAGGTCGTCGTCGGCTACTCCGCCCTTCAGGCCGGTACGGCGCTGCTCCCCACCACCGTGCTGATGCTGTTCCTGTCCGCGAAGTCCGGCGAAGTGGCCCAGCGGATCGGCCCGCGCATCCCCCTCACCGTCGGCCCCCTGCTGTGCGCGGCGGGGATGCTGATGATGCTGCGCGTGGGCGAGGGGGCGTCGTACGTCGTCGATGTGCTGCCCGCGATGCTCGTGATGGGCTCGGGCATGGTGACCCTGGTCGCGCCGCTGACCGCGACGGTCCTGGCCTCCGTCAGTACCGGCAGGGCGGGGCTGGCCAGCGGTATCAACAACGCGGCAGCCCGCGCGGCCGGCCTGGTCGCGGTGGCGGCGCTGCCGCTGCTGGCCGGGATGGGCCCGGAGGCGTACCGCTCGGCGGCCGAGTTCGGCGAGACGTTCCGGCGGGCGATGCCGATGTGCGCGGGGCTGCTGGTGCTGGGGGCGGTGATCGCTTGGGCGACGGTGCGGGTGCTGGAGCCGGAGCGGGAGCGCGATGTGCCGGAGTGCAAAGTGCACTGCGGGGTGGCGGCACCGCCGCTTGAGCGTGCGGGTGGCGGCCCTCGCCCCCCGGCGGTGCCGCCCGGCCCCTGAGCCAGGCAGACTGGAGCTCATGGCCATTCACAAAGACCTGCTCGGGGGACCGCCCCCGACCCACCTGCCCGACGACCCGGAGCCGCGCGAACTGCTCGGACACGGATCCGCGCCGACCGATGTCGCCGCGAAGTACCCCGCGTCCTCGCTCGCCTGGGCCCAGCTCGCCGACGAGGCATTCGAGAGCGGACGGGTCGTCGAGTCGTACGCATACGCCCGTACGGGCTACCACCGTGGCCTCGACGCGCTGCGCCGCGCCGGCTGGAAGGGCCACGGTCCCGTGCCGTGGGAGCACGAGCCGAACCGCGGTTTCCTGCGCGCGCTGCACGCCCTCGCCCGCGCCGCGCAGTCGATCGGTGAGCAGGAGGAGTACGAGCGCTGCTCGGCCTTCCTGCGGGACTCCTCCCCGGCGGCGGCCGACACTCTCGGCTGAGCGGTAGCCAGGAGCCAGGAGCGCCTTCTGGAGCCCGCGCCCACGCGTTCACGGACGCGTACGGGCGCGGGCTTCCCCGCGTCTGCGGCGTACTACCAGGCCGTACCACCAGGCCTTGCGCCGCAGACGGGACGCACCTCACAGGGCCGACCGTCGAGCGCTCGTCTTATGATGCCGGGAAGGGACCGGGGCTCCGTAGCCGACAAGGAAGGGGCGGACCGCTACCTGGAAGTTCGTGTCGAGGAGACAGCGATGTCGCAATACCCCGATGCCCCCGGTGCAGGTTCGGAGACCCCGAACCTGGATTTTGCGGGCACTACTCCCTACGAGGACTACGTCCAGGCGGATGTGCTCACCCACCTCCAGCACCCTCGCTCCGACGATCCCGGCGAGATGGTCTTCCTGGTGACGACCCAGGTCATGGAGCTGTGGTTCACCGTCATCGTCCATGAGTGGGAGACCGCGGCCACCGCGCTGCGCGAGGACAATCTGCCGGTCGCGATGGACGCGCTCAAGCGCTCGCTGCGTGAGCTCGAAGCGCTCAACGCCTCCTGGCGACCGCTCGCCCACCTCACCCCTGCGCAGTTCAACTCGTACCGCAGCGCGCTCGGCGAGGGCTCCGGGTTCCAGTCCGCGATGTACCGGCGGATGGAGTTCCTGCTCGGCGACAAGTCCGCTTCGATGCTCGTCCCGCACCGCGGTGCGCCGCGTGTGCACGCCGAGCTGGAGAAGGCGCTGCACCAGCCGGGCCTGTACGACGAGACGCTCCGGCTCCTCGCACGGCGCGGCCTGCGGGTGCCCGCCGGTGTGCTGGACCGCGATCTGGCACAGAAGTACGAGCCTTCGCCCGAGGTCGAGGAGGTCTGGGCCGAGGTCTACCGCGGCGACCAGAACGACGAACTCGTGCGCCTGGGCGAGGTCTTGACCGATGTGGGCGAACTGGTGTGGCGATGGCGCAACGACCATCTCGTTGCGACCCGGCGTGCCATGGGATCCAAGGTCGGCACCGGCGGCTCCGCCGGAGTGGCCTGGCTGGAGAAGCGGGCCACGAAGAACGTGTTCCCCGAGCTGTGGACGGCGCGCAGCCATGTCTGATCTCCGGGACGATCTCCAGCGGCGGGCCGCGGCCCTGGACGCCGCCGACGTACTCGCCAAGCGGCGCGAGCTCTTCGCCCTCGACGACTCCGCCGTCTACCTGGACGGCAATTCGCTGGGCGCGCTGCCCTGCCACGTACCGGCGCGGGTGGCCGACGTCATCAACCGTGAGTGGGGCGACCTGCTCATCCGCTCCTGGGACGAGAGCGGCTGGTGGACCGCGCCCGAGCGCATCGGCGACCGGATAGCGCCGCTCGTCGGCGCCGCGGCCGGTCAGGTCGTGGTGGGCGACTCGACAAGCGTCAATGTCTTCAAGGCGGTTGTGGCTGCGGCCCGGCTGGCGCCGGAGTCCCGGGACGAGATACTCGTCGACGCGACGACCTTCCCCACGGACGGCTACATAGCCGAGTCGGCGGCCAGGATGACGGGCAAGCGGCTCGTCCCCGTCGCCCCCGCCGACCTGCCGGCCGCCCTCGGCCCGCGCACCGCCGCGGTCCTCGTCAACCACGTCGACTACCGCACCGGCCGCCTCCACGACCTGCCCGGACTCACCGCCGCCGCCCACGCGGCCGGGGCCCTGGCCGTCTGGGACCTGTGCCACAGCGCGGGCGCGCTGCCGGTCGGACTCGACGCGCACCACGTCGACTTCGCGGTCGGCTGTACGTACAAGTACCTGAACGGCGGGCCCGGTTCGCCTGCTTATCTGTACGTCGCCGAACGCCACCAGGCCGCATTCGACTCCCCGCTCCCGGGCTGGAACTCGCACACCGACCCGTTCGGCATGACCCCCGGTTATGCCCCGGCGGACGGTGCGGCACGAGGCAGGGTCGGCACGCCCGACATCCTGTCCATGCTGGCGCTGGAGGCCGCGCTCGACGTCTGGGACGGCGTCGCCGTCGAAACCGTGCGCGAAAAGTCACTCGCGCTGACGGACTTCTTCCTGGAGTGCGTGGACGCGTACGTGCCCGAGGGGCGGGTCGTGCCGGTGACCCCGGCGGCGCATGCCGAGCGGGGCAGCCAGGTGTCTCTGCGGTGCGACGGGGGTTTGAGCGCCGGCGAGGTGATGCGGCAGCTGATCGCGCGTGGTGTGGTCGGTGATTTCCGCCGTCCCGACGTCCTGCGGTTCGGATTTACACCGTTGTATGTGGGCTTCGCCGATGCGGAGCGAGCGGCCCGGGTACTGGCGCAAGTCCTGGCGGAAACGCCGGGAGAAGTGCCGGCCTGAGGGCTGGTAGCGTCCCGTCGGCTAGATCAATTGGCTGTACGCACCGAAGGGTTGGTCCCCTCATGCCGGACCCCTCAGCCGAACGGGACGCTGCCGAGGCCGAGTCGGCCTTCGCCCACCCGGCCGTCGTGCCCGACGCAACCGCGGCGTACGGCGAACACCCCGACCAGGTGATCGACTTCTACGCGCCGCGCGACGGCCGGGAGCGGGCCCCGCTGGTCGTCGTCCTGCACGGCGGCGCCTGGCGGGCCCCGTACGACCGGCAGCACATCACGCCGTTCGCGGACTTCCTGGCCCGTCGGGGCTTCGCCGTCGCCAATGTCGAGTACCGGCGGGGCGGGGAACTGCCGCAGCAGCGGGGGACCGATCCGGTCGCCGGTCGCTGGCCGGAGACGTTCGACGACGTGGCGGCGGCGATGGACCTGCTGCCCGGTCTCGTACGGGAGGCACTGCCCGGCGCCGACTCGCGGCGCACCGTCGTCACCGGCCACTCGGCCGGCGGCCACCTCGCGCTGTGGGCGTCCGCCCGGCACGTACTGACCCCGGATTCGCCGTGGTACCTGGCGGACGCGCCGCCCCTGCGCGGGATCGTCGCGCTCGCGCCGATCGCGGACTTCGCGGTCGCGGACGAGCTGGACGTGTGCTCCGGTGCGGCCGTGCAGCTCCTCGGCGGGCGGGCGAGGTTCGACGAGCGGCGGCCGTACGCCGACCCGGCCATGCTGCTGCCGACGGGCATCGCCACGGTCATCGTCCAGGGCCGCACCGACATCGTCGTACCGCAGGCGGTCGCGGAGGCGTACACCGAGGCGGCGGCGAAGGCGGGCGAGACGGTCGGTCTCACGCTGCTGGAGGACGTCGGGCACTTCCCGCTGATCGACCCGGCGGCGGACGCGTGCGCGGTCGCCGCGGAGGAGATCGCGCAATTGGCGTGGTGAGCGCTGCCGGGCATGGTCCGGCTGAGCTGTGTAGTACCTGGGGCGGAGGCGGGAGGATCCCCTTCGGGACTGACGACGGCGGCGGCGCCAGCACCTACCGTTTCGTGCGTGACTGAGACGAAGAACCGCAGCCCCGAGCTCCGCCTGGCGATGGGGGCGCTCAGCGGCCTGCGCCAGGACCTGTTCGAGGGAGTTTTCGCCTACCGCCCGCTGCCGCGGATGCGGAAGGACAGCCCCCTTGTGCGGAAGCTGCCTGCCCGTATGCGGGAGTACGGGGCATGGGCGCCGCACGCGGCAGTGCTGGGCATGGCCCTGTTCACGATTCTGATCGCGACCACGGTGGGGTCGAGCGGCTGGCTCTCCGGCGCCACGATGCTGCTGGTCGGAGCCGTATCGGCCGTGCCGGTGGCGCTGACCCTGTTCCGGCCGGTCCTGGCATGGTGGCTGTCGCTGTTCGCCACCGTGGTGTCGACCGGCCTGGTGGGCGGCGACTCCGGTGCCACGTACCCGTGGACCGAGAGCGCCTTCGTCGGCCACCTCGTGGTGATGGTCGTGGTGGCGGCCAGAACCCGGCCGCGCACGGCCGGGTGGATGTGGGTCCTGACGCTGGGACTCGGCGTCATGATGTCCACCAATGGCTACGGGCAGACGGACGACACCGGGGCAATGGGCCTGGTGTCCATCTTCGCGCTGCTCGTCGTGACCGTGCTGCACATCCGCCGGGAAGCGAACGAGGAAGTCACCGTCCAGCGGACCGTCACCGCCGTCGAGCGCGACCGGCGCACGCTGCTTGAGGAGCGGACGACGATCGCCCGCGAGCTGCACGATGTCGTCGCGCACCACATGTCGGTGGTCGCGATCCAGGCGGAGGCCGCCCCGTACCGGGTGGAGAACCCGCCGCCCGAGCTGGAGCAGGCCTTCGTGACGATCCGCGAGAACGCGGTGGCGGCGCTGACCGAGCTGCGGCGCGTGCTGGGCGTCGTACGGGCGGAGGACTACGCAGCGCCGGACGCGCCGCAGCCGACGCTGGCCGAGCTCGACGGGCTGATGGCGAATGTCCGGGACGCGGGCCTGACGGTGGACAAAACGATCACAGGTTCCGTACGGGAGCTGCCGCAGGGCGTCGAGCTCTCGGCGTACCGGATCATCCAGGAGGCACTGAGCAACGCGCTGCGCCATGCGCCGGGCTCTACGGCGAAGGTCGAGGTGTCGTACGTGCTGGGAGGCCTCGGTCTGCGCATCGTGAACACCGCGCCCCAGGGCCTGGTCAAGCCCTCGCCCGGGGCCGGGCACGGAATCACGGGGATGCGGGAGCGGGTGTCGATGCTGAACGGCGAGATGGCGGCGCAGGCGACGGAGGAGGGCGGGTACGAGGTGGCGGCGTTCATCCCTGTCGCGCCGGCCGAACCGGCGGCCGTGGTGACACCGGAGCCGACCGCATGAGCATCCGCGTGCTGATCGTCGACGATCAGATCATGGTCCGCGAGGGCTTCACGGTCCTCCTGAACGCGATGCCGGAGATCGAGGTCGTCGGCGAGGCGGTGAACGGCCGGGAGGCGATCGCGCAGGTCGCCGCGCTGCGGCCGGACGTCGTACTGATGGACATCCGTATGCCGGAGCTGAACGGCATCGAGGCGACGCGGGAGATCGTCGCGGCCGACGCGGACGCCAAGGTGCTGGTGCTGACGACGTTCGACCTCGACGAGTACGTGTACCAGGCGCTGCGCGCGGGCGCCTCCGGCTTCCTGCTCAAGGACGCGTCGGCGCGGCAGCTGGCCGACGGGGTGCGGGTGGTGGCGTCCGGCGAGGCGCTGCTGGCCCCGACGGTGACGAAGCGCCTCATTTCGGAGTTCTCGAAGCTCGCCGAGGCCCCGCGTCCGCCTGCTCTCGCCCAGATCGGCGACCTCACGGAGCGGGAGACGGAGGTGCTGGTGCTGATCGCCCAGGGCCTGTCGAACGCGGAGATCGCCTCGCATCTGGTGGTCGCCGAGTCCACGATCAAGACGCATGTGAGCCGGATCCTGGTGAAGCTGGGCCTGCGGGACCGTACGCAGGCCGCGGTGTTCGCGTACGAGGCGCGGCTGGTCACGCCGGGGTAGAGGGTCTCTGTCGCGGGCGCCCGGTGTCCGTTAGCGTTTCGTCATGGCAGAGACGTTCGATCCCTGGTCGCCCTCCTTCGTCGCCGACCCGTACCCGGCGTACGCCGAGCTGCGGGCCCGTGGCCGAGTCCACTGGTACGAGCCGACGCGGCAGTGGCTGGTCCCGCACCACGCCGACGTCTCCGCCCTCCTGCGTGATCGCCGGCTCGGCCGTACGTACCTCCATCGCTTCACGCACGAGGAGTTCGGGCGCACGCCGCCGCCGCCCGAGCACGAGCCGTTCCACGTCCTCAACGACAACGGCATGCTGGACCTCGAAGCGCCCGACCACACCCGGATCCGGCGCCTGGTCTCCAAGGCGTTCACGCCGCGCACGGTCGAGCGGCTGGCGCCGACGGTGCGGCGGCTGGCGGGCGAGCTGGTCGGGGCGTTCGTCGCGGAGGGCGGCGGGGACCTGCTGTCGGCGGTGGCCGAACCTCTGCCGGTGGCGGTCATCGCGGAGATGCTCGGCATCCCGGGATCGGACCGGGAGCTGCTCCGGCCCTGGTCGGCGGACATCTGCGGGATGTACGAGCTGAACCCGCCGGAGGAGACGGCCCGCCGCGCGGTCCGGGCGTCGGTCGAATTCTCGGAGTACTTGAGGGAGTTGATCGCCGTACGCCGTAAGGATCCGGCGGACGACCTGATCTCGGCGCTCATTGCCGCGTACGACGAGGGGGACCGGCTCAGCGAGCAGGAGATGATCTCGACGTGCGTGCTGCTGCTGAACGCGGGGCACGAGGCCACGGTCAATACGACGGCCAATGGGTGGTGGACGCTCTTCCGCCACCCGGAGCAGCTGGCGGCGCTGCGGGCGGATCACGGTCTGCTGCCCACCGCTGTGGAGGAGTTGATGCGGTACGACACGCCGCTGCAGCTCTTTGAGCGGTGGGTGCTGGACGACGTGGAGGTCGACGGGGTCACTCTGCCGCGGGGCTCGGAGGTGGCGCTGCTCTTCGGCTCGGCGAATCGGGATCCGGCGGTCTTCGACCGCCCCGACGTCCTCGACCTCGCCCGCACGGACAATCCGCACGTGTCGCTCGGTGCGGGCATCCACTACTGCCTGGGGGCACCGCTGGCGCGTCTCGAACTGGCGGCGTCCTTCGGTGAGTTGCTGCGGCGGGCGCCGAGGATGCGGCTTGCTGGGGCGCCGCCGGAATGGAAGCCGGGTTACGTGATCCGTGGCTTGAGGGGGCTACGGGCCGAGGTCTGAAACTTCCCCACCCCGCCCCTTCCCGGCTGTGACATTCTGCGGCTGCCGCCGCGTGGGGCAATCCCCCAGGCCGCCGGAGCAGCTGATCTTTCAGCCGTCCGGCGTTTGAGGACCGGGGTCTGGGGCGGAGCCCCCCGCGGCGGCAGCCGCAAATGTCACAGCCGGGAAGGGGCGGGGTGGGGAAGAAGCCCGCCGCAGGCGCAAGGCCCGCCCCGCCCCCCGCCCGCCCCGCCCGGCCCCGCCCGCCCCGCCCGGCCCCGCGCGCCCACCGCCGCGCCGCACCCGTGCCCCGCCCCGCCCCCCCCGCCCCGCGCACCCCAATCCCCGCTGCCCGCCCAGCGTGTGGCGTAACGCCGCGTTTGAGGCACTCCGCACTCACGAAAGGACGTCCCGGCGTCGCAGCCCCGCCAACCCCGCCGCCACCAGCGCAAACGCAACCACCGTCATCGCCACCACCGGCGCCCACACGACCTCCGCCCCCGGCAGCTTCGGCAGGTGCCCGAACGGTGAGAGGTTCATCAGCCACTGGGGGATCTCCAGCGCCGGGCCGATCCAGCCGAGGGCCAGCGAAAGGCCCGCCACCGCCCAGGCCGCCGTCGCCGCCTTCGGGAAGGCGCCGTACAGCAGGACCGCGAACCCGCCGAGCACCCAGACCGCCGGGAGCTGGATCAGGGACGCCCCCAGCACCGGGCCGAAGTCCTTGCCATGGCCCAGCGCCAGGCCCAGGCCCCCCGCCGGCATGATCAGCGCGGCGCCGCCGAAGGCGATGACCAGGTGGCCCGAGGCCCACCGGAGTCGGCCGACCGCGTTCGCGAGGACCGGCTCGGCCCGCTGCGAGGTCTCCTCGCTGTTGAGGCGGAGCACGGACTGGACGACGTACAACCCGGCGATCAGGCCGAGGATGCCGACCATCGCGGCGAGGAACGCGTTCGTCAGGCCGCTCTGCCCGCCCATCCGCTCGAAGATCTCACGAGCGTCCTCGTTGTCGCCGACCAGGTCGGCGACCCCGTCCGTCATCCCGCCGAAGACGACGCCCGCCAGGAAGAACCCGACGCTCCAGCTCAGCACACTGCCCCGCTGCAACCGCCACGCGAGCCCGCCCGCCGTGGCGATCCGCCCCTCGGCCGACCCCGGCCGCGACGGCAGGAAGCTCATCCCGACATCGCGGCGCCCGGCGAGGACGTACGCGATGGCCCCCTGCGCGACGACCGCGACCGCGATCAGCAGGAGCACCCACCACCGCTCGGCCGCGAACGGCCGGACGTTCTCGGCCCAGCCGAGTGGCGAGAGCCACGTCAGGACGGAAGAGCCGTCGCTCGTCGAGGCATCGCCCGCCGCCCTCAGGACGAACGCGACACCGAGCACCGCCGCCGTGAGCCCCCGCGCCGGCCGGGCGCTCTCCGTGAACTGGGCCATGATCGCGGCCATCCCGGCGAACATCATGCCGACGCCGCCCACCGCGAGCCCCAGCGCGAGCGCCCCGCCCGCGTCCTGCCCGGACAGTCCGCCGGCGATGATCAGGGCGACGACCGCGTTGGCGACGGCGGCCGCGAGCAGCGCCGCCGTCAGCGGCGCGCGCCGGCCCACCGCCGCCGAGGAGATCAGCTCCTGACGACCGCTCTCCTCCTCGTCCCGCGTGTGCCGGATGACGATCATCAGGCTCATCACAGCGGTGAGTACGGCCGCGAAGACCCCGAACCGCCACGCGACGAGCGCGCCGACCGAGTCGTCGAAGACCGGCCCGTACATCGCGCGCAGCGAGCCGTTGGTCATCAGGGACCGGACCAGGCTGTCCCGCTCGGCCTCGGTGTCGTAGAACTGCTCGATCGACCCGGATCCGCTGGTGACCATGAGGCCGATGACCAGCACCCACACCGGGATCATGACCCGGTCCCGGCGCAGTGCCAGTCTCAACAGGGCGCCGGTCCCCGCCAGTTGACGTGACCCGCCGGTACGCGGAGCGAAACGGGCGCCCGTTGCGCGAGTAGCCGTGGCAGTCATCGCGCCGCCACCTCGTCCGTCGTGTAGTGGCGCAGGAAGAGCTCCTCCAGCGTCGGCGGGGTGCTGGTCAGCGACCGCACGCCCGACTCGCTCAGCGACTTGAGTACGGCGTTCAGCTTGTCCGTGTCGACCTGGAGCTTCACGCGCTTGCCCTGCACGTCGAGGTCGTACACGCCCGGCAGGTGCGAGAGCCCGTTGGGCGCTCCGGCCAGCTCGGCGGTGACGCTCGTACGGGTCAGGTGGCGCAGGTCCGCGAGCGAACCGGTCTCCACCGTCCGGCCCTTGCGGATGATGCTGACGCGGTCGCACAGCGCCTCGACCTCGCTCAGCACGTGGCTGGAGAGCAGGATCGTGCGGCCACGGTCGCGCTCCTCGGCGACGCACTGCTGGAAGATCTCCTCCATCAGCGGGTCGAGGCCGCTCGTGGGCTCGTCGAGGATGAGCACGTCCACGTCGGACGCCAAGGCGGCGACGAGGGCAACCTTCTGCCGGTTGCCCTTGGAGTACGTACGCCCCTTCTTGGTGGGGTCGAGTTCGAACCGCTCGACGAGGTCCGCGCGCCTCGTCCTGTCTAGGCCGCCGCGCAACCGCCCGTACAGGTCGATGACCTCACCGCCGCTGAGGTTGCGCCACAGCGTCACATCGCCCGGTACGTAGCCGATGCGCCGGTGCAGTTCGACGGCGTCTTTCCACGGGTCCTGGCCGAGGATCTGCGCGGCGCCGGAGTCGGCGCGCAGCAGGCCGAGGAGGACCCGGATGGTGGTGGACTTCCCGGAGCCGTTGGGGCCCAGGAAGCCGTGGACCTCACCGGTCTCGACCGCGAGGTCGAGGCCGTCCAGCGCATGCGTCCGCCCGAACGACTTGTGCAGTCCGGCGACGGTGATTGCCTTCGTCATGATTCAGAACATACGCTACTTTCACAAAGTTGTGAAGTTAAGGAAGCGTATAAACTCGCTGAGGCGGGCTGAGCAGGGGAGACGATGAGGCGATGAGCAGCGAGAACGGTGAGAGCAACCAGAACAGTGGTGGCGCCACCGCGACAGGGCCGGACGCAGAAGCTGTATCGCGCTTCGTGGAGCGCTTCGCGTCCGAATTGACCGAAGCCGGCATGCAGCGGACGGCATCACGCGTCTTCGCGGCGCTGCTCGCCTCGGAGACCGCCAGCATGACGTCGGCGGAGCTGTCCGAGCGGTTGCAGATCAGCCCGGCCGCCGTCTCCGGCGCGATCCGCTACCTCTCCCAGGCCAACATGGTCGGCAGGGAGCGCGACCCGGGCTCGCGCCGCGACCGCTATGTCCTGCACAACGAGCTCTGGTACGAGACCTTCACGCGCCGCGACCAGGTCCTGACCCGCTGGGAAAGGGTCCTGCGCGACGGGGCGGAAATGCTCGGCCCCGACACGCCCGCGGGGGCGCGGGCGGCCGAGACCGCGGCGTTCTTCGAGTTCCTCCACAACGAATTGCGAACGATGCTCGACCGGTGGAAGGAACACCGGGCGACCCTCGATCTCGGCCGGTCAGGCGGTCGGGCAGGGCAGTCGGGCGGTCGGGCAGGGCAGTGAGGCGGTCAGGCCGGCAGCATCAGCGACCACGCCCCCGGCCGCACCGTCCACGTCCTCGTCCGGACCGGACCCGCGACCAGCGCGTCCGCCCGGTAACGGAAATCCGCGCCCGACACCGTCACCGCAAGCGCGTCCGCCCGCACCTGATCACCCGACTCCGGGCTGATCACCACCTCCGCGCGGCCGCCGCGCGAGCACAGCCAGACGTCCTCGACCGGCCGGTCCAGGTCGTGCAGCAGCACCCCGTCGGCCTCCACCCGGAGCCTGTGCGTACGTACGGCGGATGGTCCGGACAGCGGCGCGGGCCGCACCAGGGTCCGTACCAGCGAGCGGCAGGTGTCCCAGACGGAAGCCACCGCAGGGCTGCCGACCGCCCGCACTGCCGGAGCCGCGGCCGCAGCCGGGATCCGCAGATCGCCCAGCACCACACCGTCGCTGTCGTCCACCAGCAGATCGAGACGCCGTACGACGCCCTCCAGCACCGCACGGGCCGCGGCCACCGCCGACGTCGGGACGCCGAGCGCACGCGCGAGATCCACGCCGACGCCCACGGGGATCAGTGCGAGCGCCCCGGAACCGAGCTCCCGGTCCCGGTGCAGCAGGGCCACGGCGCGCAGCAGCGCCCGGTCGTCGCCGATGACCACGGGGCGGCGACTGCCCCGGCGGGCCAGGGCCCGCGCGAACTCCTCGGGCCCCTCGGGGAGGCAGATTTTGGCGTTGGCCGCGGCGCACAGCACGTCCTTGGCGATACGCACGGACTCGCCGTCCGTACGCCGGGCGACCGGGTCGATGACCACCAGCAGCGGATGCGCGGTGTGCGCGGCGGGCTCTGGAGCCGACACCTCGGTCCTTCCTCGGGTAGCATCTTTGTGCAAGAGCCCCTTGCGCTATTGCGCCAGGGGCTTCGTCTATTCCGGGGCACCCGGTCCGACGGCTCAGTATCAGGTGTACGCCGTACGTACGCCCCCTGACGTTGGACATGCCCCGCCCGGAAGGGGTGTACGCCTGTGCCCGCACTTGTGCTGCTCGGTGCTCAGTGGGGTGACGAAGGCAAGGGAAAGGCCACCGACCTGCTCGGTGGATCTGTGGACTATGTAGTGCGCTATCAGGGCGGCAACAACGCCGGCCACACGGTTGTCGTTGGCGACCAGAAGTATGCGCTGCATCTCCTCCCTTCCGGAATCCTCACTCCGGAATGCACGCCGGTCATTGGTAACGGTGTCGTAGTCGATCCGGCGGTCCTGCTCTCCGAGCTGAGCGGTCTGAACGAGCGTGGCGTCGACACGTCCAAGTTGCTGATCAGCGGTAACGCGCACTTGATCACGCCGTATCACACGACCGTCGACAAGGTGACGGAACGCTTCCTCGGCAAGCGGAAGATCGGCACGACCGGCCGCGGAATCGGTCCGGCCTATGCCGACAAGATCAACCGCGTCGGCATCCGCGTCCAGGACCTCTACGACGAGTCGATCCTTCAGCAGAAGGTCGAGGCGGCGCTCGACGGCAAGAACCAGATCCTGGCGAAGCTGTACAACCGCCGTGCGATCGATCCCGCCCAGATCGTCGAGGAGCTGCTCGGCTACGGCGAGCAGATCAAGCCGTACGTCGCCGACACGACGCTGATCCTCAACAACGCGCTCGACGAGGACAAGGTCGTCCTCTTCGAGGGCGGCCAGGGCACGCTGCTCGACGTCGACCACGGCACGTACCCCTTCGTCACGTCGTCGAACCCGACCGCGGGCGGCGCCTGCACGGGTACGGGCGTGGGCCCGACGAAGATCAGCCGGGTCATCGGCATCCTCAAGGCGTACACGACGCGTGTCGGCGCCGGTCCGTTCCCGACGGAGCTGTTCGACGAGGACGGCGAGGCACTGCGCCGCATCGGTGGCGAGCGCGGTGTCACCACCGGCCGTGACCGCCGCTGCGGCTGGTTCGACGCGCCGATCGCGCGTTACGCGACGCGGGTCAACGGCCTCACCGACTTCTTCCTCACCAAGCTGGACGTGCTGACCGGCTGGGAGCAGATCCCGGTGTGTGTGGCGTACGAGATCGACGGCAAGCGCGTCGAGGAGCTCCCGTACAACCAGACCGACTTCCACCACGCGAAGCCGGTGTACGAGAACCTCCCGGGCTGGTCCGAGGACATCAGCAAGGCGAAGACCTTCGACGACCTGCCGAAGAACGCGCAGGCGTATGTGAAGGCGCTGGAGGAGATGTCGGGTGCGCCGATCTCGGCGATCGGTGTCGGTCCCGGCCGCACGGAGACGATCGAGATCAACTCGTTCATCTGACGCTCCGTTTCACTGCACGACCTGCACGACCTGCACGACCCGTATGACCTGCAGGACCCGCACGACCTGCGGGACTGCGACGGAGGGCCGTGGCGCGACGATCTGGCGCCACGGCCCTCCGGCCTGTCCGGGACAGGCTTCCCACGCCCTCGCACGCCCCCCCCAACGCTCTCCCGCGCTCACTCCGACTTCGAGTACGTGAGCGCTTCCCCACTGGTCGAGTTCACCCGGCGCAGCCGCCCGTCGGGAAGCAGCGTTACTTCGCTTGCCGCGCCCGGCGTACAGGAGGTCATGGGCTCGCCGACAACGACCTTGGACGGGCCGATACGCAGGGGCGCGTCGCCGCTCGGGGCGGCGGCGAGCTTCGCCTGGAAGACGCAGTGGTAGGTGCCGCCGCCCTTCATCGGCCCGTCCGCGGTGAGCGACAGCACGGTGTCTCCGACCCGGCCCTGCTGGAGGGTGAGACGGCGGGTGCTGTACCCCTCGGAGCTGTCGAGCCCGCCGCTCCAGGTGCCGAGGTATGCCTCTGGTACGGCGTCGTCGCCCTCTTCGGGAGTGGGCGAGGAGCCGGTGGAGGGCGTGGCACTCTCGTCGCCTCCGGACGACGGCGTTGGTGAGCCGTTTCGGTTGTCGGTGCGGCCGTCACCCTCGCTGCCGCCGGAGTTCATGAAGGCGTACACGGAACCGCCCGCGGCGAGCGCGACGACCAGCGCGACGGCGATGAGCGCGACGGTGGAACGCGTGGTGCGGGGCGGCGGTTCGGGGGAGGGCGGCTGGTAGACGTAATGGGGCGCGGGGTAGCCGTACTGCCCGGGCGGCGCGGGAGGCCGCGGCTGAGGCCGCGCAAGGGCAGGGGGAGGCCCGGCCGCACTGACAACGGTAGGCATCGCATGCATGCCCCCGGCTCGGGCTCCTGGGGGCATGCCTCCGGCGGGGGAACCAGCTGTGGGCGTGCCGACACCCGGCCCCACGCCTCCGGGGCCGGGAGCTCCGGCGTGTGGCTGCCGGGGTGTGGTGGCTGCGCCTCTGGTGGCTCCGGGTGCTCCGGGCGTGGTGGTATCAGCCCCGGGCGTGTCCGCCCGGGATCCTGCGTTCCTGGGGGCCCCGGCACCTGCTTGCCTGGGTGTGGCGGCTGCGCCTCCGCCGGCTGCGGGTGGTGGGCTCGTTCGGTCTCCGGGTGGTGCGGCTTCGGCGGAGCCGGTCCGGGGCCCGTCAGCTCCCGGTCCCGTACTCCTGGGGGCTCCGGCTCCCGGGTGCCCAGGCGCGGCGGCTGGTCCGCCGCCATGCCCGCCGACACCCGCTCCGTGACCGCCGTCGGCGGAGCCCCCGGCTCGCGCGCCCTCGGTCGCGGCCGCTGCGCTTCCGCCGCCTCCGGGTGCTGCGCCGGTTCCGCCTGGGGCTGCCGCAGAACCCGAGCCGGGCGTTCCGGCTCCCGCGCCCCCGGGGGCCAAAGATTCGCCGGCTCCGGGCGCCGCTGTTCCCGGTCCGGGGCCTTCGGGCGGGAAGGCTTCGGCTCCTGGGTGCCCGGGCGCAGCGGCTGCGCCTCCGACGGCTCCCGCTGCTCCGCCCCCTGCCGGGGCGCCCGCGCCTCCCGCTGTGTCGCCTCCGGGCCAGGCACTTCCGGCTCTCGCTCCGCCGGGCACGCCTCCGGTGCGCGCGTCCCCGCGCGGGGTGGCACCGGACTGGGGCGTCGCGTTCGCGTTTGCCGTTCCGGTCGCGTCCGGGTTTTCGACCTCCAGCAGTCTTATCGCGTGGCTGCCCAACTGGGCCACCAGTGCTCCCGGCAGCCACGGTTCCCCGTCCCCGCCGCGTGTGCGGGCCACGATCTGGTCCGGGGACGGACGTGCCGCCGGGTTCTTGTGGAGGCAGTCGCGAACCAGGTCCTGGAGGCTCTCCGGTACGCCGTCCAGCGTCGGTGGCTCCGTCGCGATGCGGTACATCAGCGCGTGGACGCCGCTGTCGGCCGTGCCGAACGGCAGCCGGCCGGTCGCCGCGTACGCCAGCACCGCCCCCAGGCAGAAAATGTCGCACGCCGGTGTGAGCCGCTCGCCGCGCACCTGCTCCGGGGCCATGAAACCGGGGGAGCCGATCAGGGCGCCGGTTCTGGTCAGGCCGGGGTCCGCGACCGTCTCCAGCGCACGCGCGATGCCGAAGTCGATGACGCGTGGCCCGTCGATGGTGACCAGGATGTTGGACGGCTTCAGGTCGCGGTGGATGAGACCGGCGGCGTGGATGTCCCGGAGCGCGTGGGCGAGGCCCGCCCCGAGGATGTGGACAGACCGCTCCGGCAGCGGACCGTGGCCGCCGGAGGAGTGGGCCGCGCCGTGGCCGCCGGAGGCTTCAGAACCCCGCGCGCGCCCCGCCGCGGGCGAGACGACCGAGTGGAGACTCGGGCCGGCGACGTAACCCGTCGCGACCCACGGAATCGCCGCCTCCGTGTCCGCGTCCAGGACCGGCGCCGTCCACCGGCCGCCGACGCGCCTCGCAGCCGCGACCTCCTGCCGGAAGCGGGCGCGGAACTCCTCCTGCTCGGCGAGTTCCTGACGTACCAGCTTGACGGCGACCGTACGGCCCCGGCCCGAGCGGGCCAGATATACCTGCCCCATGCCGCCCGCCCCGAGCCGCGCCAACAGCCGGTAGGCGCCGATCTGTTGGGGATCGGCCGGTCCCAGCTTCTCCATGGCAGCGCCACTCTCCCCGCGGTGTCCCCCGACGAACCGACAATAGTGCGCCGGTACGACAATGACGGGCGGGAAGCCGCCTGCGGTTCCCCTGCGGTTCGTGGGCGGTCCTACCGGTTTAGTACCAGTCCTACCGGTTCGTACCGGTCCTACCCGTCCTACCCGTCCTACCGTTCCTACCGGCCCTGCGGTTCCCGTACGTCCGCCACCGCGTCCAGCGCCTTCGACAGCCGCTCCAGCACCCGTACCGTCTCGGCGAACCCCTCCTCGCCCAGCTCCGCCGCGAGCCGCGCGGCCAGCGCCGCGTGCCCCGGATCGATCTTGCGCACGGCGTCCCGGCCCGCCTCCGTCGGACGCAGCAGCTTCGCGCGACGGTGGGCGGGATTCGTGGCGTACTCCGCCAGGCCCTTCGTCACCAGCAGATCGGCGATGCGCTGCACGCTCTGCCGGGTGATTCCCATGGTGCGGGCGATCCCGGCGACGGTGAGCGGTTCGCGCAGTACGGCGCCGATGACCTGCCACCACGCGGCGGTGAGGCCCGCCGGGCGGGCCAATTCCTCCGAAATGGCGAGGAACTGGCCGTTGAGGCGGAAGGTGCCCAGCGCCGTACGGCTGAGCAGGTCCTGCTCCTCCCGGCTCACGACTCCAGTACCTCGAAGGCGGAGGCGTCCGAGTCGTGGAACAGCCGGTACCACGCGTCGAGCTTTTCGTCCTCGTACACCCCGAGGCGTGCGAAGACCTCGCGGGCGAACGCGACAGGCTCGGTCGGCCCGGCAGTGATCAGGAGGCCGTCGTCGTCGGTGACGGCGTCCGCCTCCCGGTAGTGCTCGCCGCCCTTGTACCCGGTCGCGGCGAGGTAGAAGGAAACGGCGCTGGTGTGCGCGCGGTCGTCGAGCAGCCCCTCGCGCGCCAGCCCCGCCGTCGCCCCGCAGATCGCGGCGACCGGCACGCCCGCTTCGAGGAATGCGCGCGCCTTGCGGGCGAAGGGCGCGAGCTCGTCGCCTGTGTCCCACAGGTTCGCGCCGGTGAGGATCAGCAGCGCGCTGTCCTGCGGCTGTACGTCGTCGAGCGTGAAGTCGGGCTGGATGCGCACGCCGCCCATGGTCGTGACGGGATCGGAGGTCGCGGCGACGGTCTTGACGGTGTAGCCGTGCTGGGTGAGGTGGGCGGTGGTGTGGCCCGTCTCCCAGTCGGCGTAGGTGTCGTAAACGGCGAGGTGCACGGTCTTACCAGCCATGACGGTCTCCCTCGGCTCGAAGCCCCGTTGCTCGAAGCTTGATGACAACATCCTGTCGTAATGACAGCATGTTGTCAATGGCGGCCAGTGGGCCGGACTCGATCGACACCCTGCCCACGAAAGTGGCGCAGTCCATACAAGGTGGCCATGTCACCCCCCACCTGCGCGTCTTTACGCTGGCCCCATGACCCCTCATGTCGATCCTTCCCCAAGCTCTCAACTCCGTTCGAGCAGGGGAGGCCCCAAGGCCGGCGCGGCCGTGAAGGCAGCAGACCGTGCGCACGTGTTCCACTCCTGGTCCGCCCAGGGCCTGATCGATCCGCTCGCCGTCGCCGGCGCCGAGGGTTCGTACTTCTGGGACTACGACGGCAACCGCTACCTCGACTTCACCAGCGGCCTCGTCTTCACCAACATCGGCTACCAGCACCCCACGGTCGTCGCCGCGATCCAGGAGCAGGCGGCGAAGATGACGACCTTCGCGCCGGCCTTCGCCGTCGAGGCGCGCTCCGAGGCCGCACGCCTCATCGCCGAGCGCACCCCCGGCGACCTCGACAAGATCTTCTTCACCAACGGCGGCGCCGAGGCCGTCGAGAACGCCGTCCGCATGGCCCGTCTGCACACGGGCCGCCACAAGGTGATGGCCGCCTACCGCTCGTACCACGGCGCCACCTCCACGGCGATCAACCTGACCGGCGACCCGCGCCGCTGGGCCTCCGACAACGGCACGTCGGGCACGGTCCACTTCTGGGCGCCCTTCCTGTACCGCTCGGCGTTCTACGCCCGGACAGAGGCCGAGGAGTGTGCCCGCGCGCTCCAGCACCTGGAAGACACCATCGCCTTCGAGGGCCCGGCCACGATCGCCGCGATCGTGCTCGAAACCATCCCGGGCACCGCGGGCATCATGACGCCGCCGCCCGGCTACCTCGCGGGCGTACGCGAGATCTGCGACCGGCACGGCATCGTCTTCGTCCTCGACGAGGTCATGGCGGGCTTCGGCCGTACGGGCAAGTGGTTCGCGTCCGAGCACTTCGACGTCGTACCGGACCTGATGACCTTCGCGAAGGGCGTCAACTCGGGTTACGTGCCCCTGGGCGGCGTGGCCATCTCCGCCGAGATAGCCGAAACCTTCTCCACCCGCCCCTACCCCGGCGGTCTCACGTACTCGGGCCACCCGCTCGCCTGCGCCGCCGCGGTGGCCACCCTCCAGGTGATGGACGAGGAGCGTGTCGTCGAGAACGCGGCCCACATCGGCGAGACGGTGATCGCCCCGGGCCTGCGCGAGCTGGCCGAGCGCCACCCGAGCATCGGCGAGATCCGCGGTACGGGCATGTTCTGGGCGCTCGACCTGGTCAAGGACCGCGAGACCCGAGAGCCGCTCGTCCCGTACAACGCGGCGGGCGCGGCCAATGCCCCGATGGCGGCGTTCGGCGCGGCCTGCAAGAAGAACGGCCTCTGGCCCTTCATCAACATGAACCGCACCCACGTAGTCCCGCCGTGCAACGTCACCGAGGCGGAGGCGAAGGAGGGCCTGGCGGCCCTCGACGTGGCTCTCGCGGTCGCGGACGAGCACACGACGGCGGCCTGATCGAAGGCGCCCTGCGGCTCCTGACGTGCGTAAACGCGCAGGTCAGGAGCCGCGACCCACGGCCCTCCGGCAGGTCCCGGACAACACCGCCTAAGGTGTCCGGAGCCATACGAAGGGGAAAGACGCCATGCCCGCGACCGGAGCTGTGACCCGCAACACCCTGCGGCAGCAGATCGCGGACGCGCTCCGTGACGAGGTGCTGGCAGGGCGTTTGCGGCCGGGCCAGGAATTCACCGTCAAGCAGATAGCCGAGCAGTACGGCGTCTCCGCGACGCCCGTCAGGGAAGCGCTCGTCGACCTGGCCGCGCAGAGCCTGCTCGACTCCGACCAGCACCGCGGCTTCCGCGTCTGCGAGATCTCCGTCGCCGACTTCCGGGGCATGGTCGAGGCCCGCTCCCTGATCGCCGACGGCGTCTTCCGCAAGATCGCCGAGGGCGGTCTCAGTGGTGCGCACGTCGGCGCGCTGATGGCCGTACGGCGGCGGGCGGACGAGGCCGCGCGGGCGGCCAGGGCCGGCGACCTGGACATCTTCATCGGGTACGACCTGCGCTTCTGGCGTGAGCTCGGTTCGCTCATCGAAAATCCCCATATCTCGGACTTTCTTCACCAGTTGCGGCTGCGCTGCTGGGTCTTCTCCGTCCCGCATCTGCGCGGCGACCCGTGCCTCAAGGAGCGGCTGTGGAGCGGCCACTCGGAGGTCGTGGACGCGGTCACGCGCGGCGACGGCGAGGCGCTGCGGGCGGTGATAGGCGCGTATTACGCGGAGCTGGTCGCGTGGGCGGAGCGCCTGGAGAGCGCGGAAAGCGCAGAGAGCGCAGAGAGCCTGGAGCGTTCTCAACAGTGAGTGTCGATCTGACGGTCGTCGTCCCCGCGTACAACGAGGAACGGCGACTGGGCCCCACGCTGGACGCCATCTCCGCCCACCTGCGAGCCGATCCGGGCCGCTGGGACAGCTGGGAGCTGATCGTCGTCGACGACGGCTCGACGGACGGTACGGCCGATGCCGTACGGGCCGCCGCCGCCCGGGAGCCGCGCATCCAGCTGGTCGAGGCGGGCGCCGAAGGGAACCGCGGCAAGGGCAACGCCCTGCGCCGGGGAGTAGCCGCCTCGCACGGCCGCATGGTGCTGGTCACGGACGCCGACCTGGCCACCCCGATCGAGGAGCTCGACCGGCTCGACAAGGAGCTGTCGGACGAGGACGGGCGGCTCAGCGCCACCATCGGCTCACGCGCGCACCCCGACTCGGCCATAGACGTGCACCAGCGGCGCATCCGCGAGTGGCTCGGCCGGATGGGCAACCGCCTCATACGGGCCGTCGCCGTCCCCGGCATACGGGACACGCAGTGCGGCTTCAAACTCTTCGACGGGGACAAGGCGCGTACCGCTTTCGCCGACGCGCGGCTCGACGGGTGGGGCATAGACGTCGAGATACTGCAGTTCTTCCGCCGGCAGGGATGGCCGGTAGCCGAGGTTCCGGTTCGCTGGGCGCACCAGGAGGGCTCCAAGGTCAGGCCCGCCGACTACGGCAAGGTGCTGCTGGAGCTGGTACGCCTGAAGACACGGCCGACGCAGTCGGTACGGCGGCGCCCACGCCCCGTCGACCTCGCCGTCGCAGGTCTCTTCCTCCTCGCCTCAGTGATCCTCTACAAGGGGCTGTGGGCAGACCTGGATCACCGCTACCTCGCCGACTCGGGCCAGGACCAGAACCAGTGGGAATGGTTCTTCGCGGTCACCGCCGACAACGTCGCGCATCTGAGCAATCCGCTCTTCACGACCGCGCAGAACTTCCCCGACGGCGTGAACCTCATGGCGAACACCGTCATGCTCGGCCTGTCCGTCCCGCTCACACCCGTGACGCTCACCCTCGGGCCGACCGTGACCTGGGCGCTCGTCCTGACCGTGGGCCTGGCCGCGACCGCCGTCGCCTGGTACTGGCTGATCGCGAAGCGGCTCGTACGCAGCCGCTGGGCGGCGGCCGTCGGCGCCGCGCTGTGCGCCTTCGCGCCGCCGATGATCTCGCACGCCACCGCCCACCCCAACTTCGCGGTGCTGTTCATGATCCCGGTGATCGTCGACAGGGCACTGCGGCTCTGCGAAAGGGACGCCCGCGTCGTACGGGACGGGGCCCTGCTCGGCCTTTTCGCGACGTACCAGATCTTCCTCGGCGAGGAGCCGCTGCTCCTCGCCGCCATGGGCATGCTGCTCTTCGCGCTCTCGTACGCCCTCGCGAACCGGGAGACGGCACGGGCGGCATGGCGCCCGCTGCTCAAGGGCGTCGGGGTGGCCGCCGCCGTCTGCCTGCCGCTCGTCGCCTACCCGCTGTACTGGCAGTTCTTCGGGCCGCAGAGCTACCACAGCGTCCTGCACGGCGACAGAGCCGGCAACAGCCCGCTCGCCTTCCTGGAGTTCTCCGGCCGCGCGCTGTTCGGCGACGAGGCGAGGGCCGACCCGCTCGCCATAAACCGCACCGAGCAGAACGCCTTCTACGGCTGGCCGCTCGTCGGCCTGACCTTCGCGATCGTCATCAGCCTGTGGCGCCTCGCCCTGGTCAAGGCGCTCACCTTCACCGCACTCGCGGCGGCGCTGCTCTCCCTCGGCCCCAAGTTCCGCATCCCGTACACGGACATGATCCTTACGGGACCGTGGCGGGCGCTGGCCCACCAGCCGCTCTTCGAGTCGGTCATCGAGTCCCGGGTGGCGATGATCTGCGCCCCGGCACTGGGCATCCTGGTGGCGCTGGCAGCGGACCGCCTGAACGCGTTCCCGGACAGCGTCCCCCGTCTCCACCGGACCCTGGCCACAACAGCGCTCGCCCTCGCACTCGTCCCCATCGTCCCGACGCCGATGCCGACACGGGACCGCCCGGACGTCCCGGCGTTCATCGCGGAGGGCATGTGGAAGTCGTACGTCGCCGAGGGCGAATCGGTGGTGCCCGTCCCGCTCCCGGACCCCGGCAACGCGGAGGCCCTGCACTGGCAGTCCGCCACCGCACCCCACTTCCCGGTGGCCCACGGCTACTTCAACGGTCCCTGGGGCCCGGACCGTATCGGCATTTACGGCGCCTCCCCGCGCCACACTTCCAACCTCCTGCGGGACATCCGTTACGGGGGCCGGATCCCCACAATCGGCCCCAATTGGCAGGCACAGGCACGTGCGGACCTGACGCACTGGCGGGCGGGCGTCGTCGTACTCGCCCCGCAGGACAACGAGGCGGCGCTGTACAGGACGGTGTCGAAGCTGCTGGGGCGGCCGGGAGAGCGGGTGGGCGGAGCCTGGATCTGGGACGTGGGCAGTACCGGTTGAAAAGACGTGGGCAGTACCGGTTGAAAAAGTCCGCCCCCATCCGCCAACTGTGCGCAGCGGGTTCGTAGCACTACGCTGTCCCGACCGTCGCACGAACCCAGTGGAGAGCGAGCCGTACGTGGCCTGTGACCTGTGGCTGGTCCCCCTCGTCGATGTGCTGTGCCACAGCCCCGACAATCCCTTCGCCGAAGAGATCGCGTCGTACGACAAGGCCCTCACCGACGAGGGCCTGCCCACCGTTCCCGTATTCGCCTACATGCCGGGCCTGTCGGGAGACGTCGCCCCGGTGGCCGGCTTCGACTACGACGCCCTGCACTTCCTGCGCCGCGCGTACCTGCTCCAGATCTGCGGCCTCGAAGTGACCCCGGTGGACGCTCTGGGCGGTGACTACGCGCAGCTCCTGGAGATGTTCGAGTCGACGGCCCAGCAGTCGCACCTGGTCTGGCACTACGACCACGCGGGCGCTTATGTCCCGGTGGACTTCGCCGCGCCCCTGTCCAACGAGGAACTCCTGGCCGGCGGCGGCCCATTGGGCTCCACGCAGGGCCTGCTGCGGGAACTGGAATTTGTGGCCGCCTCGATCGGCATCGACGCGGCGAACCCCCCGTCGCCGCCACGGCCGCCCGGCCGCCCCACAACCCTGGAAGAACCGGCCGACCCCCTGCCGTACGACGAAAGTCCCTTCGCCCGCGAACGCCACGTCTGGCTGGGCCTGCACGCAGCAGCAACCCGAAGCCTCGGCCAAGGCTCCATGATCATCTTTAGCTAGAGTGCTTGCGGCGTGAAGCAGCCGCACCGGGATGTGGGGTGCCCCGCACCCCACATCACCACTCCGGGGGTCCGCAGCCCTCAGCGAGGCGACTCCGGTGGCCGCTGGCGTGGCATGTTCGGCCGTGTGCCCGGGGGCAGCGGGTAGCGGCCGGCCGACGACCCGCCCTCGCCCCGGGGCCCGCCCACGCCACCCACGCCGCCCACCACGGACTGGATCCCCAGCGGCGCAGGCCCCGCCCGGAACTCCACCATCCAGTCCGCCGTCTCCGACCGCACCAGCTCCGTCACGTCCTCCGAAAACCGCCGCAGCACACCCAGGCACCGCTCGGCCGCCTCGCTCGCGGTCCCCTCGGCAGGGCCGAGGACCTCCCGCACACTCTCCGACGCCCAGTCGAACTGCAGCGCCTGCAGCCGCCGGTGCACCGCCTGCGCCGTGGCCATGTCCCGCATCCAGCCGGACGTGAGCCCGAAGTACCGGTCGCAGCCCATGCACGCCGCGCCGATCAGCAGCGCCAGGTAGCCCCACACCGCCGTCCCGTCCACCGCCCCGGCCAGGTCGACGAGCGGCAGGGCGGCCCCGGTGATCACGCCGGCCGCTGTCCCGATCCGCAGCGCACGCGCGCTGCGGCGCTTCCACGACCGGTCGGCCAGGTACCAGTCGGCGGTACGCAGCGCACCCGCCTCCACCCACTGGTAGAGCTCGTCGAGACGCTCGGCGGGCTCGCCCCAGTCGCCGAGCGGGAACGGCCGCCCGGTCAGATCGGGCAGATCGCCTTCGCCGTTCGACCGCCCCGAGAATCGCCCGTACGACCGCCCGTGCGACCGCCCGGGCAACCGCTCGTCGGCGCCCCTGCTCTCCCTCCGGGCGGGCCCCTCGGGCTGCATCTCCGGCTGGCTCACCGGGCACTCCTCTGCGCTTTGTTCATGACGTGCGGGACGTGACGTTACGTGACGCAACATGACGTGAAGTAACGCCTGATGCGCGCAGCGCATACGCGTGCCCTTCCTACCGCCGAATGGTGGGCGGCGGGGCCGACATGCCGGTATTTCCGGCCGGAAGGAGGTCTTGGTCAGGTAGTGCGCGCAAACCTTCTCACCCGAAAGAGTCGCTTCGTACGGCATGGGGCAGGGCGCCCGGCGAACACGTAGGCTCGCCATACCGAACAACCGTCGTCGAAGTGCCAGGAGTGACCGTGATTCCCGGTGGTGGCCAGCCCAATATGCAGCAGCTGCTCCAGCAGGCCCAGAAGATGCAGCAGGACCTCGCGAAGGCCCAGGAAGAACTGGCGAGGACAGAGGTCGACGGCCAGGCCGGCGGCGGCCTCGTCAAGGCGACCGTGAACGGCTCGGGGGAGCTCCTCGGTCTCACGATCGACCCCAAGGCTGTCGACCCGGACGACACGGAGACGCTCGCGGACCTGATCGTCGCCGCGGTGCAGGCCGCGAACGACAACGCCCAGCAGCTCCAGCAGCAGAAGCTCGGCCCGCTGGCCCAGGGTCTTGGCGGCATGCCCGGCCTCCCCTTCTAAGGCGGCCCCGCAGCAACTACCGTACGTATTGAGCAAGGCCTGCAGGACAAGCAGCACCAGGACGAGCAGCACCAGGACGAGCAGTACCAGGAAGGCAATCCGTTGTACGAAGGCGTGGTCCAGGACCTCATCGACGAGTTGGGCAGGCTGCCCGGCGTCGGTCCCAAGAGCGCGCAGCGGATCGCCTTCCACATCCTCCAGGCCGAGCCCACCGACGTCCGCCGCCTTGCCCACGCCCTCCTGGAGGTCAAGGACAAGGTCCGGTTCTGCTCGGTGTGCGGCAACGTCGCACAGGAGGAGCGGTGCGGGATCTGCCGCGACCCGCGCCGCGACCCGGCGGTCATCTGTGTCGTCGAGGAGCCCAAGGACGTCGTCGCGGTCGAGCGGACGCGGGAGTTCCGCGGCCGCTATCACGTACTCGGCGGGGCCATCAGCCCCATCGAGGGCGTCGGCCCGGACGATCTGCGGATCCGCGAGCTGCTTGCGCGCCTCGCGGACGGCACCGTCACCGAGCTGATCCTGGCCACCGACCCGAACCTGGAGGGCGAGGCAACCGCCACCTATCTCGCCCGGATGGTCAAGCCGATGGGTCTGCGGGTGACACGCCTGGCCAGTGGACTCCCCGTCGGGGGAGATCTTGAGTACGCCGACGAGGTCACGCTGGGCCGTGCCTTCGAGGGGAGACGATTGCTCGATGTCTGACGCAAAGCCTGACGTCAACGCGAACGCCAACACTAAGCTGCTGCATGCGGTCGCGCAGGACCCGGACGATTTCGCCGTCCAGATCGCGGACCAGATCGAAAGCTTCATCGTCGCGGTCACGGAAGTGGCCAAGGGCGACGAGCCCGACAGTGCGGTCCCGTTCCTCCTGCTGGAGGTGTCCCAACTCCTCCTGGCAGGCGGTCGGCTGGGCGCGCACGAGGACATCGTCCCCGACGAGCGGTACGAGCCGGACCTCGGCCCGGAGCCGGACGTGGACGACCTGCGGGAGCGCTTCGCCCGCATGCTCGACCCCATCGACGTCTATTCCGAGGTCTTCGACCCGTACGAGCCGCGCAAGGCGCCGGTCGCCTGCCGGATCTCCGACGACCTGGCCGACGTCATCACCGACCTCCGCCACGGCCTGGCCCACTACCGCGCAGGCCGCACGTCCGAAGCCCTGTGGTGGTGGCAGTTCTCGTACTTCTCCAACTGGGGCTCCACCGCCTCCGCCTGCCTCCGCGCCCTCCAGTCCCTGGTCGCGCACGTGCGCCTCGACCAGCCCCTGGAGGAGCTGGACGGCCTGGACACGGACCAGGACCTCGGCGAGGAGGAGCTGGAGAAGCAAGCCGGCAAGGTCATGGCGGAGGAACTGGCGGGCCCGCTCGGCCTGCGCACGGTGACGTGACCGTACGCCGCCACGAGCGGTGACCGGCATGTGAGCCACCCCACGTTCCGCGTACCGGACGTGCGCCGGGGCAGGCATCCTCACCGAGCAGGTCAGAGCCTGCCCGGGTTGCGTCTTGATCACATCATGAGCGGGACATCTCAGGATGTGATACGGCGTGGGCGGGCCCGGCCTGCTCGGTAAACTGAGCCGACCGCAGTAATGACTAGCGAGGAGCGCACGTGGGCCTTGTCGTGCAGAAGTACGGAGGCTCCTCCGTTGCCGATGCCGAAGGCATCAAGCGCGTCGCCAAGAGAATCGTCGATGCCAAGAAGGACGGCCACCAGGTCGTTGTCGTGGTTTCGGCGATGGGCGACACGACGGACGAGTTGATCGATCTCGCCGAGCAGGTATCCCCGATCCCTGCCGGACGTGAATTCGACATGCTGCTGACCGCAGGTGAGCGGATTTCCATGGCCCTGCTGGCCATGGCGATCAAAAACCTGGGCCACGAGGCCCAGTCGTTCACGGGCAGCCAGGCAGGTGTCATCACCGACTCGGTCCACAACAAAGCGCGCATCATCGATGTCACGCCGGGCCGTATCCGCACCGCCCTCGACGAGGGCAACATCGCCATCGTCGCCGGCTTCCAGGGTGTGTCCCAGGACAAGAAGGACATCACCACCCTCGGCCGGGGCGGCTCGGACACGACCGCGGTGGCGCTGGCCGCGGCGCTCGACGCCGAGGTCTGTGAGATCTACACCGATGTGGACGGTGTCTTCACCGCCGACCCCCGGGTCGTGAAGAAGGCCCAGAAGATCGAGTGGATCTCCTTCGAGGACATGCTGGAGCTCGCCGCCTCCGGCTCCAAGGTGCTGCTGCACCGGTGCGTCGAGTACGCACGTCGATACAACATCCCGATCCACGTCCGCTCGTCCTTCTCGGGCATGCGCGGGACCTGGGTCAGTCACGAGCCGCAAGGGGACCAGCAGGTGGAGCACGCGCTAATCTCCGGAGTCGCCCATGACGTCTCCGAGGCCAAGGTCACGGTCGTCGGTGTGCCGGACAAGCCGGGCGAGGCCGCGGCGATCTTCCGTGCCATCGCGGACGCCGAGATCAACATCGACATGGTCGTGCAGAACGTCTCGGCCGCGACCACCGGCCTGACCGACATCTCCTTCACCCTCCCCAAGACCGACGGCCGCAAGGCCATCGACGCCCTGGAGAAGGCGAAGGCCGCGATCGGGTTCGAGTCGCTTCGCTACGACGACCAGATCGGCAAGATCTCCCTGGTCGGCGCCGGAATGAAGACCAACCCGGGCGTCACGGCGGGCTTCTTCGAGGCGCTGTCCGACGCGGGCGTGAACATCGAGCTGATCTCGACCTCCGAGATCCGCATCTCGGTCGTGACCCGCGCCGACGACGTCAACGAGGCCGTGCGCGCCGTGCACACCGCCTTCGGCCTGGACAGCGACTCCGACGAGGCCGTCGTCTACGGGGGCACTGGAAGGTGACTCGCAAGTGACTGGCAAGCCGACACTCGCGGTCGTCGGAGCGACCGGAGCCGTCGGCGCCGTCATGCTCCAGATCCTGTCGCAGCACGCCGACGTCTGGGGCGAGATCAGACTCGTCGCCTCCCCGCGCTCGGCCGGCCGGAAGCTGGTCGTACGCGGGGAGGAGACCGAGGTTCTGGCGCTGTCGGAGGAGGCTCTGACAGGCGTCGACGTCGCGATGTTCGACGTACCCGACGACGTGGCCGCCCAGTGGGCGCCCATCGCGGCCGGCCTGGGCGCGGTCGTCGTGGACAACTCGGCCGCCTTCCGGATGGATCCTGAGGTGCCGCTGGTCGTGCCCGAGGTCAATCCCCATGCCGTACGGGTCCGCCCGCGCGGCATCGTGGCGAGCCCCAACTGCACGACGCTGTCGATGATCGTTGCCATGGGCGCGCTGCACGCCGAGTTCGGACTGACCGAGCTGGTCGTGTCTTCGTACCAGGCGGTGAGCGGCGCGGGCCGGGCCGGCGTCGACACGCTGCGCACCCAGCTGTCCCTCGTCGCCGGTACGGAGCTGGGCATCAGCCCCGGCGACGTACGACGGGCCGTGGGCGACGACAACGGCCCCTTCCCCGGCCCAGTGGCGCTGAACGTGGTGCCGTGGGCGGGATCGCTGATGGACGACGGCTGGTCGTCGGAGGAGCTGAAGGTCCGCGCCGAGTCGCGGAAGATCCTGGACCGGCCCGATCTGCGGGTCTCGGTCACCTGTGTCCGGGTGCCGGTGATCACGACGCACTCACTGGCCGTACACGCCCGCTTCGAGGGCGAGGTCACGGTCGACCGGGCGCACGAGATCCTGGCCACGGCGCCGGGTGTGGTGCTGTTCGACAACCCTGCGGCGGGCGAATTCCCCACGCCCGCGGACGTGGTGGGGACGGACCCGACCTGGGTGGGGCGCGTGCGGCGGTCGTTGGACGACCCCACCGCACTCGAACTCTTTGTGTGCGGCGACAATCTCCGTAAGGGAGCCGCCCTCAACACCGCCCAGATCGCGGAGCTCGTCGCAGCGGAGCTTCGAGCCGCGTAACTCCGGGCGTCGTAGAGCGGAATTCTTTGTAGGATCTGTGAACGCTCTGTGATCAAGTCGAACCTTGAACGACTTGGCTGGATTTCACTTGAACGCGGGCGTTGGTGTGTTCGATTATTCGCTCCCCGCCTTACTGCAACCGGCAGTTGGGAGGGGAGCGTCTTTGCGGTCGCCCCGACAAGGCGTCACGACATATGGGGCATTCAGGAGGGCGGGTACGCATGAGGGCGTTTGTTACACCGTCAAAAGCGGTGCCTCGCGCGTACAACCCTGGCGGGGGGAAGCGTGTCCAACAGGCGTGGCAGAGGTTCTCGACATCACAGTGGTCCCGGCTCGCGGCGTGGCAGTGCGCCCCCTCCGGCGACCCCGCACACCCGGCGGCATGCCGGTGATCGCACCCATGCCGACGGCGCGTCCCGCCCGTATCCCGTCCCCGCGCGAGGGCACTGACGACGCCATGACCGCGGGCACCACAGTCGACCACCTCACCGAGACCTACCGCGCGCACTACCGCTCGCTGCTCGGCCTCGCGGCCCTGCTGCTGGACGACACGGCCTCCTGCGAGGACGTCGTCCAGGAGGCGTTCATACGCGTGCACTCGGCGCGCAACCGTGTGCGCGACCCCCAGAAGACCCTGGCCTACCTGCGCCAGACCGTCGTCAACCTCTCCCGCTCGGCGCTGCGCAGGCGCATCCTCGGGCTGAAGCTGCTCTCGAAGCCGATGCCGGACATGGCGAGTGCGGAGGAGGGGGCGTACGACCAGCTGGAGCGCGACGCGCTGATCAAGGCGATGCGCGGCCTGCAGCGGAGGCAGCGCGAGGTGCTGGTGCTGCGTTACTTCGCGGACATGACGGAGGCCCAGGTCGCCGAGACGCTGGGGATATCGCTGGGCTCGGTGAAGGCGTACGGCTCACGCGGAATAGCGGCGCTGCGCGTCTCCATGGAGGCGACGGCATGAGCGGCAAGCAAGAGCGGCACGGGCCGGACGGGCCGTTGAACGACCTGACTGGAAAAGCGATTGTGAACGACGTGCCGAACGAGAGCAACGACCTCGGCAAGGACGACGTACCCGGCAAGAAGGACGACGTACCCGGTACGGACGGGCTCGGTACGGACGAACTCGCCCTGCGCCGCCTGTTGCACGGCGCCGTGGACGAGCTCGAACCCTCCCAGGGCGCCCTCGACCACCTGCGCAAGGCGGTCCCCGCCCGGCGCGCGAGGCGGCGCCAGGCTGTCGTCGGCATGGCAGCCGCCGCGCTCTTCGTCGGCACCGCGATCCCCGCCTTCGTCCATGTGTCGAACTCCGGCAGCGCGTCGGACGACCGCCCCTCGATCGCCGGCCACGGGCAGGAAGCGCACGGCGGCACGGGCGGGGAGAAGGACGAGGACGGTGGCAAGAAGGAGGCAGGAAACCCCTCGGACAAGCCGACCTCCAAGGACGAGAAGAAAAAGAAGGACAAGGAAAAGGGCAAGGAGAAGGGTTCGTCGGGCGGCGAGGGCACGGGCAGCGGCTCGGGCGGCGACGTTCCCGGCACGGCGGCCGCGGCCGCGCCGACGTGCGATCCGAGCCAGCTCGCCGGCACTGCGGGTGTGGGCGTACCCGACGCCGAGGGCAAGGTGTACGGGACCTTCCGCATCGCCAATGTCTCCGGCCAGGAGTGCGCGGTCGCAGGCAGCGGCGCGGTGAGCTTCCAGGCGATGGGGGCGGCCGACCCGGCACGCATCAACGTGGTCGAGCACACCTCGGGGGACGCGGCGACCGGACTGCCGGACCCGTCCATGGAGACGACCGGCCTGGTGCTCGCACCGAACATGTCGTACGAGGTGAAGTTCGCCTGGGTGCCGACGGACACCTGCCCGACGGTCGACCCCACCCCCGACCCCACGCCGACGGAAGACCCCAGCACGGGCGGTACGACGGACGGCGGCGCCGCGAGTGGTGGCGGTGCCGGCGGCGGTGGCGAGGGCGAAACGGAGCAGACGGGCACCGAGACGCAGCTCGGCAGCGAGGACGGCGGGACCACGGCGGAGGGCAGCATCTCGGTGAGCCACACGCCGGACGTGGGGTCCCCGAGCTCGCAGGCGACGATCTCCAACGCGTGCGCGGGCACGATTTACCGGACGGGCGTGCTGGCGGCGTCATAAGGCGCAAGCCGTCAGCCGTCAGCCGTCAGCCGTTGGCCGTGAGGTGACGGGGCGGGCGCGGCCGGGAGGGCTGCGCCTCAGCCGCCGGTGCCGACGGAGGTACGTCCCTCGTCCTCCGGCAGGATCCCGAGCGCGAGATCCCGGGCGGCCTCCGCCTCCCGGCGCATGAGCCGGAACCACATGAAGAGCACGAATCCGGCGAAGACGAACCACTCGCCCGTGTAGCCCAGGTTCTGGAACGCCTTGAGATCGAGGCCACTGCCCTGCGGCGCGACAGCGGGGACGGGCTCCATCCCGCCGTCGGCCTTGCTGAGGGTGATCCAGGCGTCGTACACGTCGTACGGCACGAGATTCACCAGCGACGCGGCGCTGATCATGCCCAACTGCCCCTGCGGCAGCCCGCCTCCCGCGTGCACACCATCGGTGCCCGCGTTCTCGGAGGCCTGGAGCGCACCGGTCACGGTGACCTCGCCCGAAGGCACGGCGGGGGCCTTGGTCCCGGCCGGCAGCCACCCGCGCACGACGGGCAGGGCCTTGCCGTCGTCGGTGCGCAGCAGGGTCAGCACGTAGGAGCCACGCTTGCCGTCGAGCTCCCGCCCGGGCACGACGAACTGCTCCGCGTACCGCCCGGTGGCCGTGGCAGGCCGCCCCGATGTCTCCTGGTCGACGGGCAGCAGCTCGTCGAGCGGTACGGCGGCCTGCTTGCCGGGGCCGGGCTTCTCCTCGGCGTCCTGGTGGGACTCGACGCGGTCTTCGAACCGCCCGAGCTGCCACGACCCCATGAAGACACAGAAGGGGATGGCCAGCACGACGAAGAGGTGGATCCCCCACCAGCGGGGCGTCAGCAGGAACCGGTACACCCCCCAAAGGTACGTTCCCCCGACCCCCGCCCCACCGCCCGGGGTCCACTCGGCCACCGCGGTGGGGCGCCCCCACCCGCGTCAGCGCAGATACCGCTCCGCGAAGTCGAGCTCTAGCCGCACCTGCTTGATCCGTTCCTCGACCACCAGCGACCCGTGACCGGCGTCATACCGGTACACCTCGTGCGCCGCGCCCCGCTTCTCCAGGCGCCTCACGTAGTTCTCGACCTGGCGGATCGGGCAGCGCGGGTCGTTGACGCCCGCCGAGATGTAGACCGGTGCCCGCACCGCGTCGACGTACGTCAGCGGCGACGACGCCTCGAACCTCTCCGGCACCTCCGCCGGTGTACCGCCCAGCAGCGTCCGGTCCATCGCCTTCAGCGCCTCCATCTCGTCGTGGTACGCCGTGACGTAGTCGGCGACCGGCACCGCCGCCAGCCCCAGCGCCCAGGACTCCGGCTGCGTGCCGAGCCCGAGCAGCGTCAGATACCCGCCCCACGAGCCGCCCGCCAGCACCAGCTTCGCCGGGTCCGCGAGGCCGGACGAGACCGCCCACTCCCGGACCGCCGCGATGTCCTCCAGCTCGATCAGCCCGACGCGATGCTTCAGCGCGTCCGTCCACTCGCGCCCGTACCCGGTCGAACCCCGGTAGTTGACCCGTACGACCGCATAGCCGTGGTCGACCCAGGCCGCGGGCCCGGCCGCGAACGCGTCGCTGTCGTGCCAGGTCGGCCCACCGTGGATCTCGAAGATCGTCGGGAACGGCCCCTCACCCGTGGCCGGCCGCTGCACCAGCGCATGGATGCGCCCGCCCGGCCCGTTCACCCATGCGTCCTCCACCGGCACCGACTCCGGCGCCGTCATCCCCGGAGGGTCGAGCACGACGTCACCCGACGTCGACCGCACCACCGGCGGCTCCGCCGCCGACGACCACAGGTACTCCACCGACCCGTCGGGCCTGGCCGTCGCGCCCGACACCGTTCCGGTCGGGGTCGGAACCTCCACCAGCTGCCGCGTCGCGAAGTCGTACCGCAGCAGCTCACTGCGCGCCTCGAAGCTGTGGGCGACGAGCAGCGCGGAACCGTCCGGATACCACTCGGCCGACACGTCGCCCGGCAGCTCGATCCCCAGTTCGGTCTCCTCGCCCGACCTCACGTCCCACACCATCGGCTCCCAGCGCCCGCGCCGCTGGTGCCCGACGAGCAGCCGGGTGTCCCCGCCGACCGGCGCGAAGCCGAGCACCTCAAGACCGAGCTCGACCTCTCCGCCCTTGGTGTCGTCCAGCTCGGCCACCGTCGTGCCGTCCAGCCGCATCACCCGCAGCGCGGGGTGCATCGCGTCGCCGTGCTCGGTGTGCTCGATCGCGACGAGCGTCCCGTCGTGGGAGAGGTCCCCGACCGCGGCCGACTCCCGGTGCCGGTAGATCTCGACGGGCTCTGCCCCGGGACGTACGACATGGACCGTCGACCCGTCCTCGTCGGTCGACCGCCCCACGACCGCGGTTCCGTCCCGCCCGATCGCGAGCCCGCCGGGGTACGACGCCTCAAGACCCGGCGTCGCGGGCTCGTCGTCGCCGCCGCCGAAGGGCTGGCGCATCCAGACTCCGAACTCGTCCCCGTCCGTGTCACTGAACCACCAGATCGACTCCCCGTCGGGAGTCAGCAAGCCGTCCGTTGTCCCGTTCGGCCGGTCCGTCGCCCGGCGCTGCGCCCCGGTCACCCGGTCCCAGGCGTACAGCTCGTACGTCCCGGTCGCGTTGGACACGAACAGCGCGCGGTCCGGCGCGTCGTCGGCCCAGTCGGGCAGCGAGACGCGCGGCGCCCTGAAGCGCTTCTCCCAGTCGGGCATGGACCCGGTGATGTCAGTCATTCCCCCATTCTGCTCTGCCCCACTGACAGTCGGTCCGGCGGCCGACGCGGTCCGGCGGCGGAGCCCCAACTACTTCCGCCCACGGCTCAGTTACCGGCCATGGCCCCATAGGCGGCGAGCGCGACGAGAGTGGCAGCACCGGCCAGCACCGCGACGACCAGCCGGGAGGACACCCCCCGCTTCTTCGCCCCCTCCTTCTTCGCCGGTCTTCGTTGCCGAGCCGGTCCCGATCGCCGCGTCTCGGCGCCGGTGCTCTCGGCGGCGGTGGCGGTGTCCGCCAGGAGGCGGCGGCAGGCCGCGGCCAGCTCGCCCGTACCGCTGGACAACGGCATCACAGTCTCCGCGCGGGCGGGTGCGGTCGTTCCGCCGTCGAGGAGGCGGCCCGCCCGTATGAGCACCTCGCCGCGGGTGCCGGTGGAGGCCAGGCTGATCCACCGATGGATGTGGTCGGCTCGAATGACCATGCCGCCGGTCCGGTCGCGGTACACCGTGTGCTTCTGCCACAGAATGGCCGCCAACTGGTGTGTCGTATCGCTGAGTTGTGCGCGCAAGGTCCCCCCTTGTTGTGGCACGTACGGGACAAGACCCGCACTCTAGCGACCGTGACCGACAACTCAGGCGTGGCCCTCCTGACTGGAGGACCACGCCTGACGGGGTGTACGAAGCGTCGCCTACGTGATCTTCGACGAGCGCAATATGTCTGCGATCACCGCACGCAAACGGTGCACCAGCTCCCAGCCGGGGTGAACGGCTGCTGATCGGGCGACGTTGGAGAAGTACTCGGCGCTCGACACCTCCCCCGCCATCCATCGCCGACCGGACTCGATGATCTCTACCTCGGGCTTACCCATTGTGATCCCCCAGGATTGCGGCAGATCGACCTCACGGTAGGGACGCAGGACGTCTAGCGGGTCAATTCGCCTGTCTCAACTCTCCTTACCCGTAATACGGGTAGCCTTACCTCCTTGCTCACCTTGAGCCTGTTGAGGTACGCCAGTTCCACTTCCGCCGGCCGCGCCGTTACCCATCGCGTGAGCGGTACCAAGCAGTCTCGCCACGGCTCGCACATACGACTCGCGTACACGCTTTTTCGTCAGCTGATCGGGATTCGGCGCGTCAATAACAAGAACCCCTTGAGGCTCGTTCCCCGCATAGACCGGCGCAACGATGGCGGACCGGCATTTATTGCCCAGGTCGATGCGCAGATTACCTTCCGTATGCCGGTTGTCGCGAATATAAACGATATCTTTTCCGTTTATGGCGTGGAGAAGGTCGTCCTCGTATCTTTTCTCGAACCGGTCCGGCGCATTCTCCACCTTGTGGGACTCCGCCAGCTCCAGGTGCTTCCCGTCGGCCGTCAGCGCGTAGAAGACCGACCGCGCCTTGGAGTTCGCGTGCTGCGCCGCACAGGTGATCAGCCGCTCCTGGATCTTCGTCAGCCGCTTGGCGGTTTCGGCTGGTCGCGTGGCCAGCATCCCCATCTCGTCGGCCACCGCTGAAATAACCGCTTCGATCTCGATAATTGCGTTGCGCCGGTCGCGTCGCTGGGCTAGTCGGGTGAGGACAGGAGCCAGGCACGCCGACAGGATTCCGGAGGCAATGTAGGTGAACCTCAAAGCGCCGGTGCTCCGGGGTATCTGTGTTCCGAAGAAGAAGGTCAATCCCGGTGAAAGGATGGGGAGACTGACAAAGCCGAGCCATTTGTAAATTTTCTTTATCGACATCGCACCTTCTTCGAGAGGCCGAGCCCGCAAAAGTTTTCGTTTTTTCTTCCGATGGGCGGACGAACCGAAGTCAGCATTATGTCGGAACTCCCGGGGGCAGGGAGCCCCTATAGCGGCCGGAAAAGACCAAGTAAGACCGGCGCATCGAGGCACCCCAGCCACCCCGAACACTCCGCGCGCCCCCACCGGGCCACCATCCACGACCGCGGGGCAAGCCGCCGGGGCCCCCGCGAGCGGGGAGCGAGGAAGCAGGGCACAAGAAACAGGTCAGGCCCGGTCCCCCTGAACGGAAGACCAGGCCTGACCTGGTGTTACAGCTGTCGGGGTGGCGGGATTTGAACCCACGACCTCTTCGTCCCGAGTAAGACACGGGACTGACAAGCCGTGAGCTGGCTGCGGAACTCGCCTGGAAACCGGCCCGGGTGAGGGGACTGATGGGGATGCCGGACAGCCGCCCTGTGCTCAGACTCGTCTGACGAGCTACGCGCGGGGCGGGGCCCGATTCGCGTTGGTCAGGCTGCCTTGGGCTGGGAGTCGGCGAGGTCGTTCAGGACCGCGTTGACCACGGGCCAGCACATGTTCAGTGTGTCGCGGTCCGGGGCGTGAGCCTGGCGGATTTCGGCGCGCGGGTGGACGAAGTTCCGGTACTTGCGTAGCTCGTGGCAGAAGCGCTCGACGTCGGCGCCGATCCAGCCTGCGTCGTGGCACGTCTTGATCAACGCGTCCAGATGCACGTTGTCCGGGGACCTGTTGCCGAGCAGTGATGCGTCGCGTTCTTGGACCACATGAACCAGGACGCCTTCGAGGAGGCTGCCGAGCATGATGATGGCGGCCACGTGGGCGCCGTTGGCGTAGCACGTGCGTGCCTCGTCTAGACGGTGCTGGAGGAGGCCAGCCATCTGCTGGTCGCTGATGAGGTCGGTCATGGCAGCTCTGAGTTCGACCGGGCCCTGGCTGCCCGGGTAGGCGAGAGAGGGGTCGCAGGCGACGAGGCGGGGGCGTCCACCTGGGTTCTCCAGGCGTACGCCCTCGTGGACAAGGAAGGCGTTGACCGCGGCGACGACGGCGGGCAGCTGCTCGGGTTCGCCGAAGTATTCGCGCGGGTCGGCGAGTCGGAGCAGGACTTTCTCCAGCTCGGTGGGGTCTTCTCGGCGTTCAGTGAGCCGGGCGAGGGTCCAGTCCATGCGGTAGCCGTCGTACTCCGGAACCTGCTGCCAGTCGGCGTGCTCCAGGAACTGGGCGATTTCATAGCCCTTTCGGTAGTAGAGGTGGTCGTCGCCGCAGATGACGCGGGCCAGCTCCTCCAGGGTATTGACGTCCAGGATGCCGAGTGGGGACTGCGGGGTCATGCCGGGCCTTCCGTGCTGTTGACGTCGGTTTCGTCGTCTTCGGTCATTTCGAGGGCAGCGACCGGATCGGTCGCGTCTGGGCCATCGGGCGAGTCCGCCAGGCCCTCGTCAGAGGAGAGGTCGAGCGGGGTCCACTGCACTCCGGCGGACGCGGAGGCCGCATGGGGCCGGTCGTCGGCGCCGTCGAACGTGGCCGGACGGATGCCAAGCCGGTTCAGTTCTTCCCACAGGCCGGCCAGGGCCTCGTCGGGGTCGAACCGGAACTCGCTTTCGGGGATGCGCCAGAACGTCCAGCCCACCCTCTGCAGTTCGCGATCACGCTGCTGGTCGTGCCGGATCTGTTCGGATGTCGAGTGGTACCGCTCGCCATCGCACTCCACGGCCAGGCGCCCCCGCGCCCCTACGACGACGAGGTCAATGCGTTTGCTTCCTGCCGGGCACTGCGGGATGACGTGATACCCGCGGGCTTTCAGACGCAGGTAGACGTGCTGCTCGAAGAGCGATTCGAATGGCTTCTGCGGGACCTCGCTCGACACCTCCCCGATGTCGTCGGAGTTGGCCAGTGCGGCTGGTGGGTTCTCCATGTAGGCAAGGAGGTTGAGGCGGAGGTCTCCCGACTTCAGGCGGTCTGGCGGAACCGAGTAGAAGAGCCGCATCTGGTCCTGGGCTCGGGATGCAGCGACGTTATAAGCCTGTCGCTCGCTGCGTGCGCCACCTGCGATGCGCGGCGGGTCAGTGGCAACCATCGACAGCAGGATGACGTGCCGCTCGTCGCCCTGGAACGAAGCGGGATTGCCCACCCGGATCTGGTGGCGCTCGCGGACCGGCGCCGGAATCCGCTCGTTGATCAGCTGTTCCAGGAACTTGACCTGGCCGATCGGTCCCTGAAGGGTGATGACGCCCATGGTCTTGTCCCGGTAGGCGGGGTCCTCCACCAGCTGGGCCAGGCAGTCAACGATGGCCTCGGCTTCCTTCGGGTTGCGGAGCCGACTGTCACGTCCCTGGGTGACGGCTCCCTCGACGAAGTGCGTCACTAGAGGGTCGAGGCGCTCACCGCCGAACTGGCGCAGCGGCTGCAGCTTGTTGTTGTAGAAGGTCTGGGAGGACCAGCCGATGATCTCGGGCATGCACCGAAAGTGCTCCTCCAGCCGGATCACCTTCGGGAAAAACGTGGAGAGCAGCTGGTAGAGGTTGGTGGCGGGGCCGTAGAGAGTGCGCAGACTCGGAGGCATGTCCGGCAGGTGGGAGATGAGCCGGTCATGGATCGCCTGGTGACGGCCCATGCCACTGAGCGAGGGCGCGCACTGCTTGTCGTCCCCCACGACGATCACGCGAGGAGCGAGCCACATCAGGAACAGCGCGTCCATGCCCGCCTGACTCGCTTCGTCGACGATGACCACGTCGAACGCGTCTCGCTTGGGCGACACCATCTCAGCCACCTGCGAGATGGGCATGACCCACGCGGGTACCGCTCCCTGCGCCGTCCTCATGGCGTCGTGCGCCGCGGCACGGTAACGGCCCGCGCTCCGGCCCTTGCCTTTGCCGTACGAGGCCATGTGGGTGCGGTATGCCTGGAGTGCGGACCGCTGCTCCTGTGTCATGCGCTCCAGGCAGTGCAGCCGACCCCAGGTGGCGGCGAGTTCACCGGTCAGAGTCTCCAGGTTCCTCTCGCATTGGGCGAGTTCGCCTTCAAGCTGACGCTCACGGCCCGGGGTGCGCTGGCGGCGTACAAATGCGGAAGCCATTGCCCAGGCCCACGCCTCGGCCAGTGAGTCCAGCCGCGCCTCCCATGCCGGATCGTCGGGTTCCTGCGTCAGCTGGTCGGCGAGCAAGGGGTGTGCCCTCCGAACGCTGTCCAGAAGCACGGCGCACCGGCGCCGGCGGTGCTCACGCCGATGTGCTTCCCGCAGTGCCTCGAGCTCCTTGGCGTAGCGGTCGATGTCTTCCTCTCGGACGGCCTGGGCGGCGGCCAGCGCTTCGGCGGCGGGGTGAGAACCTTCCACCGGCGTACGGAGGTGCTCCTCCCATGTGGCCAGCTGGGCCATGGCTTCATCGGCCGCCCGCTGACCGGAGAGGGCAGCCAGGGCCGTGGTGAAGTCCTGCCAGGCCGGGCGGGAAGTGAAGGCGATGTGCAGGCCGTGACGTACGAGCAGTTCGTCGATGCGCTCGCGGAAGGCGCCAAACGCGTCGACGTGCTCCAGGCGTGCGTATGCCTCGGTCAGGGAGGCTAGACGGAGTTCCACCGGGCCTTCGGATATGGGGACTCCGGCCTGGGCCCACCGCTCTGCGAGCGTGGCAACGGAGGAGCGGGCGCGCAGGTGGGCGAGGACGGAGTCGAGATCCTCCAGTGTTTCGGGAGAGCGACCGTTTACGGTGCACGTGTCGAGGAGCTCCTGAGCGGCCTTCTGCGCCTTCGCGGCACGGAAGCTGCCGCGAGCCCGCAGCTTGCCACCCGAGGCGAGGTGGTCGCGCAGTGCAGAGCCGGTCGCGAGCATCGCATCGGCCCGCTCGGCGGAGAGTTGCTCGGGCACGATGACGCGTTTCATCCCCTGCTTGTCCAACTGGTCAGAGACAGCGGTGAGTTGATCAGCGAGTCGGGATACGCGACGCCATAAGGCGAGGTTGTCGCGGGAGAGCCGGTCCGAGAGGGCCTTGGTGGTCCACCTGTCGGTATCCCACTGCCTGGCCCACGGTGGCAGACCGAGGTGGTGCAGGGCCGTACGGCAGTCACCCGCGAGCGAGGTCAGTTCATCGGTGACGGAAGCGTCGAGTTGGGCGAGGTGGCCGCGAATGCCAGCCGCTTCGGGGGAAAGGCCGTCATCGGTGACGCGGCCGGCCGCGAGTGCCTGGGCCAGGTCATTGGGGGAGGGGAGGGTGTCCGGATCCGGCAGAGTGCCGCCCGCGCGTGGCTCAGCCGCGCCGTCGCGCAGCAGGCTCAGCAGTTCTGCTGCCTGCGCGGGGGACAGCGGGGGAACGGATGGGGTCGGCCCCTCATCCGGAACCAGGCCGATCCAGGAGTGACGTTCGGCGTTGTCGCGGACGCACTGCACGATTGCGGCGAGTGTGCCGGCGTATCCGGGGGCGATTTCCCGGTGCCGGTAGACCTCAGCCTCCCGTAGCGCGATCACCTGCTCGGTGAGCGTGCCGATCCTTCCTCGCACCTCTTCCCGGCGTGCGGAGAGCTGACGGATCTCGTCCCGAAGCTGCTCGGGGTCGCTGGCGGCGACCTGGTCGGTCAGGGCATTGATCGTGCGTTCCAGTTCGTCCGTCCCGTCCTGCCGTGCGGAGCTGAGAAGGAGGACGCACAAGTCCCTCACCGCAGGCGGAAGCTTGTCCCGCAGGACCGTCAGGGCCTGATCGCGGGCGCTGGTCACCAGGACCCTCTGCCCCTGGGCGAGTAGTGCGGAGACCAGGTTGGCGATCGTATGTGTCTTGCCGGTACCCGGCGGGCCTTGCACCACCACGCCCGTGTCGTGCTCCAGCCGCCGCAGTACACTCCGCTGCCGTTCGTTGGCCTTCCCCGGGAAGAGCGGGTCGTCCCCGAAGAGGGGCGGGATCTCACGACCGTCCCAGTTCGTGCGCTCCTCGGAGCTCAGGGGCAGTACCAACTGAGCGAGCCCCAGGGGCGCGTGCGCCTCGGAGGCCACGCTGTCCGCGATCCGGTCGTAGAAGCCCAGCAGGGCATTGCGGTCCCGTGGACGCACCACCAGCGCAGGAGCGTAAGTGAGCCGTGCGACTGCCTCCGGCTCGCGTGGCGGCTGCCACTCGGCACTGAACGCCACCGGGCGCTGCAGCACTCGCTCTTGCCACTGGGCCAGCTGCTCCAGGGCCTCCGCTCCAAGCAGGTGCAGCGACTGGGCGGCTATCTCCTCCGCAAGCGCGGCCGAGCGCTCGGGAGCCCAGCCGTCATCGGTGTCGAGGAACGCCTGATCCTCAAGCCGCACCGCCCCCTCGGCCATGAGGCGGACCGTGAGCCGGGCGGTCTTGCGGTCCACCGAGGTCTCCACCCGGTGGGTGAGCAGATGGCGGTGGACGGCGTCACCGCGCGGATCGCTCCACGTCAACAGGCCGGTGACCAAGACGAGTTCGAGCTGGTCGTCCTGCTGGGTCAGCTTCTGGTGCCAGTGGTAGACCTGCTCGTACAGCTCCCGAAGGGCTCGCTCCGCACGCTCCCGCTCCGCCCACCGGCGCCAGCGATCGAGCCACGGACCGTAGACCCGCAGCACTTCGGCCGCATCCTCTCGGCGGACGGTGTGATCCTCCGCCTCCTCCAACCACTGGCGGCCATCCGCGGCTCGCATCAGCTCCCGCCCCGGTCCCTCGATTGCGAGCGGCGGATCACCGCCATCCGCATCCTGGCACCGTTCCGCGGATACCCATCCATCCAGCACATCCGGCAGAGGCGGCGGTGCCGTTTGCGGCACGTGGTCGAGCGTGAGCAGTAGACCGTCGACTCGGTCCGACGGGCGCCGTACGGAGGTGGGCAGGTCAGCCAGCCACAGGCGTTCCCGCGAGCGTCGGTCGTCGCGTAGACGGTTGTGGCTGCTCTGTACGACCTCTTTGAGGAAGCCAATCAGACCGGTGGTCTGTCCAATGACGTCAGGGTCGTTCGCGGCGCGTCGCGGCACGTTCACCTGTCTTCCCTCGGCTGGTGGCGAACGTTCCAGAATGAGGCCGCCCGACAGGCGGGACAACACGTGCACCGAGAATGGCGCGATATACGCGCTGTTCAGGCTGGATCGACGTGCTGTCACGAAGAGCGCGTCGGTAAGCGACGTGAACACTCGGCCGGGCAGGAACGAGGTCGGCATCCACCGGTGCTCGTACCGCCGGAGAACAGACATCAGCCACTGGCCGATCTGTGCCCTTACCGATGTCCGTGGGCGCTGCCGAGACTGCTACTCAAGACAGGGGGAGGCGTGGGTGGCAGCACGAAAACGACGTCGATCGGCTGCGCGGAAGCGCCGCGAGCAGCGGCTCAAGACGGGCTTGATCGGCGGTGTGGGCTGCGTCGTCCTGCTGGTCGTGTTCTGGCAGGCGATCTGGCCGTACCTCGTCGGCGGGCTCGTTCTCGGTGGAGCTGCCACTGGCGCGTGGTGGCTGTGGCGTACGAACCGACTGATCAAGGGACGTGATCATCGGTGGCGCCGGGAGGAGGCTCTCAAGGCCGGCCACCGAACCCTCACCGAGGTGGATGCGATGTCGGGTGGCGAGTTCGAGGACTTCGTCGTGGACCTCTGCCGACGCGATGGATGCACCGAAGTTCGCCGGGTGGGTGGCTCTCACGACGATGGCGCGGATGTGTTGGGGCGTCTGCCGGACGGCCGGAGCATGGTGATTCAGTGCAAGCGTTACTCACCGAAGAGCAGGATCCCAAGCCATGAGGTCCGAGACCTGCTGGGGTCGAGGGTTCACTTCAGGGCCGATGTCGCGATCTTCGTTACGACCACGTACTTCACCGGACCATCTGAGCGGACCGCAGTGCAGAACGGCGTCATCGCGGTCCACCGCGACCATCTCGGTTTGTGGAACAACGGCGCCTCGCTCCTGTCGCTCAGCGAGGTGAACGGGTCGGGGCAGGGTGAGCGCAGGCATCGCGCCCGCTGGAAGCAGACATACGAGTAGGACCTGCCGCCAGCGGGGTGTCGGGTGCACTGACGGCGCATAGGCTGGGCTGGCCGGGTTTCATCGTCTGCTCCGTTGGGCGCTGATTCGGGGACGCAGCTTGTAGGCGACCTTGGCCACGCCCTCGCGCTCACTCCATAGCCCTGACCCTGATCGCATGAGTGTCCAGCCGCTGACCTCGTAGGGCATGAGTTCGCCAACTCTGAGCTGCCCCAGGAGGTGGGTCAGCTCCTTTGCCATCCGTAGATCATGTTCGCGTACCGTGCATGTCCTCCCCATGGCGCAGAACACTGCCGACACGCTGCATACGCTCGCCTGCGACTACCTGCCCGACGAGATCGCCGAGCGGTGGATCGGACTGCTGCGGCCGGGGCCTGCGCCTGGTGAAGGCTACGGGTACAGATCCAATCGTGGGTCGGCCTGCCGGAGGTTCCGCAGAGGAAGCTGCGCGGCGCATTCCGCCAACTTCTACGGGCAGTGGTACGGAACCAGCCCACTGTCGCGGAGAGGAGGAGGACGGCGTCGGCCGCGCGAGGCCGGTGGGAGTGACGTCGACTCGCTCGAGGTCCGCCAGGCCGTCGGCGCGAGGGTGAGCGTCGTCGCTGACGTGGGGGTCGGCCGCCTGGACCTCCGCGCCCATGCCGATGAGCAGCTCCGCGATCCGCGCCGCCGGCGTCTCGCGGGCGTCTCCGGTGTTGGCCTTGTAGGCGAGGCCGAGCAGCAGTATCCGGGAGCCGTTCACGGACTTCTTGCGTTTGTTGAGCCCGTCGACCAGGCGCCGGACCACGTAGTCAGGCATGTGGTTGTCGTCTGGGTGATGCGGGCAGCGTCCGTGCTCCAAACCGTAAGCTGCGACTCGCATATGTCACGGGGCATGCAACCGGCAGGCAGTGTGCGCTTGTGTACCAGGCATGAATCGGAATCTCGCTGGCCCCACAGGTGCCCCTAACCCCAACATGAACGAGCGCACAGTCGAGTTGTGGCGCAAGCGGCGGGTACGGAGGCGCTTGACCCACGTACTGGGGGCGCTTGGGTGTCTGATTCTGCTGATCGGAATCCCATGGCTCGTATGGCGCGGACCGTACATACTCGACGGCGAATACCTGGACCGGGATGAGCTGGCGAAGGGATCAGCGGCGCTCGTCACTGGCCTGCGTAGCGCTCTAGTCTCCATGCTTACCGCGATCGGGGTCGGCGTTGCCCTGATATACACCGCCCGCACTTATCGCCTCACACGGCGCGGTCAGATCACTGACCGATTCAACAAGGCGCTGGAATGCCTCGGATCCGAGCACGAATACGTGCGCATCGGCGGCGTCCTCAACCTGGAGCAGATCGTTCAGGATGCCCCGGAGCAAGCAGCCCCGGACGCCGCCCGCGTCCTCGTGCATTTCATCCGCAACCGCGCGCCGAAGGCACAACACTCTCGCCGCAAGTGGATGGCGCGCATGCGCAGCGGGGACAACACCTCACTGCCACTCGAACCTGCAGCCGACGTACAGGCTGCCCTCACGGCCCTCACCAGCGATGTGATGCGCCTTCACGCCGATCCGCGTGTGGTCGTCCTCGACCTTCACGGACTACACCTGGCGGGATCCACGTTGCCCGGTGTCGACCTCACCGATACGCACCTGGAAGGTGTCGACCTTACCGGCGCGGATCTGAACGGCGCGACGCTGGCGATGGCCAACCTGAACGCAGTGCGGCTCACCTCTGCCAACCTGATTGATGTAGATCTGACCTATGCGGGGCTGGAACAAGCCGATCTTCGAGGAGCAGATCTCCGACTCGCGAAATGGGACAAGACCGACCTGCGCGGGGCTAACCTTTCGGACGCCAGCGGCCTGCCTGCGAACCTTCATGAGCTCGCGCGCATCGATGACCGGACTGCACTTCCGGGATATCTTCGGTCCCCGAAAGGAGCCCGAGGAGCAGTGCGCCGCTGAGCGTACGAGAGTCGGCGGTGGCGCCACGGCTTCGGCCAAGGTCGACGTTGAGGACGGCGCGCTCGCTGCCGCGATCGCCAAAGACGCCGTGGCCGACTTCAGGCTCCTGCTTTCCCACGCAGCCCTATGAGGCCAGGCCGTTCCCGGTTGCCGTCCGGTGCGGCCTCGCTGTCTCTCCAGGCGCTACCGAGAGCCAGCTGCGGTGGGTCCACATCCGGGAGCCGATTCTGTAGTCGGCTCCCAAATGGCTCCCACAACATCGTAATGAGCCCAGCTGATGGCACCCTCGTCTTACTCTCCCGTTGCTGGCGCTCGCCTGATGATGTCGGACAGCGGTCCGCGATAGGTGGTGCCGAGCTTGCTCACCATGCCCATGGTGGGACCGGGGCCGTTCTTCATACGACTCACGTAGTTTTCGGGTAGCAGTACCCGGTCGCCGACCTCAAGCGGTGTGCTCCCGCACCAGCGGTAGGCGTATCCGCCGACGTCCACAACCTGATGGCCGTCGATCTCGTACACGCGCTTCGCGTCGTCCAGTTGTTCCTCAAGCGCTTTGACGCGCTGTTCCAACCGTTCGATCCGGGATCTGGAGAAGCTCGCGCTGCTCTCGCTGCCGGATTTGTAGCCTTCGCTCCATCCGCGTTGGTGAGCCTCGGCCACGGCTTTGTCCTGCTCCGTGGCATGCGTGCCGCACGCCACGTCCGAGCCCGATATCCGGATCTTGCATGGGTTCCCGGAGCGGGTCGGGCGCCCGCAGGTGCGGTTGTGCTGGTCGGTCATGTGAGATCCCCCTGGGAGAAGCTAACCGTGATCCTCTCTCAAGTTTCTGCCGAGGGGACGGCGGAAACCAGACATACCTCGGAACTGTTGATTAGTGCGTGGCGGCGCCGTCGACCTGGCTCAATGGACGTATGGAGACCGGGGAACGCTGGGCGTATCGGGCCACACCGAAGGAGCTGGGTGGCGCGGTGCGCCAGGTGGAGATTGTCCGGGTCCGCGGCTCTGGAAGATCAGGGCGCGTACATGTGCGGTTCCTGGATGGTGATGAGGCTGGCTTGCAGGAGTGGGTGAGCCCCACCTGCCTGGTGGCCTCGTGGAGTGACGTCGAGTCCTTCAGGGCGGATGACACGGCGGAGCTGGCTCTGGCCGAGGCGTCGAGGGAGGTCCGGGGCAGCGCGGAGTTCGAGGCGGCCCGGATGATCCTCGGTTTCGTCCGGCCCAAGGGCCGCTTGCGTCTGCGCAGAGCGGTGGCTGACGCGGGGGTCCTGGAACTGGGCCACCTCGACGAGACGGCACCGCTCGTCGGCGCGGATCCCGCCGGACTACGGGGCGATCCCATGGTCCACGAGGACCGCAACGGCCTCTGCACGGCGGGCTGGCCGGTCACCGAGCGGATCGCACGGCAGGTTGCCCGGCGCCTGGCCGAGGAGATCCTGCCCGAGGTAGACCGCAAGCAGCAGGCAGTGGACGAGGAGCGCGCCCGGCCCGCCTACTACTCGTACCACCGTCGGGACGACCGCAAGCTGGAAGCGGAGGCAGCCGCCTTGCGCACGGTGCGGGAGTGGTGCGGTGAGGACAAGACGGAGCGCTATGACGAGCTGGTCGCCCTACGCGCCGAGGTGCTGAGACTTGGAGAACTGGTGGAACGGGCAGTGAAAGCGCTCCGGGACCGGGGACATGGCGTCATCGCCTCCACCATTGAGCGCGACCTTGGCGTCCATATCGCCAGCCTTGATCCTGACGTACGTCGATGATGCCTCGCCACGGCTCTGGCTCCGGCTTGGGCGGCGCGGGCTGCGTCACTGGTTTCTCCTTCTCCGGTCGGTGTGGGTGCCAGCCGTCGAGAAACGGCCGCAGCTGATCTCCCGTCGGCTCCGCGTGGAAGTTGAGGGAAGCCAGGCCCTTGCCGTTCAGGGTGGGGTCGAGCCGGTCGGCCTCCGCCTTCCCCCAAGCCGACCACTCCCGCAGCCTCTCGGCTTCGATGGCGTTGTCCGACGTGGTGGCGGCGTCATCCAGAGCGGCGCAGAAGGCTCGGATTTCCCCGGCGGCCCGCCACCGCTCAAGGGCCGTTCCGAAGTGCTCGGCCCGACCCGCCTGAACTGCCTTGATCGAAGCGACGCTGACGACCGCCTCCCACTCCCGCCGCGTGCGCTCTTCCCGTTCCGCTTCCAGGCGCTGGCGCTCTGCCTCCTGCCGCTCCTCTCGCAGACGCTGCTGCTCCGCCTCACGTTCCAGTCGAGCCCGCTCCTGCTCCTCCGCGCGTGTCTTCAACGCCCGGAAGACTGAACCGATCTGCTCCTCCAACGGCTTCTTGGCCGTGTCGGCCCATTCCTTCTTCCAGCCGTAGCTGTAGCCCGATTGCTGGCTGACCAGCAGCTCCAGTTCGCCGGACGGCTCGAACTTCTGGGTTGGGGTGACACGTTGCCAGTCGTACGTACGGCGGCCCGGCTGCTTGGGGACGTACCGAACCGGTTTCTGCCGTTCGCGGAAGATGACCTCGTACGTCCTGCCGTGGACGGTGAGCAGCGGCCTCGGCTGTCTGCGCTTCTTCGACACCGCGATCTCGCCGTGGCGTGCGAGGGCTTGCTCAGCGAGGAGCCGGAGCAGGGAGAGTACCCGGGGGAGGACCTGCTCCGAGATCTCGAAGGCGCTGTAGTCCGCGGTGACTGCGGCGATCACGTCCTCGACATCGGTGATCACACGGCTGCGCGCCAGCCGGACTCGGTTCCACTCGGTCTCGTCCTCGCCGGTCACCCTGAGCAGGCCGAGGAAGAAGTCCCCCTTCGCCCGCCCGCTGTACTTCAGGTGGTATCCCTCGGGGGCACACTGCCGCGCAGCGTCGAACGCCCTGCGGTAGCGCGCCCGCTCCCCGTCGCTGGGGTTCGGGATCCGGAGGAACCGCCCAGCCTGCCGTACCTCCGCGATCAAAGCGGCGCCGACTTCCGCAGGCGACGGCCGCGGGGACTTCGCTGCACGCTGCGGCGCTGGCTCCGTCTCGGCCGAGGCCATGGCTTGCTCCTGTGGTGGAGGGACCGGTCGTGCCTTTGGCTCAGAAACCCTCGAACGTCGCTTGCGCGGAGCCGGTTCCGGCCGGTCTGGATGATGGCCGTGCTCCAGGTAGTAGCGTCCCGTGTCGGTAATCTCCGTCTGCCACTTCCCACCCTGCTTGGGCATGGTGATCAGGCCCCGCCCCTTGAGCGCGCGGGCGGTAACGGCGAGCTCGGGGCTGTCCGACGTGACGGGATCGGTTCCGTCTCCGATACGGGTGAGGAGGGCGAGCTGCCGATCATTTAACGGAGACCATGGGTGCATGGCTGTCGTCGTACCGTCTGTGGTCTCCTCGGCACAAGCCGTGGGGGTGGCTCTTCCGGGGCGCACGCGGCGCACAGCGCGCTCGAAGGCGGAGCGCCGCTCGCTGGGAGCCACCGGGGAGCCGGTTCTCGAAGTCGGCTCCCAAATGGCTCCCAAAACGGGTCCGCATAGCAAATCAGGCCCGGTACTGATCTCTCAGTACCGGGCCTGACCTGGTGTTTCAGCTGTCGGGGTGGCGGGATTTGAACCCACGACCTCTTCGTCCCGAACGAAGCGCGCTGCCAAGCTGCGCTACACCCCGATGCCGCGCGCGTTGCGGCGACATCGATTACTTTAGCGGACGCGCGGCCGGAGACGAAATCCGGTTTCTGCGGCCGCTGCCACCGTACGCCCGGGTCAGGGGCGCTCCGTCAGCGTCAGCAGGGTCGCCTCGGGCGGGCAGGCGAAGCGGACCGGGGTGTAGCGGTTGGTGCCGCAGCCTGCTGAGACGTGGAGGTACGAGCGGTGGCCGCCGGCCTCGTGGGTGGAGAGGCCCTTGACCCGGGCGGTGTCGAGGTCGCAGTTGGTGACGAGCGCCCCGTAGAAGGGGATGCAGAGCTGGCCGCCGTGGGTGTGGCCGCCCAGGATCAGCGCGTAGCCGTCGGCCGTGAACGCGTCGAGCGAGCGCAGATACGGGGCGTGGACGACGCCGATCGAGATGTCGGCGCCGGACTCCGGGCCGCCCGCCACCTCGTCGTACCGGTCGCGCCTGATGTGCGGGTCGTCGACGCCGGTGAAGGCGATCTCCATGTCGTCGAGCTTGAGCCGGCCGCGGGCGTTGCTGAGGTTCAGCCAGCCCGCCGAGTCGAAGGCGTCGCGCAGCCGCTCCCAGGGGTTGTGCACGACGCTGACTGCCGGCGCGTTGCCGTTGAGGCCGTGCTTGCCCTGGGCCTTCTCGATGAGATAGCGGGCGGGGTTGCGCAGCTTCGGCCCGTAGTAGTCGTTGGAGCCGAAGACGTAGACGCCGGGGAACTCCATCAGCGGGCCGAGCGCGTCCAGTACCTCCGGCACGCCCTCCGAGTCGGAGAGGTTGTCGCCCGTATTGACGACGAAGTCGGGGCGCAGGCCCGCCAGCGACTGGAGCCACCGCTGCTTCTTGCGCTGCCCGCCGACCATGTGGATGTCGGACACCTGGAGTACGCGCAGGGGCCGCGCCCCCGGGGGCAGCACCGGCACGGTGACTCGCCGGAGCCGGAACGAACGGGCCTCGAAACCGGCGCCGTAGGCGAGGCAGGCCGCGCCAACAGCCGTGATTCCTGCGGTGACTTTCAGGGGGACCCCGTAACGTGCGCGCATACGACCATCGTCGCAGACCACCCGTGCGCAGGAAATCAGCGGGCAGTCATGCGGCCGCACCTGCCACACTGAGCCCCATGACCTCGCTCAAGTCCAAGCTCCAGGAAGACCTCACCACCGCCATCAGGGCGCGTGACGAGCTGACCTCGTCCACGCTCCGGTTGACTCTCACCGCGATCACCAAGGAGGAGGTCGGCGGCAAGACGGCGCGCGAGCTCTCCGACGACGAGGTGCAGAAGGTCATCGCCAAGGAGGCCAAGAAGCGCCGCGAGGCGGCCGAGGCCTTCGCCCAGGGCGGCCGGACCGAGTCCGCCGAGCGCGAGAAGGCCGAGGGCGCGATCCTCGATGCGTATCTGCCGCAGCAGCTGAGCGACGACGAGCTGACCGCGATCGTCGGGCAGGCCGTCGAAGAGGCGAAGGCGGCGGGCGCCGAGGGGCCGCGCGCGATGGGTGCGGTCATGAAGATCGTGAACCCGAAGGTCGCAGGCCGCGCCGAGGGCGGCCGGGTGGCAGCCACGGTGAAGAAGCTCCTGGCGGGCTGATCACGGCAGCGGCAGCGCAGCGGTAGTAGGAGTACGCAGTAGGTACGCGAAAGGGGCCCGGTGGAATCCACCGGGCCCCTTTCGCGTACCTACTGCGTCCTACGGCCAGTTCCCGCCGTTGTCGTTCCCGCCGCGGCCGTGGCCGTTGCCGCCGCCGATCAGATCCGGCGGGATGGAGATGTCGGGCCAGGGCTTGTCGCCACCGTCGCCGGGCTTGCCGTCGTCGCGGCCGTCGTCGTCGCGGTCTTTGTCCTTGTCCTTGTTCTTGTCCTTGTCGGGCTCCGGAATGTTGACCGTGTTGAAGCCGGGCGCGGGTTTGCCGGCCAGCGCGCCGCTCATCGCGTCCTTCCAGATCGGACCCGGGACCTGACCGCCGAACACCTTGTCGTGGTAGACCCCGCCGATCGTGATGTTCACCATGGGGATCTGCTTGGCGCCGGCCGCGCCCACCCAGACCGCGCCGGCCAGGTTCGGCGTGTAGCCGACGAACCAGGCGTTGTGGCGGCTGTCCGTGGTACCCGTCTTACCCGCGTTGTCCCGGCTCGTGAGTCCCGCCTGCCGGCCCGTACCGGAGTCGACCACGCCCTTGAGCAGGGTGTTTATGGTGTCCGCCGTCTCCTCGGACATCGCCCGCGAGCAGGTCGACCGGGGTACCGGCAGGTTCTTGCCCTGTGCGGTCTTCACCGACTCCAGGAAGATCGGCGTGCAGTACGTGCCGCGGTTGGCGAAGGTCGCGTACGCGTTCGCCATGGTCAGCGGCGACATGCCCTCCGTACCCAGCGAGATCGCGGGCACTTCCTTCAGCTTCTCGCCGTTGGCCTGCACCACACCGAGCTTGCCTGCCATCTGCGTCACCGGGCAGATGCCGATCTCGGAGATCATCTGGACGAAGTAGGTGTTGACCGACTTCGCCATGGCCTCCTTCATCCGGTACGGGCCGACCTCGGCCTCGTTCTCGTTCTCGACCTGGTCGCCGCCGGAGTTGACCCAGGGCTTGTCACAGGTCTGTACGGGGCTCGGGTACGGCATGTCGTACGGCGCCGGATAGCTCTTGGTCGCCGGAATGCCGGACTCTATGGCCGCCGCCGCCACGAACGGCTTGAAGGTCGATCCGGTCGGGAAGCCGTAGGCCGAGCCGCCCCTGTTCTTGTCGGCCGAGAAGTTGATCACCGTCTCGTTGGTCCCGAAGCCGTAGGGCCTGGACTGGCCCATGCCGAGGACCTTGCCGGTGCCGGGCTCGACCAGCGTGACGGCCGTCGCGATCTTGTCGGACTGGTAGACGTGGTTCTTGATCGACGCCTGCACCGACTCCTGCGCCTGCGGGTCGAGCGTCGTACGGATCTTCAGGCCGCCCTGATTCCAGATCTTGGCCCGGTCCTCCTTCGTCTTCCCGAAGGCCGGGTCGGCGTGGAAGACCTCGCGCACGTAGTCGCAGAAGAAGCCCGCGCCGCTGACCGCCGTAATGCAGCCGTTCTTCGGCTTGCTGACGTTCAGCTTGATCGGGGTGGCCTTCGCCCGGTCGGCAGCGGCCTGCGAGACGTCGCGGACGTCGGCCATGCGCTGGAGCACGGTGTTGCGCCGCTTGGTCGCCTCTTCGGCGTCGTTGACGGGGTCGTAGCGGCTCGGCGACTGCACGATGCCGGCGAGCAGCGCGGCCTCCTCCAGCTTGAGGTCCTTGGCGGACTTGCTGAAGTAGCGCTTGGACGCGGACTCGATGCCGTACGCCTGCTGCCCGAAGAAGGTGATGTTGAGGTAGTTCTCAAGGATTTTCTTCTTGCCCAGCTCTTCCTCGACCTGGATCGCGTACTTGAGTTCGCGCACCTTGCGGCCGAGCGTCTGCTGGGTGGCCTGGGCGACCTTGGTGGGGTCGTCGCCGGCCTCCTCGACGAAGACGTTCTTGACGTACTGCTGGGTGAGGGTCGACGCGCCCTGCGACACGCCGCCCGACTGGGCGTTGCGGTTGACCGCGCGCAGCACACCCTTGAGGTCGATCGCCCCGTGGTCGTAGAAGCGCGCGTCCTCGATCGCGACGATCGCCTTCTGCATATGGGGGGAGATGTCCTTCAGGTCCACGACGGTGCGGTCACGCGAGTAGACCGTGGCGATTTGGCCGCCCTGCGCGTCCAGGATCGTGGTGCGCTGACTCAGCGGTGGCGTCTTGAGGTTGGCGGGGATCTCGTCGAATCCCTCGACCGTTCCCTTGGCCGCGAGACCCAGCGCTCCGGCCGCCGGCAGTGCGATGCCAGCCAGCACGGCTCCGGACAGCGCGGCGACACCGACGAATTTGGCGGCCTGCTGGGTCCCCGTGAGACCCCCGCCCGAGCGCTTCTTTGGCATGAGGGCAGCCTACGTTCTCATTCGCCGGACACACGTATATGCCTTGGCCTAAGCTGCTCTCAACTGTCACAGCGGTGTGGTTTCGCATCAAGCCCCCTGGCATCAAAGGCCTCAACTCCGTCAGTCCCGAATCTGGCAGAGCTGTGTCCGGAGCTTGTCCAGAGCTGTGTCCGAATCAGCCTTATGCGTCACGTGTTGCCCGTTGTGACTCGGCTGAACTGCCCCGCTTCGCCGGGTTGATCACGTATGCCCTTGCCTCACTCCGTCGGGTGATCTGTCGCTTACGCATAGTCCGTTCGGGCCATTCAAGATTGGGCCCGAAGGGGGTGTTGCGCTGTGCCCACCTTCCGTAACGTCCTCAACTGGTGGCGGTGAATATGCCGCTGCCGCCGTGGGGGAGCCTCGATTCGGGAGAGGACGGCGCCGGCATGGGCTGGGTAACCGACTGGAGTGCGCAGGCAGCCTGCCGCACTACCGATCCGGATGAACTGTTCGTACAAGGTGCAGCGCAGAACAGGGCCAAGGCGGTGTGCACCGGATGTCCGGTGCGGACCGAGTGCCTGGCTGATGCGCTGGACAACCGCGTCGAGTTCGGCGTTTGGGGCGGAATGACGGAACGGGAGCGGCGCGCATTGCTGCGCAGGCGCCCCACCGTCACCTCCTGGCGCCGACTGCTGGAAACCGCACGTACTGAGTACGAGCGCAGCACGGGCATTCTGCCCGAAGGCGAAGAAGACGAGGCGTACATCGAGTACGCAGCGGTGGGTTAGACGGACTGGACAGAAGTGCCGAGGGAATCGGCGTGATCGGTGGCGACCAGGTCGCCGATCGCCCGTAGCCCCGCGAGGTCGTGCACATCGCCGGGCAGGGCAGCCACTTCGGCCACGGCGACCTCGGGGTGGAGTGCGGTGAAGCGGTCGCGCGTTCGCTGTTCACGCGCGAGCACATGCATGCGTTCGGCATGCAGACGCAGCAGACCCGCAGTCAACTGCTCGACGGAGTGGCCCTGGTTGTTGTCCGATGTGTCATTGCCCGGGTTGTCATGACCCGCGTTGTCACTGGCCGGGAGGTCATGGTCCGGGAGGTCATTGTCCGGTGAGGGAGCCGGATCCGGGGTGCCCGGTGCGGTCTCGGCATCGGGAGAGGCGGCCGAGGAGTCACGAACTCCAGCCTTCCCGGCCTCCTGATCCACAATGCGACCCTCGCCAAGATTTTCTGCGGCGGCAAGTGCCCGCTCGGCCGACAGCTGAGGGGCGCCGCTGCCGTGGACCCTGTTGAGTACGAGTCCGGCCAGCGGCATCTCCTCCGCCGCCAGCCGCTCGACGAAATACGCCGCCTCGCGCAGCGCGTCCCGCTCCGGGGCGGCGACCACCAGGAACGCCGTGCCGGGCGCCTGGAGCAGCTGGTACGTCGCGTCCGCGCGGGTGCGGAAGCCGCCGAACATGGTGTCCATGGCGGCCACAAAGGTCTGCACGTCACGCAGCAGCTGGCCCCCCATCAGCTTGCTGAGGGTGCCCGTCATCATCGACATGCCGACATTGAGGAACTTCATCCCGGCCCGGCCGCCCACCTTCGCGGGAGCCATCAGCACCCGGATGAACTTGCCGTCCAGGAACGACCCGAGCCGCTTCGGCGCGTCCAGGAAGTCCAGCGCGGACCGGCTCGGCGGGGTGTCCACGACGATCAGGTCCCACTCGTCGCGGGCACGCAACTGGCCCAGCTTCTCCATCGCCATGTACTCCTGCGTGCCCGCGAAACCGGCTGACAGGGACTGGTAGAAGGGGTTCTCCAGGATCGCGCGGGCCCGCTCGCCGTCCGCGTGCGCCTCGACGATCTCGTCGAAGGTCCGCTTCATGTCGAGCATCATCGCGGACAGTTCACCACCGGCCGACTCGTCCACGCCCTTCACCCGGCGAGGCGTGTTGTCGAGCGCGTCGATGCCCATGGACTGGGCGAGCCTGCGCGCCGGGTCGATGGTGAGGACGACGACCTTCCGGCCGCGCTCGGCCGCCCGTACACCCAGAGCCGCCGCCGTCGTCGTCTTGCCGACGCCGCCCGCGCCGCAGCACACGATGATGCGGGTGGCGGGGTCGTCGAGGAGCGGGTCGACGTCCAGGACGGGAGACGCGTCCATGGTGCTGATGCCGGTCATGCTGTCCGTCGTGGTCTTCACGGTCACGAAGTCCCCCCAGGGGCGATAAGGCTCCGCAGTTCCTTCGACAGCCGGTAGAGCCCGGCGAGGTCCACACCGTCGCCGAGCAGCGGGAGTTCGTACGTCACCAGGTCGAGCCCGGCCAGTACGGCGCGTTGCTCGCGCTCCAGCTCGACGCGCTGCGCGTGCTCGGCGGCCTGTTCCAGCAGTGGGTCGACGAGGCGTTCGGCGAGGCCGCCGCGCCGCGCGCCGCCCAGGCCGGCCAGCGACAGCGTCTTGGCGACGGCGCTGCGCTGCTCGCCCGCCGCGGTGCGCAGCGCCTCCTCGTCGAGGAGGTGCGGGCGGACCATGTTCACGATGACGTTGCCGACGGGCAGCTCGGCGGCGTGCAGCTCGGCGATGCCGTCGGCGGTCTCCTGGACCGGCATCTCCTCCAGCAGCGTCACCAGGTGCACAGCGGTCTCGGGCGACTTGAGTACCCGCATCACGGCCTGCGCCTGATTGTGTATCGGGCCGAACCTGGCCAGACCCGCCACCTCGTCGTTCACATTGAGGAAGCGGGTGATGCGGCCGGTGGGCGGCGCGTCCATCACGACGTAGTCGTACGCGTAACGGTTCTTCTTGTCCCGGCGGCGGACCGCTTCGCATGCCTTGCCGGTCAGCAGCACGTCTCGGAGACCTGGCGCGATGGTGGTGGCGAAGTCGATCGCGCCGAGCTTCTTGAGCGCCCGGCCGGCCCCTCCGAGCTTGTAGAACATCTGGAGGTAGTCGAGAAGCGCGCGTTCGGCGTCTATCGCGAGGGCGTACACCTCCCCGCCGCCCGGTGCGACCGCGATCTTCCGCTCTTCGTACGGAAGCGCTTCCGTCTCGAAGAGCTGCGCGATTCCCTGCCTGCCCTCGACCTCCACGAGGAGGGTGCGTTTGCCCTCTGTCGCGAGGGCGAGCGCGAGGGCCGCGGCCACCGTGGTCTTTCCGGTACCGCCCTTGCCGCTGACGACCTGGAGCCTGCTCACGTCTTTGAGCCTAACCAGTCGATGCCCGGGCTACGCAGGAGGTGTCTGTGGCAGGCACTACAGTCGGCGTATGACCAAGTGGGAATACTCGACCGTGCCCCTTCTCGTGCACGCGACCAAGCAGATTCTGGACACCTGGGGCGAGGACGGCTGGGAGCTCGTCCAGGTCGTGCCCGGGCCGAACAACCCCGAGCAGCTGGTGGCCTACCTGAAGCGGGAGAAGCAGGCATGACCGGTGTGGTCGAGGCGAAGCTCGCAGAGCTCGGCCTGACGCTTCCGGAGGTCGTCCCTCCGATCGCCGCGTACCAGCCGGCCGTGCAGTCGGGCGTGTACGTCTACACCGCGGGCCAGCTCCCGATGGTCGAGGGCAAGCTTCCGTGCACCGGCAAGGTCGGCGCGGAGGTCACCCCGGAAGAAGCCAAGGACCTGGCGCGTACGTGCGCGCTGAACGCACTGGCCGCCGTCAAGTCGGTCGCCGGTGACCTGGACCGCATCGCGCGCGTCGTGAAGGTCGTCGGCTTCGTCGCGTCCGCCGCGGACTTCACCGGACAGCCTGCTGTGCTGAACGGCGCGAGCGAGCTGCTCGGCGCGGTGCTCGGCGACAAGGGCGTCCATGCGCGCAGCGCAGTCGGTGTGACCGTGCTGCCGCTCGACGCCCCGGTCGAGGTCGAGATCCAGGTCGAGCTGGTCCAGGACTGACCACTCGAACATCCCGGTAGTTGGTCGTAGCATCCGGCCATGTCCAATGGTCAGTGGTACCCACCCGAATGGCCCGACCGGATTCGCGCCCTGGCGAACGGTGACCTCACGGCCGCGACCCCGAAGCGGGCCGCGACCGTGATGCTGCTGCGGGACGGCGATTCGGGTCCCGCCGTACACATGCTGCGCAGACGCGCCTCCATGGCTTTCGCCGGAGGCGCGTACGCCTATCCGGGCGGCGGCGTCGACCCGCGCGACGACGACCACCAGGTGGGCTGGGCCGGGCCCTCGCTCGATGCCTGGGCGCTGCGTCTGGGCGTGGACCCGGCGTCGGCGCAGGCCATCGTGTGCGCGGCGGTGCGTGAGACGTACGAGGAGGCGGGCGTGCTGCTCGCCGGCCCGACGGCGGACACCGTGGTCAGCGACACCACGGGCGACGACTGGGAGGCGGACCGGCAGGCGCTGGTCGCCAAGGACCTGTCCTTCGCGGACTTCCTCCAGCGGCGGTCACTGGTGCTGCGCTCCGACCTGCTGGGCGCGTGGGCGCGCTGGATCACACCGGAGTTCGAGCCGAAGCGCTTCGACACGTGGTTCTTCGTGGCCGCGCTGCCGACGGGGCAGCGGACCCTCCCCCAAGCTCTCGACTCCGTTCGAGCAGGGGGAACCCCCATCCAAGCTCTCGACTCCGTTCGAGCAGGGGGGACCCCCATCGCTTCGTCCGAGGCCGACCTCGCGATCTGGATCACTCCGGCGGAGGCGGCCGCGGGCTACGACAAGGGCGAGCTGCTGATGATGCCGCCGACGATCTCGACGCTGCGCGCACTCCAGCCGTACGCAACGGCCGCCGAAGCCCTTGCGGGGGCGGCTGGGCAGGACATGACGCCCGTACTCGCGCAGGCGCGGCTGGTCGGCGACGAGCTGGTACTGAGCTGGCCGGGTCATGATGAGTTCACGAAGCACATCGCGACGGGGCGGGAGGTGCCGGATGAGTGACGCAGCCGCACTGCCGGGTCAGCCCCGTGGCGGGGTGCTCTCCGGGCCCGCCACCGACCGGGCGGTCAATGTCCTGGCGCCCAACGCCTCCGCGATGACGCTCGACGGCACCAATACGTGGATCGTCTCCGAGCCGGACTCGGATCTGGCGGTCGTCATCGACCCGGGGCCGCTCGACGACGTACACCTGCGGACCGTGATCGACACGGCGGAGAAGGCGGGCAAGCGCGTCGCGCTGACCCTCCTCACGCACGGGCACCCCGACCACGCGGAGGGCGCGGCGCGCTTCGCCGAGCTGACGCGTACCTCTGTACGGGCCCTGGATCCCGCGCTGCGGCTCGGGGACGAGGGGCTGGCGGCCGGGGAGGTGATCAGCACCGGGGGCTTGGAGATGCGCGTCGTGCCCACACCGGGGCACACCGCCGACTCGCTCTGCTTCCACCTGCCCGCCGACGGGGCCGTACTGACGGGGGACACGGTCCTCGGGCGCGGCACGACGGTCGTGGCGCACCCGGACGGGCGGCTCGGGGACTACCTCGACTCGCTGCGGCGGCTGCGCTCCCTGGCGGTCGACGACGGGGTGCACACCGTGCTGCCGGGGCACGGGCCCGTACTGGAAGACGCCCAGGGCGTGATCGAGTACTACCTTGCGCACCGCGCGCACCGGCTCGCGCAGGTCGAGACGGCCGTCGAGAGCGGGTATGCCAGCGCGTCGGCGGTGGTGGCCCATGTGTATGCGGACGTGGACCGGTCGCTGTGGCCGGCGGCGGAGCTCTCGGTGCTTGCGCAGCTGGAGTATCTGCGGGAGCACGGCCTGATCTAGGACGCGCGGACGTAGGACGCGCGGACGAGCTGATCCGGCGGGCAGGCGCGGGGCCTGACAGTACGCCGTATGCACGCGAAAGGGCCGCCCCCCTGGTGTTCCAGTGGGCGGCCCTTTCCGCGGTCGTACGGGCGCGTCGCGTACTAGCGCGAGCGCTTCGCGAGGCGCTCCACGTCCAGAAGGATCACCGCGCGCGCCTCCAGGCGCAGCCAGCCGCGGCCCGCGAAGTCCGCGAGGGCCTTGTTGACCGTCTCGCGGGACGCGCCGACCAGCTGGGCCAGCTCTTCCTGCGTCAGGTCGTGCACGACGTGGATGCCCTCCTCCGACTGCACACCGAAGCGGCGCGACAGGTCGAGGAGCGCGCGGGCCACGCGGCCCGGCACGTCGGAGAAGACCAGGTCGGACATCTGGTCGTTGGTCTTGCGCAGTCGGCGGGCGACGGCGCGGAGGAGGGCCGTGGCCACCTCCGGGCGGGCGTTCAGCCAGGGCTGGAGGTCGCCGTGGCCGAGGCCGAGCAGCTTGACCTCGGTCAAGGCTGTTGCCGTGGCCGTACGTGGGCCCGGGTCGAAGAGCGACAGCTCACCGATCAGCTCACCGGGGCCGAGCACGGCCAGCATGTTCTCGCGGCCGTCGGGGGAGGTGCGGTGCAGCTTCACCTTGCCCTCGGTCACCACGTACAGGCGGTCGCCGGGGTCGCCCTCGTGGAAGAGGGCGTCGCCGCGAGCGAGCGTCACCTCACTCATCGAGGCGCGGAGCTCCGCGGCCTGCTCGTCATCGAGCGCCGCGAAGAGCGGGGCGCGCCGCAGAACGTCGTCCACGAGTTCTCTCCTTGTCGACCTGCTCAGGGGGACCGTGGTCACCATGATGCCGGACGGTAAAACAGTGCGATCAATCACAAGTTTGACGTACCGGCGTGCCGGACTGTGCGGCAGGGGGCCGATTGGGTTGGCAATTGGCTGTGACCGGGGCGGATGTCCGTGCCGGGCTTTAGGCTGGCCGGGTGTCCAAAACGCCGGTGAGAGCGCAGGCCAAGGGGGCCGGACAGGTGACTGAAGGCCGTAATTCCGCTGTGGGCGAACAGTCCCCGGCTCAGCCCAAGCATGCCGCAAAAGTACCCAAATTGCCCAAGGCGGCAAAGAGCCCCGCGCCCGAGTCGCGCCTGGCCATGGTCCGCCGCGCCCGCCGGATCAACCGTGAACTGGCCGAGGTCTATCCCTACGCCCATCCCGAGCTCGACTTCGAGAACGCGTTCGAGCTGCTGGTCGCCACGGTCCTCTCCGCCCAGACCACCGACCTGCGCGTCAACCAGACAACGCTGGCGCTCTTCGCCAAGTACCCGACGCCCGAGGACATGGCGGCAGCGGACCCGGAGGAGCTGGAGCAGATCATCCGGCCGACGGGCTTCTTCCGCGCCAAGGCCCGGGCGCTGCTTGGCCTGTCAGCGGCCATCAGGGACAACTTCGGCGGCGAGGTCCCCGGCCGCCTGAAGGACCTGGTCTCGCTGCCCGGCGTCGGGCGCAAGACGGCGTTCGTCGTGCTCGGCAACGCGTTCGGAGTGCCGGGCATCACCGTCGACACGCACTTCATGCGGCTCGCCCGGCGCTGGAAGTGGACCGACCAGGACGACCCCGTGAAGATCGAGGCCAAGATCGCCGAGATCTTCCCCAAGAGCGAGTGGACGATGCTCTCGCACCGCGTGATCTTCCACGGCCGCCGCGTCTGCCATTCGCGCAGGCCGGCGTGCGGCGCCTGCCCGATCGCGCATCTGTGCCCCTCGTACGGTGAGGGCGAGACGGATCCCGAGAAGGCCAAGAAGCTCCTCAAGTACGAGATGGGGGGCCAGCCGGGGCAGCGGCTGAAGCCCCCGGCGGCGTATGTGGAAGCGGGAGGTGCTCCCGGGAAGCCGGCGCCGCCCGTGGGCGAGGCCGGGTGACGGCACTACGCGGCCGGATTGCGCGGCCGCGGACGGCATTACGCGGAACCATCCGGCCCGTGACGGGCGTTGTGACGACGGGGGTGCCTATGACACGTGGGAGCGAGACGTACGACGGCAGGACGGCCGAGGCGGCCGGGCTGCCCGAGGTCACCGTGACGAGCCGTGGGCTGCCCGAGTGGCTCGAACCGGTGGAGCGTGTCGCCCGGTCCGTACGCCCCGAACAGCTCAGCCGCTTCCTGCCGCCCGAAAGCGGTGCGGGGCGCCAGTCGGCCGTACTGATCCTGTTCGGCGAGGGCAGCAGCGAGAACGGCGGGCCCGAGCTGCTGCTCATGGAACGGGCAGGCAGCCTGCGCTCGCACGCCGGGCAGCTGAGCTTTCCCGGCGGCGCCCTCGATCCCGTCGACGGCGACCCGGAGACGGCCGGACCCCTGCGGGCGGCGCTCCGCGAGGCCGAGGAGGAGACCGGACTCGACCCCTCCGGCGTCCAGATCTTCGGCGTGCTGCCGCGCCTCTACATCCCGGTCAGCAGCTTCGTCGTGACGCCAGTCCTCGGCTGGTGGCGCGAGCCGAGCCCGGTCGGCGTGGTCGATACGGCCGAGACGGCCAGCGTTTTCACGGTCCCCGTGGCGCATCTCACGGACCCGGCCAACCGCGTGACGAGCGTGCACCCGCGCGGCCACACCGGACCGGCATTCCTCGTCGAATCCGCCCTGGTCTGGGGTTTCACAGCGGGCGTCATCGACAAGATCCTTCACTTCGCGGGCTGGGAGCGGCCCTGGGACCGCTCCCGTCAGGTCCCGCTCGACTGGCACGCATGACAGGGTGGCTCACGTGAACGTCCTGGACATCGTGTTGCTGGTCGCGGCGGTTTGGTTCGCGATCGTCGGATATCGGCAGGGATTCGTCGTCGGAATCCTGTCGGTGATCGGCTTCCTCGGCGGCGGCCTCGTCGCGGTCTATCTGCTTCCCTTCCTCTGGGACCAGCTGACCGACGGCTCCGAGGTCAGCTCGACAGCCGCCGTCGTAGCGGTCATCGTCGTGATCGTGTGTGCCTCGGTGGGCCAGGCCTTCACCACCCACCTCGGCAACAAGCTCCGCAGACACATCACCTGGTCGCCCGCCCGCGCCCTGGACGCCTCCGGCGGCGCGCTGGTCAACGTCGTCGCGATGCTGCTGGTCGCCTGGCTGATCGGCTCCGCGCTCGCCGGTACCTCCCTGCCCACGCTGGGCAAAGAGGTCCGTAACTCCAAGGTGCTCCTCGGCGTCTCGCGTGTGATGCCCGAGCAGGCGGACACCTGGTTCACGGACTTCAGCTCGGTCCTCGCGCAGAACGGCTTCCCGCAGGTCTTCAGCCCCTTCTCCAACGAGCCGATCACCGAGGTCCGGGCCCCGGACCCGGCGCTGGCGGGCAGCCCCGTGGCCGCCCGCGCCAAGAAGTCCATCGTCAAGGTCGTCGGCACGGCCCAGAGCTGCGGCAAGGTCCTCGAAGGCACCGGTTTCGTCTTCGACAACCGCCGCGTCATGACCAACGCCCATGTCGTCGGCGGCGTCGACGAGCCGACCGTCCAGATAGGCGGCGAGGGCAGGCGGTACGACGCCACGGTGGTGCTCTACGACTGGGAGCGCGACATCGCGGTCCTGGACGTGCCGAGCCTTCGGGCACCGGCGCTCCAGTTCACCAGCACCGACGCCCGCAGTGGCGACGACGCGATCGTCGCGGGCTTCCCGGAGAACGGCGCGTACGACGTGCGCTCCGCCCGCGTCCGCGGCCGGATCAACGCCAACGGCCCGGACATCTACCACCGGGACACGGTCCGCCGTGACGTCTACTCGCTCTTCGCCACGGTCCGTCAGGGCAACTCGGGCGGCCCGCTGCTCACCCCCGACGGCAAGGTGTACGGCGTCGTGTTCGCCAAGTCCCTGGACGACCCCGACACCGGTTACGCCCTGACGGCCGACGAGGTCCGCGAGGACATCCGTCTCGGCCGGGCCGCCAACCAGCAGGTCGACAGCCAGGGATGCGCGCTCTGAGAGGCCTTCACACATGCGTCTGACGATCCTGGGCGGCGGCGGCTTCCGCGTCCCTCTCGTGTACGGGGCGCTGCTGCGCGACCGTGCCGAGGGCCGCGTCACCCACGTCACCCTGCACGACCTGGACCCGGCCCGCCTGACAGCCATCGCCCGGGTCCTCGCCGACCAGGCCGACGGGGTTACGGACGCCCCGGCCGCGCCGTCTGTGAGTGTCACGACCGACCTCGACGACGCCCTGCGCGGCGCCGACTTCGTCTTCTCCGCGATCCGGGTGGGCGGCCTGGAGGGCAGGGCGGCCGACGAGCGCATCGCCCTCGCCGAGGGCGTCCTGGGCCAGGAGACGGTCGGCGCGGGCGGCATCGCGTACGGACTGCGTACGGTCCCGGTGGCCGTCGACATCGCGCGTCGCGTGGCGCGGCTCGCCCCCGACGCCTGGGTCATCAACTTCACCAACCCGGCGGGCCTCGTCACGGAGGCGATGTCCCGCCACCTCGGCGAGCGCGTCATCGGCATCTGCGACTCGCCCGTGGGCCTCGGCCGCCGCGTCGCCCGCGTCCTCGGCGCCGACCCCGCGCGGACACGGCTCGACTACGTGGGCCTGAACCATCTCGGCTGGCTCCGCGGCCTGTACGCCGACGACGCCCCCGACCACGACTTGCTGCCGGCCCTGTTCGCCGACGAAAGCGCCCTGACCTCCTTCGAGGAGGGCAAGCTCTTCGGCGCCGACTGGCTGCGCTCGCTGGGCTCGGTGCCCAACGAGTACCTGCACTACTACTACTTCAACCGCGAGGCGGTCACCGCCTACCGCGAGGCGAAGCAGACCCGAGGCGCCTTCCTCCGCGACCAGCAGGCACGCTTCTACGACGACATGGCGGACCGCACCTCCGGCGCCCTGGCCGCGTGGGACCGTACGCGCGCCGAGCGGGAAGCGACGTACATGGCGGAGAACCGGGAGGCGGCGGGCGCGGGGGAACGTGCCGCCGACGACCTGGAGTCAGGCGGCTACGAGTACGTCGCGCTGGCCCTGATGCGGGCCATCGCGCGCGACGAGCGCACCACGCTCATCCTCAACGTCCGCAACGGCGCCACACTCTCCGTGCTCGACGAGGCAGCCGTCATCGAAGTCCCGTGCCTGGTCGATGCGACCGGAGCCCGGCCCGTAACCCCTGTTTCGCCGCTGACGGGCCATGAGGCGGGCCTGGTGGCCGCCGTCAAGGCCGTCGAGCGGTGCGTACTGGAGGCGGGGGAGAGCGGGTCGGAGCGTGCGGCGGTGAAGGCGTTCGCCCTGCACCCGCTCGTCGACTCCGTCCAGGTGGCGCGGCGGCTGCTGGAGGGCTACCGCAGCGCGCACCCGGGACTCGGCTACCTCAGGCGCGACACTCGCGACACTCGGGATATTCGCGACACCCGAGACGCTCGCGACGCTCAGTCGCGAGGATGACGGAGCCGCGCCGAGACCCAGCGGGCCCGGCGGCGGAGAATGCGTGGAATGCCCATTGCCCGGGGAGGCGGGCCGTGGCCCTGATCCTGCGGACCGCCCCCTTCGTGGGTGCTCAGCGCTGTGGCGGAGCGGCGGTTGCGTGCTGCGTCACCGTAGTCGTGCGTCCAGCCCATACCCCGACGTTTGCCCGTGCCCCAAGGTCCGTAATCGCTTCGGGGGCGGCCAATTGGCCTATGCGCCAGGCAATTGGCTGTTCGTAGGACAAGCGTTCAACTTTGCTTACTGGTCGCGTTCAGCGGTCGGCCTCACCGGTCGGGTTCGGGATCCTTCAGCCAGTTCACCAGCTCCGTCGAGAACGCCACCGGATCCTCCTCGTGCGGGAAGTGTCCGAGACCGTCGAACAGCCGCCACCGGTACGGCGCTTCGACGTACTCCCCGGAGCCCGCCGCGCTGCGTGTGCGCATCACCGGGTCCAGCGAGCCGTGCAGATGCAGCGTCGGCACCCGTACAGGACGCTTCATGCGCCGGTTGAACTGGATGCCGTCCGGCCGTGCCATCGACCGCACCATCCACCGGTACGGCTCGATCGAGCAGTGCGCCGTCGACGGGATCGACATCGCCCGCCGGTATACGTCGACGTCCTCGTCCTCCGGCAGCCGCGGCCCCGACCAGTCGCGGATCAGCCGCCCCACCAACGCCGAGTCGTCCGCGACGAGCTGACGCTCGGGCAGCCAGGGACGCTGGAATCCCCAGACGTACGATCCCGCCCGCGACTGCGAGACGTCGGACAGCATCGCCGAGCGCCAGCGCCGCGGATGCGGCATCGAGGACACCGCGAGCCGCCGCACCAGCTTGGGCCGCATCACGGCCGCGGTCCACGCCAGGTAACCGCCCAGGTCGTGCCCGACGAGCGCAGCGTCCGGCTCCCCGAGTGAGCGCACCACGCCGGTGATGTCGAGCGCGAGGTTCGCCGGGTCGTAACCTCGGGGCGTACGGTCGCTGCCGCCCACGCCCCGCAGATCCATCGCGACAGCCCGGAATCCGGCGTCGGCGAGCGCGGTCAGCTGGTGCCGCCACGTCCACCAGAACTGCGGGAAGCCGTGCAGCAGAAGCACCAGCGGCCCGTCACCGGCTTCCACGATGTGGAAGCGCGCGCCATTGGCCGCGACGTCCCGGTGGGTCCATGGACCATCGGGACGTACGACAGAAGCTGGCGTGCCGGAGCCGTTATCAGGGGCGGTCATGAGGTCGAGCGTGCCACAACCTCGCCCTTGACACCGACCTGGCGGGGGTGCGGCTTGACGCTCTGGAGTACGGCGGCGGTCTGCTTGGCCGAAGAGATGGACTTCTCCGGCGGCTTGACCTTCTTGAACTTCGAGACGGCCAGCAGCGCCAGGAGTCCTGCCAGCAGCAGAAACGCTCCGCCCACGATCAGGAACGACCAGGCGAGCCCGAGCCCCAGGTTGTGGATGCCGTACGCCGCGGCGAAGCTCAGCACCGGCAGGGAGAAGAGCGCGAACACCCCCGCGATCCCAATGGCGGTGCCGCCCAAGCCGACGCGCTTGACGTCCTGCCGCAGTTCGGCCTTGGCCAGCGCGATCTCGTCGTGGATCAGGCCGGACATTTCCGCGGTCGCCGATGCGACCAACTGGCCGAGGCTGCGGTCGACATTGTCAGCGGTGCGGACGGGGTCGCTCATCGCTCTCTCCCTCTTCTCGTCTGCATCCACATCCACAACCACATGCAGATGGTGGATCTGATGTCAGATCATGCCGGACTGTCGTTGTTGGTGCGTGATGCACCCGCGAGTTCCGCCAGCCGTCGGTGCTCCGCGGCCTTCGCCTCGTGGATCGCGGCCATCCGCAGGTGGTACGCGGGCTCGTCCTGCTCGTAGATGTCCGGAATGCCGTCGTGGTCCTCGTCGCGCTCCTCCTCCTCGCAGAGCGCGCGGTACCTGCGTACCCGCAGCTTGAGCAGGATCCCGGAGAGTACGGCGGCGATCAGCGACCCGATGAGTACGGAGGCCTTGACCTGGTCGGTCAGCCCGGCGTCACCCGCGAAGGCGAGTTCGCCGATGAGCAGCGAGACGGTGAAGCCGATGCCGGCCAGCGCGGCGACGGCGAAGACGTCGGGCCAGGCCAGGTCGTCGTTGAGTTCGGCCTTGGTGAAGCGGGCCGCCAGCCACGTACCGCCGAAGATGCCGACGGCCTTGCCGACCACCAGGCCGAGGACGACGCCGAGGGTCTCCGGCCGGGTGAACACCTCGCCGACCGCGTTGCCGGAGATGGTGACACCGGCGGAGAAGAGTGCGAACAGCGGCACGGCGAGGCCGGCCGAGACGGGACGTACGAGGTGCTCGATGTGCTCGCCGGGGGAGTGCGCCTCGTCGGCGTCCTTGGTACAGCGCAGCATCAGGCCCATCGCGACACCGGCGATGGTGGCGTGGACGCCGCTGTTGTACATCAGGCCCCAGATGACCAGGGCGAGCGGTACGTAGATGTACCAGCCGCGCACGCGCTTGCGCAGCAGCACCCAGAAGACGGCGAGACCGGCGACGGCGCCGCCGAGCGCGGCGAAGTTGAGGTCGCTGGTGAAGAAGACCGCGATGATCAGGATCGCGAAGAGGTCGTCCACGACGGCCAGGGTGAGGAGGAAGGCGCGCAGCGCGGACGGCAGCGAGGTGCCGATGACCGCGAGGACGGCGAGTGCGAAGGCGATGTCGGTGGCGGTGGGGACGGCCCAGCCGTCCATGGAGCCGTCGCCGATGACGTTGACCAGGGCGTACACAAGGGCGGGTGCGGCCATGCCGGACAGCGCGGCTATGACGGGGAGGGCGGCGGCTTTCGGGTCGCGCAGTTCACCGGCGACCAGCTCACGCTTGAGCTCGATGCCGGCGACGAAGAAGAACACGGCGAGCAGACCGTCGGCCGCCCAGTGCTGGACGGAGAGGTCGAGGCCGAGCGAGGCAGGTCCGATGTGGAAGCTGCGTATGGACTCGTAGCTCTCGCTGAGCGTGGTGTTTGCCCAGATCAGCGCGGCGATCGCGGCCACGAGAAGGAGCACGCCACCGACGGTCTCGGCGCGCAGTGCGTCCGCGAGGAAGGTGCGCTCGGGGAGTGAGAGGCGTCCGAGGAATTTGCGCTGGTTGGACGGGGTGGGCGTGCGGGTGGGCGCGGGCACGGGCGAGGACCTCCGGTCGGGTGGGCAGCATGAAGCACGTTGCCGACCAGACTTCCCGGCGCACCTGTCGAGTATTGACGCGTTCCTGACGCAGCCAACACTCTACCGGGGGCGCGCAAGGGCATATCCGGCGATCTTCACCATACGAGGAGGAAGGGCACCCGGCGCGCGGAGCCGGATGCCCTTCCTCTGGTTGCGCTCTTGGTTGTGCTTTTGGTCGTGCTTTTGCTTGTGCTTTTGTGACCAGGTCAGTCCTCGCTGCCCGCGCTAGGCAGCTTGGTCTGGATCAGGTCCATGACCGAGGAGTCGGTGAGAGTCGTGACGTCGCCCAGCTGGCGGTTCTCCGCGACGTCGCGGAGCAGTCGCCGCATGATCTTGCCGGAGCGCGTCTTGGGCAGTTCGGCCACCGGGAGAATGCGCTTGGGCTTGGCGATCGGGCCGAGGGTGGTGCCGACGTGGTTGCGGAGCTCGGTGACGAGGCCGTCCGACTCGGCCGCCGTACCGCGCAGGATCACGAAGGCGACGATGGCCTGGCCGGTGGTCTCGTCGGCCGCGCCGACGACGGCCGCCTCGGCGACGGAGGGGTGCGAGACGAGGGCCGACTCGACCTCGGTGGTCGAGATGTTGTGGCCGGACACCAGCATTACGTCATCCACCCGGCCGAGCAGCCAGATGTCGCCGTCATCGTCCTTCTTGGCGCCGTCGCCCGCGAAGTACTTGCCCTCGAAGCGCGACCAGTAGGTGTCGATGAAGCGCTGGTCGTCGCCCCAGATCGTACGGAGCATCGACGGCCACGGCTCGGTGAGGACCAGGTAGCCACCGCCGCCGTCGGGCACCTCGTTCGCCTCGTCGTCGACGACGGTGGCGGAGATGCCGGGCAGGGCGCGCTGGGCCGATCCGGGCTTGGTCTCGGTGACGCCGGGCAGCGGCGAGATCATCATCGCGCCCGTCTCGGTCTGCCACCAGGTGTCCACGATCGGCGTCTTGCCGGCGCCGATGTGCTCGCGGTACCAGATCCATGCCTCGGGGTTGATCGGCTCGCCGACCGAGCCGAGGACCCGGAGGCTGGACAGGTCGAACTTGGCGGGGATGTCGTCTCCCCACTTCATGAACGTACGGATCGCGGTCGGCGCGGTGTAGAGGATCGTGACGCCGTACTTCTGGATAATTTCCCAGAAGCGGCCCTGGTGGGGGGTGTCGGGCGTGCCCTCGTAGATGACCTGCGTCGCGCCGTTGGCCAACGGCCCGTACACGATGTACGAATGCCCGGTCACCCAGCCGATGTCGGCCGTGCACCAGAAGACGTCGGTCTCCGGCTTGAGGTCGAATACGGCGTTGTGGGTGTACGCGGTCTGGGTGAGGTATCCGCCGGAGGTGTGCAGGATGCCCTTCGGCTTACCCGTCGTACCGGACGTGTACAGGATGAAGAGCGGCTGCTCGGCCTCGAAGGCCTCCGGCGTGTGCTCGGCGGACTGGCGGGCGACGATGTCGTGCCACCAGACGTCCCGGCCCTCGGTGAAGGCGGTGTCCTGGCCCGTACGCCGGACCACCAGGACGTGCTCGACCTGCGGGCACTTGGCGACGGCCTCGTCGATGGCGGGCTTGAGCGCGGACGGCTTGCCGCGCCGGTAGCCGCCGTCGGAGGTGATGACGAGCTTGGCGTCGGCGTCCTGGATGCGGGAGGCGACGGCGTCGGCCGAGAAGCCGCCGAAGACGACCGAGTGCGCGGCGCCGATGCGGGCACAGGCCAGCATCGCCACGACTGCCTCGGGAATCATCGGCAGATAGACGGCGACCCGGTCGCCCTTCTGGACGCCCAGCTCGGTCAGGGCGTTCGCGGCACGCGACACCTCGTCCTTGAGCTCGGCGTAGGTGATCGCGCGGCTGTCGCCCGGCTCACCCTCGAAGTGGATGGCGACGCGGTCGCCGTTGCCGGCCTCGACGTGGCGGTCCACGCAGTTGTACGCGACGTTGAGCTTGCCGTCGGCGAACCATTTCGCGAACGGCGGGTTCGACCAGTCGAGGGTCTCGGTCGGCTCGGTGGCCCAGGTGAGCCGCCGGGCCTGCTCGGCCCAGAAGCCCAGCCTGTCCGCCTCGGCCTGCTCGTACGCCTCCGCCGTGACATTGGCGTTCGCGGCCAGCTCGGCAGGCGGCGCGAAGCGGCGCTCCTCTTTCAAGAGGTTGGCCAGGCTTTCGTTGCTCACGACATCTCCCTTTCCCAGGGCGTCCGGTGTGTCCCGTGCCTAGCTCATCAGTCCCGTGCCCGGGTGACAAGAGCCTTCCGGGAATTGGTTTAGACCTCTGAGCTGCGGCAGACCGCATCCGAGAGGGCCATACGGTCTCACGTACGGGGGGCCTGTCCGGTTCAGGCACGCGAATCTTCGAGTGCCGCGGGGCCGATGCGGTCGAAGACCTCGGCCGTTTCGCCGGTCCGGGAGCCGTCCTCCAGCAGGTACGCCTGGGCCTCGCCGACATGGAAGTACATGCCGTGCAGTTCGAGCGTGCCTTCGGCGAGCCGCCGCCGCACCGCCTCGTGCATGCGCAGGTGCTCCAACTGCTGGACCACATTGGTCAGGCAGAGCTGCTCGATCGCATCGGTCGGCAGCCGTCCGGAGATCCTTGCCCACGAGTGGTGCCTGCTCTTCATCCGCTGCAGGCTGGGCAGTCCGTGCTGAAGCCAGCGCCGCAGCGGTGTCTGCCCGGCGCCCGGCGTATCGAGGGGCGTGTCGAGCGGCGTATTGAGCAGGGCCTGCATCGCGCCGCAGCCGGAGTGGCCGCAGATGGTGATGGTCTCCACCTGGAGCACGTCCACGGCGTATTCGACGGCCGCGCCGACCGAGTCGTCCGAACTCTCCGCGCCGGGCGGCGGAACGAGATTACCCACGTTCCGTACGGTGAAGAGGTCACCGGGACCGCTGGCCGTGATCATGCTCGTGACGAGCCGGGAGTCGGCGCAGGTAATGAAGAGCTGCGACGGCTGCTGCCCCTCGCGGGCGAGGCGGGCCAGCTCTTCGCGCACCAGCGGCGCCGTATTGCGCTGGAACGCGCTGACCCCGCTGGCGAGTTGGCCGCTGCCGGTTCGGCCGCCCGGCGCGACGGGCGGGGTGGCCGCGTGGTCGTCGCAGTGGTGGTTGCGCCAGGGTGTCCAAGGCCGGCAGCAGATGTGGGCGGCCGTGGCGGGTCCCGAGAACTTGCCCGAGCGCCCGGCGACCTCGACCCGGCCGCCGTGCGCGACATGCGAGTCCTGCCAGTCCTGGAGCGCTTCGTACGCCGCGTGGTCCATGAAGGACCCGTCCAATTCGACGACGACGTCGGTGCCTTGCGGGACCTGGTTGAGTGTCCGGCTCAGGCGGGGAACGGCCAGAAAGGTCAACTGACCGCGAACCCGCACATGCTGGACGCCGTCCGGCGTCGTCTCGGTGGTGATGCGCGTCTTGGCCAGCCGGTGCAGCGCGACCCCGACCGCGACCGCGCCGCCGATCGCCACGCCTTCCAGTACGCCCGCGAGCACGACGGCGGCCAGTGTCACGGCGTACACCAGCATTTCGCGGTGGCGTGTCACGGTCCTGAGGTGGGTGATGCTCACCATCTGGACGCCTACGACCATCACCAGCGCGGCCAGGGCGGCCAGTGGGATCAGGTCGAGGACAGGCACGAGGAGCAGGGCCGCGATCACGATCCACAGGCCGTGCAGCATGGTGGAGTGCCGGCTGACTCCGCCCGCCGCCACGTTCGCGGCGCTGCGGACGGCGACTCCGGTGACGGGCAGTCCGCCGAGCGCGCCCGAGACGATGTTGGCCGCGCCCTGCCCGGCCAGCTCCCGGTCGAGGTCTGCACGCGGAATCCTGACCGTCGGACGCTTGCGGGCGGCCACCAGCTTGTCGACGGCGACGGCGGACAGCAGGGACTCGACGCTGCCCACCAGGGTGATGGTGAGCACAGCCGCGAGAATGCCGAGAACCGGGCCTTCGGGCAGCTCGGGCAGGGCGTGGCTGCGCCAGGACGGCAGGTCGACGCGCGGCAGGCTCAGCCCGGCGAACGCCGCGACGGCGGTGGCGGCGGCCACCGCGGCGAGGGCGGCCGGGATTTTCCGGACCATCCGGCCCGTACGCCCCGGAACGCGTGGCCAGAGCAGCAGGACGGCGATGGTCAGGGCGCTCACGGAGAGCGCGACGGGGTGCAGGTCGGCCAACTGGGCGGGCAGGCCCCGGACGTTGTCGACGGCCGAGCTCTGCGGCGTGCCGCCGAGGACGATGTGCAATTGGGCGAGGGCGATGGTGACGCCGATGCCGGCCAGCATGCCGTGCACGATCGCCGGGCTGACGGCGAGGGCGGAGCGGGCTACCCGCACGGCGGACAGGGCCAGTTGGGCGACACCGGCGAGGACGGTGATGGCGCACGTGGTGCGCCAGCCGTAGTGCTGGATCAGCTCGGCAGTGACTACTGTGAGCCCGGCGGCGGGCCCGCTGACCAGCAGCGGAGCACCGCCGAACCGGCCGGCCACGATGCCGCCGACGGCGGCGGCGACGAGGCCGGCCTGGAGTGGTGAGCCGGTGGCGAGGGCGATGCCGAGGGATAGCGGCAGCGCGATCAGAAACACGGAGATCGATGCGGAGACATCCGCGGTGGTGGGGCAGGCAGGCATAGTTCCCGTCTCCTCCGGGGCAGCGCGGTCGCGGAACGTGGGACGCGGCCGTGGGTCACGGCATGCAGCGGCGGGATTTCTCAACTCTCGGTAAATGAATCGTAATGCAGAGTAAAGAGCGAAGGGGTGATTTCCGGCGCATATGGGTCAGCCATTCACCCGATCCGGTGATTAAGCATTTTTACCGGCTTGTCACACAATTCCTTCCGCTCGGGCGTGCGAGGTTGGCCGCGCCGTGTCGGCTTCAGCGCAGGGAACCCGAGGGAAGAGGTGGGCGGATGATGGCCGCCACGAAGAGGATTGCCGTCGGCGTCGCCGCCTTCACCATGGCGGGTGGGCTCGCAGCCTGTTCCGGCCTCGGTGTCGGATTCGGTTCAGGATCCGGTGAATCCGGTGAACTCGGTACGGAACAAGGCGCCCACGGCGCGAAGAAGGAAGCCCCTGCCGCGCCCAAGAGTGCGGTGCGTCTGATCGGCGACGGCTCCACTGCGTACACCGGAACTCAACCCCATCAGCTCAAGCCCCATCGCCTGAAGGCGGGTCAGAGGCCTCCGCAGTTCGTGGTCTTCTCCTGGGACGGAGCGGGCGAGGACAGCCAGCGGCTCTTCTCCCACTTCCGCAACGTGGGCAAGAAGTACGACGCGACGATGACGTACTTCCTCAGCGGCGTATATCTGCTGCCGGAGGACAAGAGGCACCTCTACGAACCACCACAGCACCCGGCGGGCCGGTCCGACATCGGCTTCAACGACGTCGTGGGAATCAGCGACACCGTGGACCAGCTCCGCGGTGCCTGGCTTGAGGGCAACGAGATCGGTACGCACTTCAACGGCCACTTCTGCGGCAAGAACGGTGGCGTGGGCACCTGGTCCAAGGAGGAGTGGAAGAGCGAGATCGCGCAGGCCAAGGCCTTCGTGAAGCGCTGGAAGACCAACGCGGGCCTGAAGAACACCGAGCCCCTGCCGTTCGACTACGACAAGGAGCTCGTCGGCGCCCGCACGCCCTGCCTGGAAGGGCAGCGGAACATGATCCGGGCCGGAAGAGAGCTGGGTTTCCGCTACGACTCCAGCGGCGTCGGCAAGCAGGTGTGGCCGAAGAAGACCGACGGCCTGTGGGACCTGCCGCTGCAGTTGGTCCCGGTGCCGGGACGGGCCCTTGAAACGCTCTCGATGGACTACAACTTCATGGTCAACCAGTCGGGAACCGTCAAGGGTGATCCTTCGCAGCACGAGGTCTGGGGCAACCAGATGCGCGACGCACTGCTCCGGGCCTTCGGCCGTTCGTACAACGGAAACCGCGCCCCGCTGATCATCGGCAACCACTTCGAGTCCTGGAACGGCGGCACGTACATGCGCGCCGTCGAGGAGACGATCAAGACGGTCTGCGTGCAGAAGGAGGTGCGCTGCGTCTCCTTCAGGCAGCTCGCCGACTGGCTGGACGCGCAGGACCCGGCGGTGCTGGAGAAGATGCGCACCCTGGATGTCGGCCAGGCCCCGAAGGAGGGCTGGGCATCATTCCTGACCGCCCAGCCCGAGGCCGCCTCGCCCATGCCTGCCCCGCCCGCTGCCGCTCCGCCCGCTGCCGTCCCGCCCGGGGCCGTCCCGAACGTCGTCGGCCCGCCTGCCGACGCCCACACACAGCTGACCCCCGGCACGGGAGCGACGCATCCGGTCACGCCGGCTGAGGGGCGCTGACCTCCGCGAATCGCTCACTGAGCACGAAGGCGGGGTCGACCTGCGCAGCCAGGTCGACGCCCGTCTTCGCGTTTCCCCAGCTCTCCGCGTTCTTCAGGTGGAAGTGCACCATCTGGCGCGTGTAGCGCTCCCAGTCGCGGTGCGCGTACGAGTCCTCCGCGGCGTTCTGCAGCGCCTGGAGGGCCAGGCGATTGTCCGCCTCCAGCAGCTCGAAGCGGGACGGGCGGCCCTTCTCCATCGCACGGACCCACTCCGATGCCCCGACGGTGATGAGGAGGTCGTCGCCCACCTGCTCGCGCAGGAAGTCGATGTCGTCCTGACCGTGCACCTTGTTGCCGACGACCTTGAGGGATACGCCGTAGTCCCGGGCGTACTCCTTGTACTGGCGATAGACGGACACGCCCTTTCGGGTCGGCTCCGCCACCAGGAATGTCATGTCGAAGCGGGTGAACATGCCGGAGGCGAAGGAGTCGGAACCGGCCGTCATGTCCACCACGACGTACTCTTCGGGGCCGTCGACGAGGTGGTTGAGGCACAGCTCGACCGCCCCCACCTTGGAGTGGTAACAGGCGACACCCAGGTCGGACTCGGTAAAGGGGCCGGTGGCCATCAGCCGGATCGGGCCGTCGTCGAGCTCCACGGTGCGGGCGCATGCGTCGTACACCGGGTTGTCCTCGGTCACTCGCAGAAGGCGCGAACCCTCGCCTGGCGGCGTCGTCTTGATCATCGTCTCGGCGGACGTGATCCGGGGGTTGGTGCCGCGCAGGTAGTTCTTGATCAGGGGGAGGTGCGCGCCCATCGCGGGCAGCTCCGCGGACTCCGTCTCGTCGAGACCGAGGGCGGCGCCCAGGTGCTGGTTGATGTCGGCATCCACGGCTACGACCGGGGCCTCGTTGGCGGTGAGGTGGCGGATGAACAGCGAAGACAGCGTGGTCTTGCCGCTGCCGCCCTTACCCACGAAAGCGATCTTCATGTTCACCAAGGGTAATCCCATGATTGCGAGCCGTGTGTGCAGTGAGTGAAGAAGACCACTCCAAGGTGGGGCGGGTGGTATTGCTGCGTAGGCTCCTTACCTATGAGTACGACACCTGATCCACTCGCGGCGCTGGGCGAACTTCCTGGCGTACCCGAGGCCGTGGACTCCGTACGCAAGGCCGTGGACCGGGTCTACGGACACCGCGTCATGCGGCGTCGCAGCAATGAGATCACCGCAGAGGCGGCGCTGCGCGGGGCGCGCGGTTCGGCGGCGCTCGCGGGCGCGGACTGGGCTCTGGAGGAGGTGCGGCGGCGTACCGACTTCAGCGTCGACGACGAGTCGCGAATCGTCGGCGCTGCGCTGCGGCTGACCGCGGAGGCCGGCCAGTTGCTCTCGATCTGGCGTCAGTCGCCGCTGCGCGTGCTGGCCAGGCTGCATCTGGTCGCGGCGGGCGGCGCGGGGATTTCGGACGACCTGGTCGGCAGGCCGAGGCTCGCGGGGGAGCCGGTGGACGAGCCGCTCATCGAACTTCCGCTGCCGGGCGCCGACGAAGTGGCGGGCCGGCTCGAAGGGCTCTCGGAGCTGATCATCGCGGGCGGCTCGGCACCGGCGCTGGTGACCGCGGCGGTGGTACACGGCGAACTGCTCGCGCTGCGCCCGTTCGGCTCGCACAACGGCCTGGTGGCCCGCACCGCGGAGCGGATCGTGCTGATCGGCAGCGGGCTCGACCCGAAGTCCGTGTGCCCGTCGGAGGTGGGACACGGGGAGCTGGGGCGGGCGGCGTACGCCGCTGCGCTCGACGGTTATGCGTCGGGCACGCCGGAAGGTGTGGCGGCGTGGATCGTGCACTGCGGACGTGCAGCCGAACTGGGCGCCAGGGAATCTACGGCCGTGTGCGAGGCGCTCCAGCGCGGGGCTGCCTGAACTTCCCGCGTACGCCAATCTGCGTACGCAATGCGCGCCTGTACAAGTGCCCGTACAAAGGGTTGCGGCGGTACCAATGAGTGGTACCGCCGCTGGCATGTCCGCCGGGTTACCAAGCGTCCTCGATTTTTGCCCATCAGGTCGGGAACTTTGCCCGTCACCTGGTGCGGCTGGCCCGTAATCGACGGGTCGACGTCGCGTGGGTGCCCGGCTTTCATGCTCGGTCCGTGGGGCCTTCTTGCGTTTTAAGGTGATCCTCTCGGATGTCCTTGGTCTCGCGGGCCGTAAATCCTTTCTACTCCAGTGGACGCATAAGTGAAACCCCTGGCGCCGCTTCTTTACTTTTAGATTCAAATGCGGGTAAAAACTCCACGTCGGGGACGGGGTAGGCGGCCGGGCCTGCGGCTGACGTACCAGACCAGACCCGCGGTGGCGGCGGCCGCACCCACTGCGGCTGCCGCGACGAGCGCCGGACGGGGCGGCATGGAGAAGGCAGGCAGCCGCTGCTTGAGGCGGACCGGACGGTTGAAGACGAGAATCGGCCACTCGCGTGCGAGCGCCTCGCGGCGCAGGGCCCGGTCCGGGTTGACCGCGTAGGGATGGCCGACCGACTCGAGCATCGGGATGTCGGTGGCCGAGTCGCTGTACGCGTAACAGCGCGACAGGTCGTAGCCCTCCGACTCGGCGAGTTCCCTGATGGCCTCGGCCTTGGTGGGGCCGTAGGCGTAGTACTCGATCTCGCCCGTGAAGCAGCCGTCGTCGCCGACGACCATCCGGGTCGCGACCACGCGGTCGGCGCCGAGGAGCTCCCCGATCGGCTCGACGACCTCGGCTCCGGAGGTGGAGACGATCACGACATCGCGGCCGGCGGTGTGGTGCTCCTCGATGAGGGAGGCCGCCTCGTCGTAGATGATCGGGTCGATCAGGTCATGCAGCGTCCCGGCGACGATCTCCCGGACCTGCTGGACGTTCCAGCCCTTGCAGAGTGCGGAGAGGTACTCGCGCATCCGCTCCATCTGGTCGTGGTCGGCGCCGCCGGCGAGGAAGACGAACTGCGTGTACGCGGTGCGCAGAACCGCGCCCCGGCTGATCAGTCCACCTTGGTAGAAGGACTTGCTGAAGGTCAGCGTGCTCGACTTCGCAATGACGGTCTTGTCGAGGTCGAAGAAGGCGGCTGTTCGCGGCAAGGAGTGGTTTTCCACGAGGCGAGCATATGCGCCCACCATTCGGCGTACGCTGTGGCGCGTGGGTTTGCCTGAGAAGGCTCTCGGGTACACCATGGAAGTCACGGATCGTTCGCGACCGTGCTACCCCGGTCCGACTCCTCCCCCCCCGAGTCGGCCGTGGAGACGACCCCCGCTCTCCCCCCCGGCGGGGGTCGTCGCATGTCCGGATGCGTTTCGGGCCTTCGGTTCTGATCATTTCTCCCCTTTGTGGACCTTGTCGCGCCGGCCTTCCACTCATGAGACTCATCACGCTGTGTAGTGGTTCCGCAGCTCTCGGAAGTCACTGGTATAGGTGAACGGGATATTCACAAGTGATGAGTTGTCCCCAGTTTTTCGGCAAGATCCACACGATTTTCCTGATCCCCGCACGGTGATTCCGTTCGCGAAGTTCGCGGACAGAAGGAATCGCAGTGAGAGGGGGCGGAGATCGTGGCTGTATCAACTACTTCCGACGGACTGCCGACCGCCGAAGGGCGCCGGGGCGGACCGCTGATCGTCACCGAGGACGTCGACCTGCTCGACGATCTGCTGCGGCTGTGCGCCGCGGCCGGTGCCGAGCCGGAAGTCCACCACGCCGTGCCGGAGCGCAGGGGCGGCTGGGAAGGTGCCCCGCTGATCCTGGTCGGCGACGATGCGGCCGACCGGGTGCGCGGGGCAGTGCTCGGGCGCGGGGCCGCCCGCAGGCGCGGCGTGATGCTGGTGGGCAAGGACCAGGACGACCCCGATGTCTGGCGCCGGGCGGTCGAGATCGGCGCCGACCATGTGCTGCGGCTGCCCGACGCCGAGTCCTGGCTGGTCGAGCGCATCGCCGACGTGGCGGAGGGTGTGGGACGGCAGGCGCTGACCGTGGGGGTGCTCGGAGGCCGGGGCGGGGCAGGGGCTTCGACGCTGGCGTGTGCGCTTGCGGTGGGAGCGGCTCGCTGCGGGCAGCGCACGATGCTCATCGACGGTGATCCGCTGGGGGGCGGTCTCGATGTGCTGCTCGGCGGGGAGGCCGTGGAAGGCATGCGGTGGCCGGATTTCGCCGAATCCAGGGGGCGCGTCGGCAGCGGCGCCCTCGAAGAGTCGCTGCCCGAGCTTCATGCGCTGCGCGTGCTGAGCTGGGACCGTGGTGACCGGGTGGTCATTCCCCCAGAAGCGATGAGGGCGGTGCTGGCAGCCGCCAGGCGGCGCGGCGGGGTGGTGGTCGTGGATCTGCCGCGCCGGGTCGACGAGGCCGTGGCCGAGGCGCTGGCCCAGTTGGACCTCGGGCTGCTGGTGGTGCCCGCGGAGCTGCGGGCCGTCGCAGCGGCGAGCCGGGTGGCGTCGACCGCGGGCATGGTCCTGAAGGACCTGCGGGCGGTGGTGCGCGGGCCGTACGCCGCGGGGCTCGACGAGGACTCTGTGGCACGGCTGCTGGGGCTTCCGCTGGCCGGTGAACTGCCGGTGGAACCAGGGCTGCTGGAGGCGCAGGCGGGCGGGACGCCCCCGGGCGGGAGTGCGCGCGGGCCGCTGGCCCGGTTCTGCACGGCGTTCTGGGAGCAGGCGCTGGCCGGGGGCGGTGTCTCATGAGCGCGGAGCTTCTGGACGCCGTACGGCAGCGGCTCGCGGAGAGCGGGGCCGAGCCGACACCGGCCAGGGTGGCCGCCGCCTTGCGGGCCCAGGGGCGTCTCCTCGGGGACGCGGAAGTGCTGGGCGCAGCCGAGGAGTTGCGCTGTGAGCTGGTGGGGACTGGGGTGCTGGAACCGCTGCTCGCGGATCCTTCGGTGACGGATGTGCTGGTGTCTGCGCCCGACCGGGTGTGGGTGGACCGGGGCGGTGGCCTTGAGCTCACCCGGGTTTCCTTCCCGGACGCGGCGGCGGTGCGCAGGCTGGCGCAGCGGCTCGCGGCGGTGGCCGGTCGGCGGCTGGACGATGCGAGGCCGTGGGTGGACGCGCGGCTGCCGGACGGGACACGCATGCATGCGGTGCTGCCGCCTGTGGCGGTCGGATCGACGTGCCTGTCGTTGCGGGTGGTGCGGCCGAAAGCATTCTCGCTGGAGGAGCTGGTCGCGGCGGGGACGGTGCCGCCCGGCGGCGACCGGGTACTGCGGGCGCTGATCGAAGCCAGGCTCTCGTACCTGATCAGCGGGGGCACGGGCACAGGGAAGACCACGCTGCTTTCGACGCTGCTGGGACTGGTCGGGGAGCGCGAGCGGATCGTACTGGCCGAGGATTCGGCGGAGTTGAAGCCCGACCATCCGCATGTGGTGCGGCTGGAGTCGCGGCCCGCGAACCAGGAGGGCGCGGGTCAGGTCACGCTGCAGGACTTGGTGCGGCAGGCGTTGCGGATGCGGCCCGACCGGCTGGTGGTCGGCGAGGTGCGAGGCGCGGAGGTGGCCGTACTCCTGGCGGCCCTCAACACCGGGCACGAGGGTGGCTGCGGGACTGTCCATGCCAATGCGGCGGCGGATGTTCCGGCGCGTCTTGAGGCGCTCGGTGCGGCTGCGGGCCTCGACCGGGCGGCGCTGCACAGTCAGTTGGCCGCGGCGCTGTCGGTGGTGGTCCATCTCGTACGGACCCGGGGCGGATTGCGGCGGGTCGCGGAGGTCCATGTCCTGGAGCGGGACGCGGCGGGCCTTGTGGTGACGGTGCCGGCGCTGCGGTGGGGTGCGGAGGCCTTTTCGTACGAGCGCGGATGGACCCGGCTGCGGGCGCTGATCGGGGGTGCGTTGTGACGGGGGCCGGAGTGGGGCCTGTGTGTGCGGCGGCGGTCTGTGCGGGGGCGGCGGCCTGGCTGATCGGAGGACGGGACGGCGACCTGCGGCGGGCGCGGCTGATGCTCGCGGGCGGTGCGGTGGACCCGGAGGCCTCGCCGACGCTGTGGGAGCGGCTGTTGTCGACGGCGCGCGGGCGGCTGGGGCGGGAGTGGCTGTGCGTGCCGGTGGCGGTGCTGCTCGCCGTACTGGCGGCGTCGGTGCTGCCGTTGGCCATGGGCGCGGTGGCGGTGCCGCTGGTGCGGCGCAGGCTGCGGGCGGGCGTGCGGCGGCGGGAGCGGGAGCGGCGGGCCGACGAGGTCATCGCGTTGTGCGGTGCGGTGGCCGGTGAGCTGCGGGCGGGGAGGCAGCCGGGGCAGGCGCTGTTCGCCGCCGCTGCGGGGACCGGTGGCCTGGGCTCGTCGGAGGCCGACGTGATGGCGGCGGCCCGGTTCGGCGGGGACGTACCGGAGGCGCTGCGCAGAGCGGCGCGGGAACCGGGGGCGGACGGGCTCGTGGGGGTCGCCGCGTGCTGGCGGGTGGCGGTGGACGGCGGGGCCGGTCTTGCGGCCGGGCTCGACCGCCTTGAGGGCGCGCTGCGTGCCGAGCGCGACCAACGGGAGGACTTGCGCGCTCAGTTGGCGGGTGCTTGGGCGACCGTGGCGCTCCTCGCGCTGCTTCCGGTGGCGGGGCTGCTGATCGGCAGTGCGCTGGGGGCCGGGCCGCTTCTGGTGCTGCTGCATACGCCGGCCGGGCTCGGGTGCCTGTTGGCCGGCGGGTTGTTGGAGGGTGCGGGTCTCTTCTGGGCCAGGCGGATCGTACGGCGAGGAGAGGGCGCGTGAACGGCGAAGTTGTCCACAGGCTGGGGGTGATGGTTTCCATCGCGGCAGCGGTGGTGTGGGCTGCGTTCGCGCTGGCCGGGCGGCGGCGGGAGCGGTTGCTGCGCAGGCGCCTCGCGGCGCTGCTGGCCACGGAGACGGCCGGTGGGGCGGGTAGGGCTGGAGCGACCGGCGCGCGGTACGGGCGGAGGTGGCCGCCGCGCGGGTTCCGTGCGTGGGCTCTGCGGTGGGGTCCGCCGCTGGGGGCGCTTGTCACCGGCTATGTGCTGGTCGGCGGGGTGATCGGCTGCTTGGTCGGGGTAGTCGCGGCATACGGCACGGTGCGGTGGCGGCGAGGACGTGGGGCGAGCGACGGGGACGTCCCGGTCGATGTCCGTCAACTTCCGCTCGCCGCCGACCTCCTGGCGGCTTGCATCTCCGCCGGGGCGGGGCCGCGCGAGGCGGCGGAGGCGGTCGGGGAGTCGCTGGGCGGGCCGGTGGGCGACCGGCTGGCGCGGACCGCGGCGGAATTGCGGCTCGGGGGAGATCCGACAGATGCCTGGGGCCGGTTGGGCGCGATACCGGGCGCCGCGGGGCTGGCCCGCTGTCTGGAGCGGGCGGGCGCCACCGGGGCTCCGGCGGCGGAGCCCGTGACCCGGATGGCCGAGAGCCTCAGGGCGCAGCGGGCGCGGGAAGCCGCGGCCCGGGCGCAGCGGGCGGGCGTGCTGATTGTCGGCCCTGTCGGGCTGTGCTTTCTGCCCGCGTTCCTGGTGGTCGGAGTGGCGCCCGTGGTGATCGGACTGGCAAGCGGACTGATGAACAGCAACTGATCTGTGAACGGCAACTGACCTTGGGGGCTGACATGTGGGTGTGGATGCGAGCGCGAGTGCGGGTGTGGGCAGAGGGGCTGGTGCGCAGGGCCGGGCTTTCGGACGCGGGAATGACGACGTCCGAGTACGCCGTGGGGACGATCGCGGCGTGTGCCTTCGCGGCGGTTCTCTACAAGGTCATCACGAGCGACATGGTCGCCTCGGCGCTGGAGTCGGTCGTCGGAAAGGCACTCGATGTGCCGTTCTGAGGCCGGTGCGGACCGGGGCTATGTCACGGCGGAGGCGGCAGTCGTGGTGCCGGCGACCTCCGCGCAGATCCAGTGTGTGGACGCCGCGCGGGCCGGGGCGAGGGCGGCCGCGCGCCAGGAGCCGGCGGGTGCGTCCGTGGACGCGGCCGAGCAGGCGGCGCCGCGCGGGGCGCAGATCTTGATCAACAGGGAGGGAGATCTGGTGCGGGTGGCGGTCGAGGCGCCCGCACCCGGGCTCGGCGCGCTGTCGCTGACGCTGCGGGCGGAAGCGGTCGCGCAGGCCGAGGAGACCGTGGGGGCGGCGTCATGAGCGGTGGGTGGAAGACCGGAAGGAGGCTGGGCAGGGCGAGCGAAACGGGCGACCGGGGGTCGGCCACGGTGTGGGCGGTCGTGGCCATGGCGGTGCTGGGCGCGGTGTTTGCAGGCCTTCTGGCCATGGGGCAGGCGGTGGTGGCCCGGCACAGGGCAGGCGGCGCCGCGGACCTGGCAGCGCTGGCGGCGGCGGGGCACTGGATGCGGGGAGAGTCCGCGGCCTGCGGCGAGGCGGCCGAGGTGGCCGCTGCTCAAGACGTACGGCTGGTGAGCTGTTCCGTGTACGGGGAGGTGTCGGACGTCACGGCAGAGGCAGGCGTAGGGCCGTACAGCGTGGCGGTGAGGTCCCGCGCGGGCCCCGCGGGACCAGTTGCCGCAGGACTCACTCCGCAGGGCTCTCAGGGGCCTCAGGGGGCTTCGGGGCTCCCTTGAGCAGTACGGAGAGCACGCGGACGGCGGCTCGCTTGTTCAGGGGATCGTTGCCGTTGCCGCACTTGGGGGACTGGATGCAGGACGGGCAGCCCGCCTCGCACTCGCAGGAGGAGATGGCTTCACGGGTGGCGGTCAGCCACTCGCGGGCGGTGTGAAAGGCCCGCTCCGCGAATCCCGCGCCGCCCGGGTGGCCGTCGTACACGAACACCGTCGGCAACAGGGTGTCCGGGTGCAGCGGGACGGAGACGCCGCCGATGTCCCAGCGGTCGCAGGTGGCGAAGAGCGGGAGCATCCCGATGGAGGCGTGTTCGGCGGCGTGCAGGGCGCCGCCCAGCTGCTCGGGGTCGACGCGGGCGGCGTCGAGCTGGTCCTCGGTGACCGTCCACCACACGGCGCGGGTTCGGAGCGTACGGGGAGGGAGGTCGAGTCTCGTCTCGCCCAGCACTTCGCCGGTGATCAGTTTTCGGCGCAGGAAGGAGACGACCTGGTTGGTGACCTCGACGGAGCCGAAGCACAGGCGGCCTTCGCCCCAGGGGATCTCGGTGTCGGTCTCCAGGACGGAGATGGCGGTGGTGTCGCGGGCGGTGGTCGAGTACGGCGGGTTGGCCTCCTCGACCAGGGCCACAGGACCGTGGGGATCCTCAAGGTCCAGGTGCTTCACCAGATAGGTCCGGCCCTGGTGGAGGTGGACGGCGCCGTCGTGGACGGAGGCGTGCGCCGCGGATGCGTCGACCGTGCCGAGCAGCCGGCCGGTAGCGGCCTCGACGATCTGGACGGGACGGCCGCCCTCGCCCCGGATGTCGGTGAGGTCGGCGGCCCGCTCCCGGCGTGTCCAGTACCAGGACTTGCCCCGGCGGCGGAGCAGATTGGCGGCCTCCAGCTGCGGCATCAGGCCGGCGGCGGCAGGGCCGAAGAGTTCCATGTCGGCATCGGTGAGCGGAATCTCGGCGGCAGCGGCGCACAGATGGGGGGCGAGGACGTACGGATTGTCGGGATCGAGGACGGTGGACTCCACCGGCTGCCGGAAGAGCGCCTCGGGGTGGTGGACGAGATACGTGTCCAGGGGGTCGTCGCGGGCGACGAGGATCGCCAGGGCGCCCTCGCCCGAACGGCCCGCCCGCCCCGCCTGCTGCCAGAGGGAGGCGCGGGTGCCCGGATATCCGGCGATGACTACGGCGTCCAGGCCCGAGACGTCGATCCCCAGTTCGAGTGCGGTGGTGGCGGCGAGGCCCAGGAGCTCGCCGGAGTGCAGGGCGCGTTCCAGGGCGCGGCGTTCCTCGGGGAGGTAGCCGCCGCGGTAGGCCGCGACCCGTTGCGGGAGCGAGCGGTCCACCGCGCCCAGGCGTTCCTGGGCGATGAGGGCGATCAGCTCGGCGCCGCGCCGGGAGCGTACGAACGCGACCGACCTGACGCCCTGCACGGTGAGGTCGGTGAGGAGGTCGGCGGTTTCGGCGGTGGCCGTACGGCGTACGGGCGCGCCCTTCTCGCCCTGCAGCTCGGTGAGCGGGGGCTCCCAGAGGGCGAAGACCAGCTCGCCGCGAGGGGAGGCATCGTCAGCGACCTCCCGGACGGGGAGGCCGGTGAGGCGGCCCGCGGCCACGGCCGGTTCCGCTGAGGTCGCGGAGGCGAGGAGGAAGACGGGGTTCGCGCCGTAGCGGGCGCACAGGCGGCGAAGGCGGCGCAGCACCTGGGCGACGTGCGAGCCGAAGACGCCGCGGTAGGTGTGGCACTCGTCGATGACGACGTAGCGCAGGGCACGCAGGAAGGAGGCCCAGCGGGGGTGGGAGGGGAGTATTCCGCGGTGCAGCATGTCGGGGTTGGTCAGGACGTAGTTGGCGTACTGACGCACCCATTCGCGCTCTTCCACCGGCGTGTCGCCGTCGTAGACCGCAGGCCGGACCGCGTTGCCCAGAGGGCCCGCCAGGGCCTTCACGGAGCGGCGCTGGTCGGCGGCGAGGGCCTTGGTGGGGGCGAGGTAGAGGGCGGTCGTGCCGCGCCCGTTCGGGGCCTCGGAGCCGTCGAGGAGGGCTGTGAGGACGGGGGCCAGATAGGCGAGGGACTTGCCGGACGCCGTGCCGGTGGCGATCACGACGGATTCGCCGTCGAGGGCGTGCTCCGCGGCCTGTGCCTGGTGGGTCCAGGGGTGCTCGATCCCGGCGGACTGGATGGCCGCGATCACTTCTGTTCGGATGCGATCGGGCCAGACTGCATGGCGACCGGCACGCGGGGGCAAGTGCTCCGTATGAGTGATGCGCGTAGCCCGGCTCTCCCCCGCGGTGAGCCGGCCGAGGACTGCACCCGGAGAGGGGCGCGCACCCGCGCTCTCCTGAGGTCTACTGGGACGGAGATTCTTGGCCATCGGCACCGAGTGTGTCACTGGCTTGACGGACAATGGTCGCAAGGCGTCGTGCATGCCTGCTGGTAAGTGATTGAATGCCATCGCGGCTGGCGTTCCGTCCTCTGGCTCCGCCGGGGAGACCTCAGGGGGGCGGCCGCTCGATAGCAAGGTGCTGGAGGATCCGTGGACCTGTCCCTGTCGACTCGCAATGTTTCCGGGCCTGGTGGCGACCGTACGGTCGTCGAGGTCGGTGGCGAGATTGATGTGTATACCGCGCCCAAGCTGCGCGAGCAGTTGGTCGAGTTGGTGAACGACGGCAGCTACCACCTGGTTGTCGACATGGAGGGCGTGGACTTCCTCGACTCCACCGGCCTCGGCGTGCTCGTGGGTGGACTCAAGCGTGTCCGGGCCCATGAGGGCTCGCTGCGTCTGGTCTGCAACCAGGAGCGCATTCTCAAGATCTTCCGAATTACCGGGCTGACCAAGGTGTTCCCCATTCACACCTCGGTCGACGAAGCCGTCGCGGCCACCGACTGACGGCTTCCGGGAGACTGGAAGAAAGATCAGGGGCACCGGGCCATTGGCCCGGGCCTCTGAGAAGCACGCTCGTACGTCCGAGGGGGACGCATGGCCACCGTTGAACTCCGCTTCAGCGCCCAGCCCGAGCACGTCAGGACGGCCCGCCTGGTGGCGGCCGCCGTGGCGCGTCGGGCCGGGGTCGACGAGGCGGTGCTGGACGAAGTCCGACTCGCGGTCGGCGAAGCGTGCTCCCGTGCGGTGGGACTCCACCGCAACCACGGCATATCGGATCCGGTCCGGGTCGTGCTGACCGAGGAGGAGAAGTCGTTCTCCATCGAGGTCGGGGACGGGGTGTCCGGGGCGGCTCCCGGGGTTCGCGGTTCCGCGGACTCCGAGGTTCCCGGCGCGGACTCCGACGCCGATGCCGACGGTGAGGACGAGATGGGGCTGGCCGTCATCAGTGGCCTCGTCGACGACGTGGAGGTCATCGCCGGTGAATCCGGCGGTGTCATCCGCATGAGCTGGCCGACGACACCGGAGACCGAGCTCCCCTGACCCTTCCGTGATCCTTTTCCGGTCCTTCGGGATCGGATCCCTCCGTGAGGCCCTGCTGAGCAGGGCCTTTCGTATTTTTCTTGATCTTTACGCTAGATCATTACGTAATCGTCAATGCGTTTGCCCCATTACCGCTTTTGAGGGGATTGGCGGAACGTGATCATTTGCTGAGTGGCAACCGAAGGACAATTCCGTTTGCGGCACTCTGTTTTGATCAGGTTCCGCTCCCTACAATCCGTCCACATCTTGAGCTCTGAGCGTCAAGGAGGACGAATGGCGGGGCTTTTCACCTCAGATCGTCTGGACCACCCCTCAACTCTCGCGGCGGAACTCACCGACGGGAACCGGCTCATCGTGATCGCCATCGCCGCAGTGGCACTGGCGGCGCTGGTCGTCGCCCAGCTGCTGGTACGTCAGGTGCTGGCGGCCGGCGAAGGCACCGAGAAGATGAAAGAGATCGCGGCGGCGGTGCAGGAAGGCGCAAATGCCTATCTTGCCCGTCAGTTGCGCACGCTCGGCGTTTTTGCCGTCGTGGTGTTCTTCCTGCTCTTGCTGCTGCCGGCGGACAACTGGTCGCAGCGTGCGGGACGTTCGGTGTTTTTCCTGGTCGGCGCGCTTTTCTCGGCGGCGACCGGTTACATCGGCATGCGTCTTGCCGTACGCAGCAATGTGCGCGTGGCAGCCGCCGCGCGTGAAGCGACACCAGCCGAGGGCGAGCCGGAAAAGGATCTTACGGCCGTCTCTCATAAAGCGATGAAGATCGCTTTCCGTACGGGTGGCGTGGTCGGCATGTTCACGGTGGGCCTCGGCCTGCTCGGTGCCTCCTGCGTCGTTCTCGTCTACGCGGCCGACGCGCCCAAGGTCCTGGAGGGATTCGGACTCGGCGCAGCGCTCATCGCGATGTTCATGCGAGTCGGCGGCGGCATCTTCACCAAGGCCGCCGACGTCGGAGCCGACCTCGTCGGCAAGGTCGAACAGGGCATCCCCGAGGACGATCCGCGCAACGCGGCAACCATCGCCGACAACGTGGGAGACAACGTCGGCGACTGCGCGGGCATGGCCGCCGACCTGTTCGAGTCGTACGCCGTCACGCTCGTGGCCGCGCTCATCCTCGGCAAGGTCGCGTTCGGGGACGCCGGACTGGCCTTTCCGCTGATCGTCCCGGCGATCGGCGTGGTCACCGCGATGATCGGTATCTTCGCGGTCGCCCCGCGGCGCGCCGACCGCAGCGGAATGACGGCCATCAACCGCGGCTTCTTCATCTCCGCGGCGGTCTCGCTGGTCCTGGTGGCGGTGGCGGTCTTCGCCTATCTGCCGTCCTCGTACGCCGACCTGGACGGCGTAACGGACGCCGTCGTCAAGGGGCACGAGGGTGATCCGAGGGTGCTGGCGCTCGTCGCCGTCGCCATCGGCATCGTCCTCGCCGCTCTGATCCAGCAGCTGACCGGATACTTCACCGAGACCACCCGACGCCCCGTCAGGGACATCGGCAAGTCCTCGCTGACAGGACCGGCCACCGTCGTACTCGCCGGTATCGCCATCGGCCTGGAATCCGCCGTCTACACCGCGCTGCTGATCGGCCTCGGCGTGTACGGCGCGTTCCTGCTCGGCGGTACGTCGGTCATGCTCGCCCTCTTCGCGGTCGCCCTGGCCGGCACCGGTCTGCTCACCACCGTCGGTGTCATCGTCGCCATGGACACCTTCGGTCCCGTCTCCGACAATGCCCAGGGCATCGCCGAGATGTCCGGCGACGTCGAGGGCGCGGGCGCGCAGGTCCTCACCGACCTGGACGCCGTCGGCAACACCACCAAGGCCATCACCAAGGGCATCGCCATCGCCACCGCGGTTCTCGCGGCGGCGGCACTCTTCGGCTCGTACAAGGACGCCATCGCGACGGCGCGCGACGAGGTGGGGGCCAAAATCGGCGAGCTGGGCCTCCAGATGGACATCTCGCAGCCCAACAACCTCGTCGGCCTCATGCTGGGCGCCGCGGTCGTCTTCCTCTTCTCGGGGCTTGCGATCAACGCGGTGTCCAGGTCGGCGGGCGCAGTCGTCTTCGAGGTGCGGCGGCAGTTCCGCGAGCACCCCGGGATCATGGACTACACCGAGAAGCCGGAGTACGGCCGCGTGGTCGACATCTGCACCAAGGACGCGCTGCGGGAGCTGTCCACACCCGGTCTGCTCGCCGTGCTGACACCGATCGCGGTCGGCTTCTCGCTCGGCGTCGGCGCGCTCGGCTCGTTCCTCGCGGGCGCCATCGGCACCGGCACGCTGATGGCCGTCTTCCTCGCCAACTCCGGGGGCGCGTGGGACAACGCCAAGAAGCTCGTCGAGGACGGCCATCACGGCGGCAAGGGCAGCGAGGCCCATGCCGCGACCGTCATCGGCGACACGGTCGGCGACCCGTTCAAGGACACCGCGGGTCCCGCCATCAACCCACTGCTGAAAGTGATGAACCTGGTGGCGCTGCTCATCGCTCCCGCGGTGGTGCAGTTCAGTTACGGCGCCGACGCCAATGCCGGTGTGCGGGCGGTGGTGGCGACCCTCGCCATCGTCGTCATCGTCGGCGCGGTGTACGTGTCCAAGCGGCGCGGCATCGCCGTGGGTGACGAAGACAACTCCGCGGGCGGATCCGGGCCGGTGCCCAGGCCCGCGGAACCACCGGTGGCGACCAAGGTCGTCTCGTAGTACTCGTAACACCTGCTCAGAAGGCGGGCGGGCGGCACAGTCTGACGTGGCGTCCGCCCGCTGCCTGCTGTTCCGGGGCAGTTTCGTGAGCTGTCTCTCCCTTGGTGCAAATGGCTTCAATACCCCATGGACCGGACGTACGACACGCGGTTGTCGCCCACTTGGCGTGTATGTTCCGGGGCCGAGAGCCTTGGAAGGGACCAATCCGGTGAACAAGAAGTTTGCGGCCGCACTGTCCGGCGGTGCGGTACTGGCAATGGCAATGACTTTGTCCGGCTGTGGCGACGACGATGACGACAAGGTCAACGACTGGGCGAAGACGGTCTGCGACCAGGTGCAGCCTCAGTTGAAGAAGATTTCCGACGCCAATGCCTCGATCCAGAAGCAGACCGCCGACAACAGCAAGCCCGTCGACGTCCAGAGGACGGACTCCGCGGCCTTCCAGCAGATCTCGGACGCCTACAAGGCGATGGGCAGCGCCGTGGACAAGGCGGGCGCCCCGCCCGTCGAGGGCGGCGACACGACGCAGAAGGACGCGGTCAAGGAGCTCAACGCCTCCTCCACGGCGTATGCCGGTCTGAGGCGGCAGGTCGACGCGCTCAACACCAAGGACCAGGCGAAGTTCGCGGACGGTCTGAAGGGCATCGCGGACGAGCTGGACAAGATCAGCAAGAGCGGCGACGAGGCGCTCCAGAAGCTCCAGTCCGGCGAGGTCGGCGAGGCGATGGCGAAGCAGCCCGGCTGCCAGAAGCCGTCGCCGGGCGCTTCCAAGACGGTGACACCCAAGGCGTAACCAAGCGGGGCGTACAGCGCACGTACGGGATGCGTACGGGGCATGTACGGCGCGCGTACGGACCTTCCGCGCGGCTCGGTGTCCCAAAGTGGGGGCCTGAGCCGCGCGGCTTTTGTCAGTGGGAGCGGCGACAATGGCCGGGTGAGTACGACCAGCCTTCCCGCGCCCGAAAGCTCCGCCCGCCTCCGCGACGCGTTCCTCGCCGCCGACTTCACCGCCGACGGGCTGCTCGAGCTGCTCGGCGCGCCCGCGTACGCCGCGCTCGCCCGCAGCGAGACTGTGCCCGCTCTGCGGGCCACGCGCGGCGACAGCCCGCTCGAGACGCTCGTCCGGCTCTTCCTGCTCCAGCAGACCGTGGCGCCCGCCCGCGCCGCGGCCGCACTGCCCCTGGAACAGTGCCTGGCGGACGGCTGGCTGGTGCGTGAGGGGGCGGGCGGTGCCGACGGAGTACGGGCCACTGTGGACGTACGCCCCTACGGCGGGGACGCCGGCCAGGACTGGTTCATCGTCTCGGACCTGGGCCGCGCGGTCGGCGGCCCCGGCGGCGCGGGAACCCGCGACAAGGGCGTGGTCCTCGGAGTCGGCGGCGCCTCCACGACGCTCGCCGGAATCACCGTCCGTACGCCTGTCTCCAGCGCCCTCGACCTCGGCACGGGCTCCGGAATCCAGGCACTGCACGCCGCGCAGCACGCCACCCGGGTCACCGCGACCGACCTCAACCCGCGCGCCCTGCACTTCACCCGGCTGACCCTCGGGCTCTCCGGGGCACCCGAGGCCGAGCTGCACGAAGGCTCGCTCTACGAACCGGTGGGCGACGAGACGTTCGACCTGATCGTGTCCAACCCGCCCTTCGTCATCTCCCCGGGGGCCCGCCTGACGTACCGCGACGGCGGGATGGGCGGGGACGATCTGTGCCGCACGCTCGTTCAAGGAGCGGGGGAGCGGCTGAACGTAGGGGGGTATGCGCAATTCCTCGTCAACTGGCAGCACGTCGAAGGCGAGGAGTGGCAGGAGCGCGTGAGCTCCTGGGTGCCGCGCGGATGTGACGCGTGGATCGTGCAGCGCGAGATGCAGGACATCACGCAGTACGCCGAACTGTGGCTGCGCGACAGCGGCGACCACCGCACCGGTCCCGAGGAGTACGCCGCGCTCTACGACGCCTGGCTCGACGAGTTCGAGGCCCGCAAGACGAAGGCCGTCGGCTTCGGCTGGATCACGCTGCGCAAGTCCGGCGCCGACATCCCCTCGATCACCGTCGAGGAGTGGCCGCACCCGGTCGAGCAGCCGCTCGGCTCTGTCGTCCAAGCCCACTTCGAGCGCCAGGACTATCTGCGGACGCACGACGACGCGGCGCTGCTCGCGGGCCGTTTCAAGCTCGCCGACGAGGTCGTGCAGGAGCAGATCGGGCTGCCCGGCGCGGAAGACCCGGAGTACGTCGTGCTGCGCCAGAACCGCGGCATGCGGCGCGCGACGAAGGTCGACACGGTCGGCGCGGGCTTCGCCGGGGTGTCCGACGGATCGCTCAGCGCGGGTCGCATTCTCGACGCCATCGCCCAACTTCTGGGCGAGGACCCGGTGCTGTTGCGCGACCGTACGCCCGAGGCGATCCGGATGCTGGTCGAACAGGGCTTCCTGGAGCCGCTGGACGAGGACGGACCGTAGGCAGCGGCGGCTCGATCTGTACCACCCACGCGTCGTTCACCCGCAGTTTGTGCCCAGGTCACCGGGCGGTGTTCCCGGGCTGCCAGCCTCACCGTCCGGGGAACCAGGGGCGCCGAACGGTGAGGGGTACGGGGATGGAAAGCGGGCCAGCGATCTTCGCGGCGACGGCGTTCACGCTGTTCGGCGCCGGGCTGCTGTGGTGGACAGGGGCGCGTGCGCTGCACCGGGCGCCGGTCGCGTACGGAGTGAGCCCCGTGATCTCGTTCGCGCTGGCGACTGTGTTCGGCTCGGCCTTCCTCCTTCTCGGGGTGTGGTGTTTCGGCCGGATCTGATCGGAAGAGATCCACACGGGATCCACACGGGGTCTTCGAGGGGGCGCCGCAGAGGTGGTCGGCCGGTCCGGGCGGCAGGAATGCCGGGAGTCGGGTTACCGTTCGAGTGGCCGTTGCGGGCTTTTGCCGTTTGACACGGGGACGGGTTGTACCGTCACACTCCGCAGCGTCACGTAGAGACCACTGAGTGTCGACCGGAGAGAAGAGCCAAGTTGTCCCCGACCAGCGAGACCGCACACGGCGGCCGCCGACTCGTCATCGTCGAGTCGCCCGCCAAGGCGAAGACGATCAAGGGCTACCTGGGCCCTGGTTATGTCGTCGAGGCGAGCGTCGGGCACATCCGCGACCTCCCGAACGGCGCCGCCGAGGTGCCCGACAAGTACACGGGTGAGGTGCGCCGCCTCGGCGTCGACGTAGAGAACGACTTCCAGCCCATCTATGTCGTCAATGCCGACAAGAAGTCGCAGGTCAGGAAGCTCAAGGAGCTCCTCGCGGAGTCCGACGAACTCTTCCTCGCCACCGATGAGGACCGCGAGGGCGAAGCCATCGCGTGGCACCTCCTGGAAGTCCTGAAGCCCAAGGTTCCGGTCCACCGGATGGTCTTCCACGAGATCACCAAGGACGCGATCCGCGAGGCCGTGTCCAATCCGCGCGACCTCAACAAGCCCATGGTCGACGCACAGGAGACGCGCCGCATCCTCGACCGTCTTTACGGCTACGAGGTCTCGCCGGTCCTGTGGAAGAAGGTCATGCCCCGGCTGTCCGCCGGCCGTGTCCAGTCCGTCGCCACACGTCTTGTCGTCGTTCGGGAACGCGAGCGCATCGCGTTTCGTTCTGCTGAGTACTGGGACCTGACCGGGACGTTCTCCACGGGACGCACCGGTGACGCCTCCGACCCGTCCTCTCTGGTCGCCCGCCTGACGGCGGTCGACGGCAGGCGCATCGCCCAGGGCCGCGATTTCAACTCCGTGGGACAACTGAAGAGCGACGTCCTGCACCTCGACGAGGACAACGCGCGGTCGCTGGCCGCCGCCCTCGCCGACTCGCCGTTCGCCGTCCGCTCGGTCGAGTCCAAGCCCTACCGCCGCTCGCCGTACGCCCCGTTCCGTACGACGACGCTGCAGCAGGAGGCCTCGCGCAAGCTGGGCTTCGGTGCCAAGGCGACGATGCAGGTCGCCCAGAAGCTGTACGAGAACGGCTTCATCACCTACATGCGTACGGACTCCACGACGCTCTCCGACACCGCGGTGTCGGCGGCCCGTGCCCAGGTCACGCAGCTGTACGGCGCCGACTACCTGCCGGACAAGCCGCGCACGTACGCCGGAAAGGTCAAGAACGCGCAGGAGGCGCACGAGGCGATTCGCCCGTCGGGTGATCGTTTCCGCACGCCTGCCGAGACCGGCCTCACCGGCGACCAGTTCCGTCTCTACGAGCTGATCTGGAAGCGCACCGTCGCCTCCCAGATGAAGGACGCCGTCGGAAACAGCGTGACGGTGAAGATCGGCGGCCGGGCGAGCGACGGCCGCGACGCCGAGTTCTCCGCCTCCGGCAAGACGATCACCTTCCACGGCTTCATGAAGGCGTACGTCGAAGGCGCCGACGACCCGAACGCAGAGCTCGACGACCGCGAGCGCAGGCTCCCCCAGGTCGCACAGGGCGACGCGCTCTCGGCCCAGGAGATCTCGGTCGACGGGCACGCGACCAAGCCGCCGGCCCGCTACACCGAGGCCTCGCTGGTCAAGGAGCTCGAAGAGCGCGAGATCGGCCGCCCGTCGACGTACGCCTCGATCATCGGCACGATCCTCGACCGCGGTTATGTCTTCAAGAAGGGCACGGCCCTCGTCCCGTCCTTCCTGTCGTTCGCCGTGGTCAACCTGCTGGAGAAGCACTTCGGCCGACTCGTCGACTACGACTTCACCGCGAGGATGGAGGACGACCTCGACCGCATCGCGCGGGGCGAGGCCCAGGCCGTGCCGTGGCTGCGGCGCTTCTACTTCGGTGAGGGCGAGGCAGCGGGCGGTGCCGCGGACGCCGGCAACGGCGACGGCGACCACCTCGGCGGCCTCAAGGAGCTCGTCACCGACCTCGGTGCGATCGACGCCCGCGAGATTTCGTCGTTCCCGGTCGGCGAGGGCATCGTGCTGCGCGTCGGCCGCTACGGCCCGTACGTGGAGCGCGGCGAGAAGGACGCGGACGGCCACCAGCGCGCCGACGTGCCCGACGACCTGGCGCCCGACGAGCTGACCGTCGAGTACGCCGAGGAGCTGCTGGCCAAGCCGAGCGGCGACTTCGAGCTGGGTGCGGACCCCGAGACGGGCCGCCAGATCGTGGCGAAGGACGGCAGGTACGGGCCGTACGTCACGGAGATCCTTCCCGAGGGCACCCCGAAGACCGGCAAGAACGCGGTCAAGCCGCGCACCGCCTCACTCTTCAAGTCGATGTCCCTGGACACGGTGACGCTGGCGGACGCGCTCAAGCTGATGTCGCTGCCACGCGTGGTCGGCACCGACGCCGAGGGCGTCGAGATCACCGCGCAGAACGGCCGGTACGGCCCGTACCTCAAGAAGGGCACGGACTCGCGCTCCCTGGAGACCGAGGACCAGCTCTTCTCGATCACGCTCGACGAGGCGCTGGCGATCTACGCCCAGCCCAAGCAGCGGGGTCGCGCGGCCGCCAAGCCGCCGCTCAAGGAGCTGGGTACGGACCCGGTGAGCGAGCGTCCCGTGGTCGTGAAGGACGGGCGCTTCGGCCCGTACGTCACGGACGGCGAGACCAACGCGACGCTGCGGACCGGCGACAGCGTCGAGGACATCACGCCTGAGCGGGGCTACGAGCTCCTCGCCGAGAAGCGGGCCAAGGGCCCGGCGAAGAAGACGGCCAAGAAGGCTCCGGCCAAGAAGACCGCAGCGAAGAAGACGGCCGCCAAGAAGACGACGGCTGCGAAGAAGACCGCGGCGACGAAGAAGACGGCGACGGCGACGGCGGCGAAGAAGACCACCGCCAAGAAGGCTCCGGCGAAGAAGGCGACGGCTGCCTCTGCCTCCAAGCCCGCGTCCTCGGACGACGAGTAGCCGAGCAGCCGAGCGGTCGCCGGCCGAGCAGTCGAGTAGAAGCACCTCATTGGGGAAGCCCCTGGCGCCGTTACGGTGCCAGGGGCTTCCCCGTACGCGGCGTCGGAGCAGACGTATGTTCGGGCGCGGCCTCCGGGGAGTAGCGGGGTCCGGATAGGCTGGGCGGATGACGCGAGCCGAGCAGCCAACGGTCGTGAGCCCCACCTCCGACGCACTAGCCGCAGACTCACGCGAGCGAGCCGTACGGGCCCTGCTGCGCCTTCCTCCGCTCCGGCGGTTGTGGAGCGCACAGCTCGTCGGCAATATCGGCGATGCCCTCGCCCTTCTCGTGCTGCTGTTGCTGTCGCTTCAGGTAGCGATCTCGGAAGGGTCGTTCGGCGGTGGTTATCGCGGTGCGGCCCTCGTGGTCGCCGCCGTGTTCGGGGCTCGGATCCTTGCCACCTTCCTCTTCGGAGCCCTGCTTCTGGGCCCGGTCTCCACGCTGACCGCACCATCCGGGCCGCTCGACCGCCGCTGGACGATGATCGGCGCGGACGGGCTGCGGCTCGCTCTCCTCGTCGTCGCACCGCTGTGGATAGACCTGGCCCCGGACCAGGCTCAGGCGGTCCTCCTGATCACCGTCTTCGTCGCCGGCGTCGCCGAGCGCTTCTGGACGGTCGCCAAGGAGAGCGCCGCCCCCGCGCTGCTGCCCGCCCCGCCCCCGGAGGGCGCGACGGTACGGCCGCTGCCCGACCATCTCGACGCACTGCGCCGCCTCTCCCTGCGTACGAGCTTCGTCGCACTGCCGGCGGCCGCCGCCGTGCTGCTGGTGGCCACGTTGGTCGGCAATCTGCTCGGCTCGGGCATCGACTGGTTCTCGCAGCACCAGGCGGCCCTCGGCTCGTACGTTGCCGCAGGCCTCTTCTCCGCGTCCGTATCCACGCTCTTCTTCCTGGAACTGCCCGACGCGCAGACGCCCCGCGCGCGCTCCCCCCTGGAGGGCCTGCGCCGCCCCAAGACCGGCACGGGTGTCGACAAGGGGCGTACGGGCGCGATCCGGCTCCTCGTCGTGGCCTGCGCCGCAGTCGCCGGAGCCATCGCCTCCGCTGCGGCTGTCGCCGTACTGCACGCCAAGGACCTCGGAGGCGGCCCTGCCGCCTTCGCCCTGCTCTTCCTCGCCCTGACGGGCGGCACGGTGATCGGCATCCGCCGCGCCGGGAAGGTGCTGCCGACCCTGTCGCGCCGACGGCTGCTCTCGCTCGCGATCGCCGTAACCGGCGTGGCGCTCCTCGCCATGGGCCTGGTGCCCGACACGGCGACCGTCCTCATGATCACGTTGCTCGCGGGCTTCGCCGCCGGGGTGGCGGCCAATACCGGCCACACGCTGCTCGACCAGGAGACCGAGGACTTCCGGCGTGCGCGTACGACCGAGCACCTCCAGGCCGTCGTACGCGTCTACGTGGCCCTCGGCGCAGTCGTGGCCCCACTGCTGGCCGCCGCCATCGGCCCGCACCGCCTGGCCAACGGCAGCTTCGTCTTCGCGCACGGCGGGGCGGCGTTCACGCTGATGCTCGTCGGCGCGCTGCTGCTGCCCGTCGCCGCGCTCGTTCTGGCCAAGGCGGACGACCGGCAGGGCGTATCGCTGCGCCGCGACCTGCGCGAGGCGCTGCGGGGCAGCGACACCGAGCAGGCGACCTCCGCCACCGGTTTCTTCATCGCCATGGAGGGCGGCGACGGCGCAGGCAAGTCGACCCAGGTCGAGGCCATCGCCGAGTGGATCCGCGCCAAGGGCCACGAGGTCGTCGTCACCCGCGAGCCCGGCGCGACGCCCATCGGCAAGCGACTGCGCTCGATCCTGCTGGACGTGTCCAGTGCGGGTCTTTCGAACCGTGCGGAGGCGCTGCTGTACGCCGCCGACCGTGCCGAGCACGTCGATTCCGTCGTACGCCCTGCGCTGGAGCGCGGCGCCATCGTCATCACCGACCGGTACGTCGACTCGTCCGTGGCCTACCAGGGCGCCGGCCGAGACCTGTCGCCGACCGAGATCGCCCGCATCTCGCGCTGGGCGACGGACGGACTCGTACCGCATCTGACCGTGCTGCTCGACGTCTCGCCGGAGACCGCGCGCGAACGCTTCACGGAGGCGCCGGACCGGCTGGAGTCAGAGCCGCCGGAGTTCCACGCGCGGGTGCGCCACGGCTTCCTGACGCTGGCCGCCGCCGATCCGGGGCGCTACCTGGTGGTGGACGCCGGCCAGGACCCGGAATCGGTCACCACGGTCGTACGCCACCGTCTGGACCAGATGCTGCCGCTCTCCGACGCCGAGGTGAAGGCGCAGGAGGACGCGCGGAAGGCGGCGGAGGAAGAGGCACGCCGACGCGCGGAGGAGGAAGCCGCGCGCAAGGCGGAGGAAGAGCGCCTGGAGCGGGAGCGGCAGGAACAGCTCGCCAAGCTCCGTGCCGAGGAGGAGGAGCGCAAGCGCCGCGAGATCGAAGAGGCGCGGCAGCGCGAGGCCGAACGGCAGGCGGAGGAGGCCCGGCAGCGCGCCGAGGAGGCGCGCAGGCTCGCGGAGGAGGAGCGGGTACGCCGCGAGGCCGAGGCGAAGGCACGGGCCGCAGAGCAGGAACGGCTGCGGAGGCAGGCGGCGGAAGAGGCGAGGCTTCGGGCGGAGGCGGAGGAGCGCCGCCGCGAGAAGCAGCGCAAGGCGGAGGAAGCGCTGCTGCGGGCGGAAGAAGCGCGGCGGGTGGCGGAGGCGGCGGCTGCGGCTTCTGCGGCCGCGTCTGCGGCGTCCGATGCGTCTGGGGCGTCTGGGGCGTCTGGGGCGACTGCGGCGTCTTCGGAGGCGCCGGTTGCTCCGGCGTCGCCTGCTTCGGACAACGAGCTGACGGTGCCGACGCCGGTGGTTCGTCGCGACGACGACGTGACGCAGGCGATGGCGACGCCGCGTATTGATATGCGGAAGCAGGTTGAAATGCGGAAGCAGGATGTGGCGCCTGAGGCTGGGGCGTCGCCTGCTTCCTCGTCGGCTGACGAGACTGCTGTGCTCCCGCCTGTGCGGGACGTGGGTCCCGCAGATGAGACGGCCGTCCTTCCGCCGGTACGGGATGCGCGTCCCGCCGACCCGTCGGACCGCGTGCCGCCGGGTTACTTCCGGGACGAGCAGGCCGGGCGGGACGGTGCGGAAGACGGCAACGACCGTACGCGCGAACTGCCCCGGTTCGACCCGGAGGCACAGCCTCCGGCCGCGGGTGCCCGTACGCGGCGCCGGTCGGACTGGGCGGAAGAGACGCCGCTCGACGACTTGCCGTCGCTGGCGGACGAGCTCCTTGGCGGGCGCGAGGCGGACGAGGACGACGGCGGCGGCAGGGGCGGCCGCCGGGGCCGGTAGTCGGCCGGTGCGGTTGGGGGGTGCGGGTTGCTTGCGGCCTGCCTGCGGCGCTGGTCCCCTCGCCGCCCCTTCCCGGATGGGCTGGGGGAAACCGGCCCGCTGTCAGGGGAAACCAGCCCGCTGTCAGTGGCGTGTCCCACAATGGGGGACAGCCAGCAATTCAACGCAAACAGCACGGGCAAAGGCGGTAGCACCATGGCCGTATGGGACGACCTGGTCGGGCAGGAGCGCGTGCAGGCGCAGCTCGCTGCTGCCGCTCGTGACGCCGACGCGCTCGTGACCGCTGTCGCCGACCGCTCGGGGGCCACCCTCGCTCCCGCCGCGTCGAAGATGACGCACGCCTGGCTCTTCACAGGGCCGCCGGGCTCCGGACGGTCCACCGCCGCCCGGGCCTTCGCCGCCGCCCTTCAGTGCACCAGCCCGGACCGGGCGCTCGGTGGGGCACCCGGATGCGGGTTCTGTGACGGGTGTCATACGAGCCTCGTCGGTACGCACGCCGACGTGGAGGTCGTCCGTACCGACCTGCTCTCCATCGGCGTGAAGGAGACCCGCGACCTCGTCAGACGCGCCCAGCTCTCCCCGGCGACCGGCCGCTGGCAGGTCATCGTCCTTGAGGACGCCGACCGCCTCACCGAGGGCGCCGGCAACGTGCTGCTCAAGGCCATCGAGGAGCCCGCGCCCCGCACGGTCTGGCTCCTGTGTGCGCCCTCCCTGGAGGACGTGCTGCCCACCATCCGGTCCCGCTGCCGCCACCTCACGCTCAGCACGCCGTCCGTCGAGGCCGTCGCCGACGTCCTGATCCGGCGCGACGGCATCGACCCCCAGGCCGCCACGATCGCCGCCCGCGCCACGCAGGGCCACATCGGGCGTGCCCGCCGCCTCGCCACCGACGAGCGAGCCCGGGCCCGCCGTGCCGTCGTCCTGAAGCTTCCGCTCCGGGTCGCCGACATCGGCGGCTGCCTGAAGGCGGCCCAGGAGCTGGTCGACGCGGCAGGTGAGGACGCCAAGCAGGTGGCCGAGGACGTCGACGTCAAGGAGACCGAGGACCTGAAGGCGGCGCTCGGCGCGGTGTCCGGCGGCCGGATGCCGCGGGGCACGGCGGGCGCGATGAAGGAGCTGGCCGACCGGCAGAAGCGCCGCTCGACGCGTACGCAGCGGGACAGCCTCGACCTGGCGCTGACCGACCTGACCGGGTTCTACCGCGACGTGCTGGCGCTCCAGCTCGGCTCGCGGGTCGCCCTCGCCAATGAGGATGTACGGGACTCACTCGACCGCATCGCGCAGGGCTCGACCCCCGAGCGCACGCTGCGCCGCATAGAGGCGATCATCGCGTGCCGCCAGGCTCTGGACCGCAATGTCGCGCCGCTGCTCGCGGTGGAGGCGATGACGGTGGCGCTGCGCGCCGGCTGAGCCCGCCGCACTGGTGACTGCGCCGCCCTGCTGTTGACCGCGCCGCACTGATGACCGCGGTTGACCGTGCCGCGCTGCTGACCGGCCGGACTGTTGACCGGCTCACTCGTACGAGCAGGTGTACGCACGATCCGTCATCGCCGCACTACGCTCCGAGAATGGACACCAGGCGCCTGATCCGGCTCTCTGCCACCGCCCTCGCGACCACGAGTCTGCTCATCTCCGGTTGTTCGCCGGGGGGTTCGTCGCCCCGTGCCTCGGCGTCCGTGCCGCCCGAATCGGTCCCGGCCGCCCTCAAGACGTATTACGAGCAGAAGCTGAAATGGCGTAAGTGCGGCGCCCCCGGTTTCCAGTGCGCCACGGTGAAGGCCCCGCTCGACTACGAGGACCCGGAGAAGGCCGACATCGAGCTGGCCGTCTCCCGCAAGAAGGCCACCGGCCCCGGCAAGCGCCTCGGCTCCCTCCTGGTGAACCCGGGCGGTCCCGGCGGCTCGGGGATCGGCTACCTCCAGTCGTACGCGGCCATCGGCTACCCTGCGCCGGTCCGCGCCCGATACGACATGGTGGCGGTGGACCCGCGCGGCGTTGCCCGCAGCGAGCCCGTCGAATGCCTGACGGGCAAGGAGATGGACGCGTACACCCAGGTCGACCAGACGCCCGACGACAGGCCCGAAACGGACAAGCTGGTCGAAGCTTTCAAGAATTTCGCGGCCGGCTGCGACAAGCACTCGGCCGAGATCCTGCCGCACGTCTCCACGGTGGAATCGGCGCGCGACATGGATGTCGTACGCGCCGTACTGGGCGACGAAAAGCTGAGTTACGTCGGAGCCTCGTACGGCACCTTCCTCGGCGCAACGTACGCCGAGCTGTTCCCCGGCCGCGCAGGCCGTCTCGTACTCGACGGCGCGATGGACCCGGCTCTCCCCGCCCGCGAGATGAACCGCGACCAGACGGCCGGCTTCGAAACCGCCTTCCAGTCCTTCGCCGCGGACTGCGTCGAGCGCAAGGACTGCCCGCTGGGCACCGGCACCACCGACGAAGCCGGCGAGCGCCTGAAGGAGTTCTTCGACGACCTGGACGCCAAGCCCGTCCCGACCGGGCAGAGCCGCCCCCTCGGCGAATCCCTCGCGGCCACGGGTGTGATCGCCGCGATGTACGACGAGTCGGCCTGGACCGATCTGCGCGACAGCCTCACCCGCGCCATGGGCGGCGACGGCGCGAGCCTGCTCGCCCTGGCCGACACCTACTACGAGCGCTCCGAAGACGGCTCGTACACGAACCTGATGTTCGCCAACGCCTCCGTGAACTGCCTGGACCTCCCCCCGGCCTTCACCGGCCCCGAAGCCGCAAGCGCCGCGCTCCCCTCCTTCGAAGAGGCATCCCCGGTCTTCGGCGAGGGCCTCGCCTGGGCCTCCCTGAACTGCAGCTACTGGCCCACGAAGGCCACCGGCACCCCACACCGCATCGAGGCGAAGGGCGCGGCCCCGATCGTCGTGGTCGGCACCACCCGCGACCCGGCGACCCCGTACAAGTGGGCCCAGTCCCTGGCCGACCAGCTGGCCTCGGGCACCCTCCTGACGTACGACGGCGACGGCCACACGGCGTACGGCCGGGGCAGCGACTGCATCGACACGGCGATCAACAACTACCTGCTGGAGGGCACGGCCCCCGAAGACGGCAAGAAGTGCCCCTGACCTGCGGAAAGGCGGGTAGGACGGGCGTGTTCGGAGCACCCTCGGAATCTGTGTAGACTTGGGCGCGCTGCTGATCGCACCATGGTTCGGCAGCGGCGCCGCCTTAGCTCAGTTGGCCAGAGCAACGCACTCGTAATGCGTAGGTCTCGGGTTCGAATCCCGAAGGCGGCTCTGTAGAAGCCTCAGGACTCACTCGCCGTGACCTGGGGCTTTTGCTTTTCTGGAGTGGACTGAGTCGGGATAGCGACAAATTCTGCCTAAGCGTGTCAGGGCTTGATGAGTCGGCTGTCGAAACCGGAGCGCAAGAGGCGCTTGTAAGCGTCATGGATATCCCCGGGTACTTCCTGCTCGAGGGCGAACCCGAGCCGCGGGTACTCGATCACTCGTTGCAGGTCGCCGACGAGCATGTCTACGACGAGTTTCTCGTCGCCGATGGCCTTGATGTAGTCGTCGAACTTGAGCGGTTCGGAAGCGCAGACGACCTCGACCTCGGGCCACAGCTTGCGGCATGTGGCGTAGGAGCGGCGCTCCATGTACGGCTTGGAGATCAGGAGCAGCGAGGAGGCCTCGACACTCGCCGCGCGGAGCGCCTCGCGCGAGAGCGTGATGTTCTGCCCGGTGTTGGCTGCCTCGGTCTCCAGGAGGATCGCGTCGTCGGGCACGCCCAGACCGAGCGCGTGCTCGCGGTAGTGGACCGCCTCGCCGCGCGGGAAGCGGGCCGCTGTGGTCGGGCTGTTGCCGCCGCTGAACACGACCACGGGGAAGAGCCCGGCGCGGTACAGATCGGCCGCGGCCGTCGCTACGCCGAGGTCGTGGCTACCGAGGGCGACCGCTACCGAGCAAGGGCGCGGCTCGTGGTGCATCTGGTGGTACTGCCAGATCAGGCGGGCGTCGTTCCACTGTGCGTCGGTGAGCGTGCGCTGCATCGTCACTCCGGTGTGAACTCGTATTGCAGCTCGTATAGATGACCGGCCTTAACCATGATGGTGGCTTCGATGGGGCGGTGGTGGTCGCTGTAGACGACGCGCAGGGTTCGAAGGACCGGGAGATCGCTGGGGAGTTGAAGTGCCCGGTACTGCTCCTGGGTGGGAACTCGCGCGGAGATCCTGTCCACGCTCTGCCGGGGTGGGTAGCCCAGCTCGGCGAGGAGCGTAGGCGTACCGCCCTTGATCTTGCGGCGCTCCGTCATCGCCGTACCCCGGCCAATGTCCATGGGGTAGTAGGACGTGACCAGCTCCGTCGGCTCGTCGTCGAGCATGAGCACCTGGCGACGCAGCAAGGCCGTACCGCCCTCGGGAAGGTTCAAGGCTGCGGAGACGTCCGCAGGGGGTGTGGCTTCCCCGACTTCGAGCAGTCGGCTCCGCGCCTGCGCGCCGTGCTTCGCCGCTTCGGTGAGCCAGCGGTACGGCGCTCCGGACTCCGCCGGGGCCATGAACGACGCGGGTCGCATGGTCCGCTGCCTGTGCTCGCGTACTGTCACGGCCGCGCCTGCCCGCCCGATTACCAGGCCCTCGTCCTTGAGGAGCTGCAGGGCCTTCTGGACTGTGGCGTTCGAGGCGTCAAACCTGGCCTTGAGTTGCACGGTTGACGGCAGTTTGGCCCCGGGGCCGAGGTCGCCGCTCATGATTTCGTCGCGCAGGTCCGCGGCGATCCGCTCGTGCAGAGAACGGTGGTCGTACGCGTTCGCTTCGGTCGTGGGCACCGTTATCCGATCCTGATCTCGTATCGCAGCCGCTGGCGGTCGGCGGGCATGGTCATCATGTCCACCTGAATTGGCCGGTCGTGGCCGTCCAGCGTGATCCGCGTCAGTTGCAGGACAGGCTCGTGCGGCCCGGTCTGCAACGCCTCCCGTTCCTCTGCGCAAGGCATCCGGGCCGTCACGTCCTCACGGACGCGTACGCCAACGTGCCCGAGGTCGGCGAGGAGCGTGACCGCGCCACCGGGAATCTTCGCTGTCTCGGCGAGGCGGGTGCCCCGGGCGATGTGCGAGGGGTAGAAGGTGTCCGTCAATTCGCAGGGCTGGCCGTCGAGATACATCATGCGGCGGCGTACGACGACATCCTCCCCTTCTGTAACCCCGAGCAGCTCCGCCACCTCGGGTGGCGCCACGACTTCGCCTGCATGAACGATGCGCTGAGTTCCTCTGCGGCCTCGGGAAGCTGCCTCAGCACCCCAGGTATCGGGCTGCCCCTTCGCCTGTGGCTTCAGATACGGCGTCGAAGTGCTGACCCACTCACCGCTGCCCACGGCATCCTCCTGCACAGGTGACGATTTGCGAACCTTGCTGCTTTACACGGTAAGCGCATCACTGACGGTATCCACTTGGGGCCCCACGACCTTGCTACCTTTCGCGAATGGCAGTATGGTTCTCTCGAGCCTTCAGCCCAGGATCAAGGTGGTGTTCACCGTGTCCCTGTCACGGCAACAGCGGTTTCCCCGATCTCGCGTCTCCGTCCGCGCTGCGCGCGCCTTCGTTATCGGCACCGTTACGGAGTGGGGCGTTTCCGACCGGCAGGACGACATACGGCTGTGCGTCTCCGAGCTGGCCACGAACGCCCTGCTCCACGGAGTTCCGCCGGGGCGGGAGTTCTGCGTGAGACTCAGCACGGACGGTGAACTCCTCCGGATCGAGGTACGGGACAGCGGGGACGGGTGTCCCCAGGTCCTGTCTCCGTCTGCCGACAGGAGCACGGGACGCGGGCTCCACCTGGTGAAGGAGTTGGCGGACGACTGCGGCGTCGTCGAGCACACAGTCGGCAAGACCGTGTGGCTTGCCTTCAAAGTCACATCCGTATCGGAAGGAGCCCGCTGAATGGAACCCTTCGAACGTGCCCGACTCGACGCCTACTTCGGCCGGATCGCCTCACGCTTCGCGCCCGCCGAGCGCCCTGCCGCGTTCCTGATCACGCACCTCCTGCCGGAGCGCCCAGCGTTCGTGCGGGGCGTGGCGGGTGTGACCGAGCTGCGGGCAGTGCTGCCCAAGCCGAAGTCCGTGCATGCCGAGGCGTTGCGCCAGGTCGAGGGCGACGGGCACGCGTGCGACAAGCTGTCGCGCGAGCTGTTCGCCGATCCCGAGCGCGCCGTGCGGTACGTCGAGGCGCGCGCCGCAGGGCGCCGTGTCGTCCTGCTCGATGTCGGTGGGTACTTCGCCCCGTCGCTCGAGGCGCTGTGCGATCGCTTCTCGGGGCAGATCCTCGGCGTGGTCGAGGACACCGAGAACGGGCACCGTCGCTACGCCGACCTCGACAAGCTGCCCTGCCCGGTCGTCTCGGTGGCCCGCTCGCCACTCAAGGACCCCGAGGACTTCCTCGTAGGCCAGTCGGTCGTGTTCTCGACCGAGGCGCTCATGCGCAGCCGGGGAGACATCCTGCACGGCCGTACCGCGCTCGTGATCGGCTTCGGCAAGCTCGGGTCGAGCATCTCCCGTCTGCTGCACGCCAAGGGCGTACGGGTCACGGTGTACGACATCGATCCCGTACGCCGTACACAAGTACTCTCGCAGGGCTTCACGGTGGCCCGTGACCGCGAGGCCGGACTCAGCGACGCCGGGCTCGTACTGTGCGCGACCGGGGCGCTCTCGCTGCGCGGTGAGGACTTCCCCAGGCTGCGCAACGGCGCGTACGTCGCCACCGTGACCAGCAGCGAGGACGAGCTTGAGCTCGCCGGACTGCCGGACGTGTACGAGCGCGCTCACATCGGCGAGCACGTCACCCGCTACCTGACGACCGGCCACTACTTCTACCTGCTCAACGGTGGCAACGCCGTCAACTTCCTGCATGGCGCCAGCGTGGGGCCGTTCATCTTCCTCGTACAGGCCGAGATACTCGCCGCTTCCGCCGCGCTTGGCCGCGGCGGCCTTGACCCCGGAATGCACGAGATCAGCTCGACCGACCGCGCCACTATCGCCGCGACCTGGCTCGACTACTTCAACCGGTGAGGAGACACCCGGTGCCCATCACGCCCGACCATATCCGCGAGACCCTTGACGACTACCTCGACGCTCACCCCGACGAGATGTGGCGGCTCGCCTCCATCCCCGAACTCCTCGACGCCGAGGCTGACCTCGCGAGCCGGAAGGAGTTCCGCGGCCACGTCACCGCGGGGGCGATCCTCGCCGACCCCGCCGGCCGTGTGCTCCACATCAAGCACCTCGCCCTGAACCGCTGGCTCCTGCCCGGCGGACACCTCGAGGCCGACGACACCAGCCTCCTCGCCGCCGCGCAGCGCGAGTTGACCGAGGAGACCGGCATTACGGCCTCGGCCGTCGTGGCTGCCGGACACCGCCCTGTACACATCGACGCCCACCACATCCCCGCCAACCCTGCCAAGGGTGAGCCCGATCACCGGCACTTCGACTTCCGGTTCCTCTTCCGAACCTCGGCCGATGTCGTCGAGCTGCAAACCGAAGAGGTCACGGCCGCGGCCTGGCGCTACGCAGATACGATCGAGAACGAGACCCTGCGCAGCCGGGTCCTCGAGGCGCTGTGCTGACGAGACCGGTCGCCCCGGTGCTGTGATCCCCTGCGCGCGCCGTGGCGGCCCTTCTGGGGTAGGGCCCTTCGTCTGGACGCCGGGCAAATGCGTAGTCAGGAGATGCGCTGCCGTCCTAGCCTGCGAAGGTGATCGAGGAAGAAGATACAGACGGCTCCGCCGTTTACGTAGGAGACGGCGGTCCGCGCGCGATTCGGTTGCGTCTCTACGAGCCGATGAGGCCATTCCCAGAGGATGGGGACGACCTGATGCTCGACTTCCTTGTGAACGCGCGCGGCGAATGGCTGTGCGTCGAGGTGTCAGTGAGGACGTGGGGTGGTGACGGTCTTGATGCCTTTCTCGAGGAGCTGGCGGAAGACTTCCGGGGATGGGAAGGAGCGCGGTCGTGGCGTTCGCTTGAACGCGATCTGACGCTCTCGGCAGAGCGCGGCCCGGGTGGCTACGTTCACCTGACGTGGGGGCTGCATGACCGGCCACCGTCTAGCGAGTGGCACTTCGAGACCACCACTGTGCACGCGCCGGGCGAGGCCATGCGCAACCTCGCCGCCGATGTCCGCGAGTTCTTCGCGAGCTGCCCGTGACGCCTCCTCCTACTCCTGGCGGCGGCCTGTTGGACCTCGATACGGCATGGGATTCCAACTGGCCCGGCGCGCTGCCACTCGGGCACCTGCTCCGTACAGCCTGCCCGGACCGGTGGGTGCGCTTACACAGTCTTCCGGAGTCCAAGCGGTACGCCGACACCGAGGAGGAGTACACGATCCTGCTCGGCCGTCAGCATGCGCTTCTCGCCGATCTCTATGCCCCGCCGGAACTCCGCGTGATCACCTGCGAATGGAGCGATGACCCATCCCCGCATGGTCGGCAGGCCGACTTGGAGCACGTCGTACCGGGCGACTATTGGCGAACCGTCCTCGAAGACGAGACCGAGGAACCGGAGTTCCGGATCTACACGCACCTCTATGCGGGGCTACTTCCGAACCTGACTACAGCCCTCAATCCGCTGCTGTGCATGGTCGCCGATTTCGATACCGCAGGAGTCATCGTTGCTCCAGCAGATCTTGGATGGCTCGTCCACCCGTATGACGGTGGGATCGACGTGATCGCCCCGACCCAGGCCGATCGCGACGCACTACGCGAGCGGCATCCTGACTGGCTCTCTCAACACCTCGGGGGCCTGTAGGCCGCTCTTTGCCTCACTCAGTGGCTGCTCCGGATGCGCAAGCAATGAATCCCGATTACAGCTCGACCAGGAATGGGCGTGCGGCAGGCCGGCCGTAGGCGAGGATGCGCGGTAGCACGTCCCGCATGCGGCCAACGTCCTCCGGAGGAGCGCGCAGCACAACCTCGATAACGGGTTCGTCCAAACCGAGAGAAGCCAAGGAATCAGGGTCGAGAACGACTCGCAGCACATCACCGTTGAGCGTGACCTCGCGTACGCAGCCGTAGGCGGTCCCCTGGTCGGGCGTGACCAGGCAGTGAGTGTCGAAGCCGAGGGACACCTCTTGGGCGTCGGGCTCCTCGAAGTCGCACATGAAGATCAGAGAGAAGGCGTCACCATCATCAGACTCGGCGACTCCCGCCATCATGCAGTCGTCTTCGTCTTCGTTGTCGAGCCCGCAGGCGACCTGCGCTATGAACCTGTAAGTCATGCGAGCGTTCTACCAGCAGCCGCGGACAACGATGGCGGCGCAGCCTCGCGCAATCGGCGTAGGTCAATCTGTGGGCAAGGCGAGCCAGTGTGAGCCGCACGCCGGCCTCAGGACTCAATCGCCCTGATCTGGGACTTTGCTTCGCTGGGCAGGTCGCTCACTGCGGTGGTGACCCGGGCTCAGTTCCAGCCCGGGGCCGGTGGCAGTGGCCAGTTGGGTGGATCCGGGACTGGACCGTCGGCAGTGACTGCGGCGTCGGGCGAGCGCCTCGGTGCCGGCCCGTGGCGCGGGGTCGGCATCTGTGCGGGCGACGGCCAGCAGCCATACGTAGGCGTCGGCGCTGCTGGCCACGTGGGCGGCGACGTGGCCACGGGTCCAGCCGGGCAGCGTTGAGGGGCTGCGCAGCTCCGTGTCGGTGAGGGTGGCTGCGAAGCGTGCGCCGGAGCGGGATATTTCGCTGATGACGTGGGACAAGTCCATGCCGACCACGTGCCTCATGGGCGTCCGCTAAAGCGCGTCCACCGCGCTCACCTTCCAGCCCTCGGAGGTACGCGTCAGGGTCATCCGCACCCGGTTCAGGTCTACGCGTGGTCCGGTGATTTGGGTGCTCTTCGTGACCTGGTTCATGAAGAGCAGGATTACGGCCTTGTCGGGGGAGGCCGATACCACCGAAACCGCTGCCGAACCGTCGTCGCCCGGCGGCTTCGCCACGGTGGCCTTGACCACCCCTCGGTACTTCTTGGCGGTCGGTGCGACCACGGTCTTTGTCGTCTTGCCGTACTCCTTGAGGAAGGAGCCGGTGAGGTGGCCGCGGGCGGTGGTGAAGTCGCGGTCCAGGTGGCGGTAGTCGTACGACAGGATGGTGGGGGCCGCTTGGCGCGCTGCCGCCAGTGCGTCCGTGCGGGCCTGGTCCGTCCGCTGGGCTTCCCGGTGGTCCAGGGCGAGTGCGGTGGTTGCGGCCAGACCCGCTACGACCAGGACCGCCAGGGCCGCGCTGAGCAGGCCGGAGCGGCGGCTTGACGGGCCTTTGGGGTGGATGGGATCGGTTGCTGCGTCTGGGGCTGGCTCGGTAGATATGTCCGGCTTGATTGCTGGTGCTACGGACAGCGTTCGGGACGAGATGGGTTCGGGCCTGCCTGCGCGGCGTGCCTTATCGGCTCGCTTGGCCGCGGCGCGGGCGGCCGCTGCCACTCGGACGGCTTGGTTCGCCACTGTGGGTCTCCTTACGGGTGGTGCGATGGTGCTGGTGGTGTTCAGCCGACGAACTCGACGTTCGAGGTCAGCCAGCGACCGTCCTCGAACACCAGGTCCAGCTGCAGCCGGTAGTTGCGGGCCGTGCCCTGGGGAGCGGCGCTGTTGGTCACCTTGCTGTCGGCCACGACCAGGACACGGGCTGAGCGCTCGTCTGCCCTCGCGATGCCCGCATCCAGTACCTGGCCTTCGGATACCGACTTGTTGGCGGCTACGAGCTTTGTGAGCTGTGCGGTCTGCGCCGTGAACTGCTTCTTGAAGTCGCCGGTCGCGCCGTTCAGTACGTTCTTGCTGTCGCGGTCGTAGTGGCGGTAGTCGAGCGAGGTGAAGTTGAGCGCGGACTGGCGGGCCGCGGTCAGGATGTCCTCGTGCCGCTGGTCGGTCTCATTGCGCTCGTACCACTGGACGCCCAGCCAGCCGGACGCGGCCGCCAGTACGGTGGCCACTACGGCGAGTCCGGCAGGGAGCGCCCTGCCGCGGCGGGCGGCGCGCAGGAGGACGGCCCAAAGGCGGCGCACAGGGCGGGTTGCGCGGGTCGTGAGCGTGTGGGTCATGCCATTGGTCCTACTAGCAGCCATTGCCATGAGTCCTTTCCGAACAAGTTCTGTTCTCCGCCTGTCGAGCCGATCTCGACGGGCCTTCCGGTCGGGCTGCCGGCGCCCGGGGTGTTCTGGGCTCCGCGGACCGATGTGTCGCCTCCGCGCGGCGCTGTGCAGCGTGCGTCGGTGTTCGCCGGGCGGTTCGTGGTGTCCGACGGGTCGCGGCGCTGCGTCTCGTAGCCCTGACGGCACGGCGGTGGGTCGTCGGCGTTGACCACCATCCCGAAGTGGGTGGTGCCGTCACCGGGGATGACCGTATGGCTGCCCGCCACCACCACCGGGAAGGTGACCAGCATCTGTTCCACGCCGGGGAGCCGGGCGACGGTGATCTGGCCGCCGCTGATCAGGTTTCCCAGCAGGACCGGGAGGTGGGGCTCGTTCGACTTCAGCAGCGAGTTCATCTGCTGGGCGGCGGATGTGCCGTTGCCCATCAGGGCGCGCAGGTCGCCGTCGCTGGACTTCAACTGGGCGGTCAGGTCTGCCAGATCGCTGGAGAACGACTTGATCGCCGAGCCCTTGTCTGCCTGGGTCTTCAGAACCTTCCGCGAGTCCTCGATCAGCGAGATGGTCTGAGGGAGCGAGTCCGATGCCGACTCGACCAGGTCATTGCCCGAGTCCACCAGCCGGGTCAGATGCGGGCCTGTGCCGGCGAACGCCTTGCCCAGTTCGTCGACCGTGATCCGCAGGTCCTGCTTGTCCACCGAGTTGACCAGCCGGTCCAGGCTGAGGATCAGGTCTGTGGTGGGTACCGGCACCCGGGTGTTCCGCCGGGCGATGCCGCTGCCGTCATGGAGGTACGGGCCGCTCCCGGCACGTGGCTGAAGATCCACATACTGCTCGCCGACGGCCGAACGGTTCGCCACGACCGCCAGAGAGTCCGCCGGGATCTGCGGAGCGTCCCCCTCAAGAAGGAGCGCCACCGAGACCCCGCCCGCGCCGGTCAGCCGCAGATCGCCGACGCGGCCCACCGGGACCCCTCGGTACGTGACCTCGGCGCCCGAGTAGATGCCTCCGGAGTCGGCGAAGTCGGCTCGTACGGTGTATCCGCGGTCCAGGATGCGGTCGACCAGTCCGGTGTACTCGGCGCCGACGTAGGACACCCCGAGGGCGGTGACCAGGGAGAATGCGACCAGCTGGGCTTTGACCGTACGTGTGATCACGGTTGCATCCCCTTCAGCATGAGCTCCGCCAGAGCGAGGTCGAAGTCGGAGCCGAAGTCGGAGCCGAAGCCGCCGTACGAGGGGTAGTCGCCGTACGACGAGTAGCTGCTGGTGCACACCGGCGGGCACAGCACGTCCCCGTCTCCGCCGTCCTCGTCTCCTTCTCCTGGCGGCCGGTTCGAAGGGGGTGAATCCGGCAGCTCCGGTGCGTCCGGCAGCTCCGGGGTCTCCGGAAGGCCCGGCGTTTCGGGGAGTTCGGGGACGCCGGGGACGTCGGGGGTCCCGGGCAGCGTGGGCTTTCCGGGCTTGGCGGGCTTCTTCGGGTCGTCGGCGAGGTTGCCGTAGATGCTGTTGAGGTCGAGATCGGCGGTGACTTTGAGGTTGACGTAGTCGCCCTTGATGGCGCCCACGACATTGCGCGGGAACGGGTACGTCGTCAGCAGCTCCAGCGCGTTGGGCAGATCGCTGCCCGCCTTGTTCAGCTGCTGGAGGATCGGCCGGAGACTTCGCAGGTTGGCGGTCAGGTCGGCGCGCGACGCGTTGATCACCTTCGTGCCCGTCTTGCCGAGCTTCGAGAGGGAGGTGAGCATCGTGGTCAGCTTGGTGCGCTGGTCGGCCAGCACCTTCAGTGCCGGCGGCATGGTGGTGATGGCCCGGCCGATCGTGGCCTTCTCCTTCGCGAGCCTCTTGGCGAGCTTGTCGATGCCCTCCAGCGCGCGGATGATCTCGGCGCGCTGCTTGTCGAGGCCGCCGATGAAGGTGTCGAGCTCGGAGAGCAGGGACTTGACCCGGTTCTCGCGGCCCTCCAACGCCTTGTTCAACTCCGTGGTGATGGTGTGGAGCTGAGCCACCCCACCACCGTTGAGCAGGGCGGAAAGCGCCGAAAGTACCTCTTCGATCTCCGGATTGCGTCCGCTGCGGGACAGTGGGATCTTCGCGCCGTCGGTCAGCCTGCCCACGGGTGCGACGTCCGTCGGGGGCGAGAGTGATACGTACTTCTCGCCGAGCATGCTGGTCTGGCGCAGCTCGGCTGTCGCGTTGGCGGGCAGCTTCACCGAATCGGCGACGCGAAGTCGCACCTTGGCGTGCCAGCCGTCCAGTTCGACCTTTTCGACGGCGCCGACGGTGACGTTGTTCGCCTTCACCGTGGACTGGGGCACCAGATCCAGTACGTCTCTGAACTCGACGGTGACACGGTAGGCATGGCCGTCCGCGGCGGCGCCGCCGGGCAGCTGGACGTCGTACAGGCCATTGAATTCGCATCCGGTCAGCAGCAGCGAACCGGCAGCCGCCCACAGGGCCGCCTTGCGAGTACTGGAGATTGTGCTCATGCGCGGGCCTCCAGGATTCCGCCCAGCGTCCTGTCGACCGAGCCGGAGCCGGAACCCGACACCGCCCCCGCCTCCCCGGTCACAGGGTCGGCCTCGGGCAGCTCCGGCAGTGAGTCGAACAGCTTCTTCAGGTCCCGGCAGTCCGCCTTCTCCCCGGTCGTCTTGAGCACGGAGCAGAGCAGCGCGGCCGGGTCCTGGGAATGGTCGGGGTTGTTGCGGGTGTCGAGCGTGCCGGACTCCGGGTTGTATGCGTTCTGGAGGTTGGAGAGCCCGGCGGGGGCTACGTCGAGCAGCTCCTCCAGGGCGGCGCGCTGGGTGACCAGCACCTTGGTCACTTTGGAGAGGCCCTTCACATTGGCGGTCAGCGCCTTCTTGTTGTTCTTCACGAAGTCGGCCACATCGGCCAGCGCGGCCGCCAGGTGCTTGACCGCCGCCGCCAGATCCTTGCGCTCACCGGCGAGTTGCTCGGCGACCTTGGCCAGGCTGTCGTTGAACGACCGGACGCTCTTGTCGTCGGCCGCCAGCGCGGCCGTGAACACCTGCAGGTTCTGTACGGTCCCGAACAGGTCCTTCCGGCCGCCCGACAGCGTGGTGACGGCCTGCGAGAGGTCCTCGACGGTCTGATGCATCTGATCGCCCTGCCCCTTGAGGTTGTCCGCGCTGACCCCGAGGAGTCGGGACAGCGAGCCGTCCTTGTTGGCGCCCTTCGGGCCGAGCGCGTCCGCCGTCGTACGGAGACTGTCGAAGACGCGGTCCAGCTCGACCGGCACGGCCGTGCGGTGCTCGGGAATGACGGCGCCTGCCTTCATCGCCGGGCCATCCCGATAAACCGGAAGCAGCTGTACGTAACGGTCGCTGACCACCGAGGAATTGATGATCGCGGCCTTGGCGTCCGCGGGGACCTTGCGTTCCCCCTCGTACTCCAGCTCGACCCGGACCCGCTCGCCCTCCGGCGTGATCTTCTTGACCTCGCCGATCCTGACGCCGAGGACACGTACGTCGGAACCGGGATAGATGCCGACGGTGCGCGGGAAGTACGCGGTGATCCGGACCCTGGGCGACTCCGGCCAGTACACGACGGCCAGTCCCGCGACGACCACCAGTGCGGTGACGAGCGCGATATGACGGACCGCGATACGACGGATGAAGCGGTTGTTTCTGATCACCGTGATCCCTCCGTCCGCGGGGTCACCGGTGTGGGGGCGACCATGTTCTGGATGTAGCTGTCGAACCAGCGGCCGTTGCCGAGGGTGTTGGTGAAGACCCGGGCGAAGGGCGCCATCAGCTTGACGCTGCGGTTGAGGCTCTCCTGGTTGCGTTCCAGCAGCTTGACCACCGCGTTCAGGTTGCTGAGGGCGGGGCCGATCTCCTTGCGGTTGTCCTCGACCAGGCCCGAGAGCTGGATGCCGAGGGCGACCGAGCTCTTGAGCAGCGCGTGGATGACCTGGCGTCGTTCGGCGATCTCCTTGAAGAGCTTGTCGCCGTCCTTGACGAGCTTGGTGAACTCGCCCGACCGCTCCGAGAGCACACCGGTGACACCGTTGGCGTGGCCGAGGAGTTCGCGCAGTGCCTTGTCCCGGGAGGCGATGGTCCGGGAGATCTTCGACAGTCCCTTGATGGACGCCCTGACCTCGGCGGGCGAGTCCTCGAAGGTGGCCGAGATGGTGTCCAGGGCGGTCGCCAGTTCCTCCGTGTCGATCTTCTCCGTGGTGGTCGTCAGGTCGCTGAAGGCCTCCACCACGTCGTACGCCGCCACCGTCCGGCTCAGCGGGATCTCGCTGCCGGGCCGCATCTGCCCGGGGCCCTTCGGTTCCAGTGCCAGGTACTTCGCGCCAAGGATCGTCTTGATCCGGATGGACGCGCCTGTCCTGGTGCCGAACTCCGGGCCTCCCTTGATCCGGAAGGTCACTTTGACGTGGTCTTCGTCCAGGTCGACGTCGTCGACCTTGCCCACCTTGACCCCGGCGATACGGACTTCGTCGCCGGGCTTGAGGCCGCCCGCCTCGGAGAGCGCCGCACTGTACTTCTCGCCGTTGCCGATCAGCGGCAGGCTCTCGACGTTGAACGCCGCGGCGATCAGCAGCGCGATGGTGGTGAGGCCGACGGCGCCGATCGTCACGGGGTTGCGCTCACGGAAGGGAATCACCGGCCACACCTCGCCCGCGCCACGTGCAGTTCGGGTGTGATCACTTCGGAGGTCTTCGGCAGCACGATCCGGCCGTCGAAGTCGCACAGGTAGAAGTTGAACCAGGAGCCGTACGAGGCGGTGCCCGTCAGCTTGTTGAGCTTGTTCGGCAGGCGCTTCAGGACGCCCTCCACAGTCTTCTCGTTGTCCTTCAGCGTTCCGGCGAGCTCCGACAGCTCCGCGATGTCGGTCTTCAGCGGCGGGCGGGTGTCCTTGAGCAGGCCCGATGTGGCCTCTGCGAGGCCGTTGATGCCTGCCAGTGAGCCGCCGATGGCCTTGCGGTCGGCCGACAGGCCCGAGATCACCCGTTGCAGCTGCGCGAGGAGATCGGAGAAGCGGGTGCTGCGCTTGTTCACGGTTTTCAGCACGGTGTTGAGGTTGTCGACCACCGAACCGATGAGCTTGTCGCGGTCCGCGAGCGTCGTGGTGAGGGATGCGGTGTGCGCGAGCAGGCTGTTCACCGTGCCGCCCTCGCCCTGCAGGGTCCTGATGATCTCGGTGGCGAGCTGGTTGACGTCCTTCGGGCTCAATGCCGCGAACAGCGGCTTGAATCCGTTCAGCAGCGCGTTGAGGTCGAGCGCCGGCTCGGTACGGGAGAGCGGGATCTGTCCGCCGTCCGGCAGCCGCTTGCCGTCCCCGGCGCCTTCCGTCAGCGCGATGTACCGCTGTCCGACCAGGCTCCGGTAGCGGATGACGGCACCGGTGCTGGTGAGCAGCGGCCGGTCGCGCGAGACGCTGAAGGTGACCTCGGCCAGCGTCCGGTCCTTGATCCTTATGGACTCGACCTCGCCGACCCGTACCCCGGCGACCCGGATGTCGTCGCCCTCCTCCAGGCTCGTTACGTCGCTGAACACCGCGCTGTAGGTGTCCTGGGGCGTGAAGGAGACATTGACGATGGTGGCCGCGAGTACCGCGGTCGCCAGCACGGTCACGACGGTGAAGATGCTGAACTTGACCAGTTGTGCGGTAGTCGAAATCGCGCTCATACGACGCTCACCGCCGTTCCGCGGGCCATCGGACCGAAGAGCAGGGTCGCGACAGCGGGCACCTCGTCGGCAGGCACACCCATGACCGGGGCCACGAGCGAGGCGACGGCCCGCTGCTCGGCCGCCGTGCCGGAAGTGCGGGACGCACCCGACTTGCCGGACGCACCGGACGTGCCTGACGTACCGTCGTTGAGCTTGGTCGGTGGGGCGGGAGTCCCGGGGTTCGGCAGACCTCTGCAGTCGGGTCCTGAGCGATCGGCATAGCGCGGTTCCTCGCCGGGTTTGTAAGGGGGCCGAGGGTGGACGAATTCGAGCGTGATGCGCATCTCCCCGCCCCTGAACGTCTCTTCGGCCCGCGCCTCCTGCTGCACCAGACCGTCGAGCAGGCAGGGGTACTCCGGCGAGTAGCGGGCAAACAGGGCCAGAGTGGGACGGGATACGCGGCCCAGAGTGATGAGCCGTTCGCCGTTGTCGTCGAGCACGCCTTCCGCGGTGTCCGCGGCGGTCGCCGTCCAGGTCAGCACCGACGCCAGCTGGTCCTCCTTCTCGACCAGAGTCCGGCTGGTGGTGAGCGTGTTGTCCAGGATCCGCAGCAGGTCGGGGGCGGCTTCGCTGTACACCTCCGCCACATCCGCGAACCGCGAGATGTCCTCCTTGATGGACGGCATGTGCGGGTTGATCTTGCGCAGGTAGCCCTCCAGGCGTACGAGGTTGGCGCCGATCCTGTCGCCGCGCCCTTCGAGCGCGGTCGCGAACGCGGACAGGGTGGCGTTCAGGTCGGCGGGCCGTACGGTGCGCAGCAGCGGCAGCAGGTCGTTCATCAGGCGCTGGAGTTCGATGCCGACCTTGGTGCGGTCCTGGGTGATGACGTCACCGGCGCGGATGTGCCGCGCCGAAGGGTTGCGCGGGGCGACCAGGTCGACGTACTTCTCGCCGAACAGCGTCTTCGGCAGCATCCGGGCATGGACGTCGGCCGGGATGAGCGCGACATGTTCGGGCTTGAGCGCGATGTCGAGGGTCGCCTTCTTGCCGTCGGCGCGCACCTCGCGGACCTCGCCGACCAGCAGGCCGCGCAGCTTGACGTCCGCGCGCGGCTCCAGCTGGTTGCCGAGGGCGCTCGCCTCCAGCGTGATGCGGACGGCCGGGGTGAAGACCTGCTGGTAGACGGCGACGGTCAGCGACAGCAGCAGCGTGATGACGACGAGGAAGACGATCCCGTACAGCCGCAGTTTCGTGGCCCGGGTCAGAGTCGGTATCGGTATGGGCATGGGCCTACCCCGCTATCCGTACGGTCGTGTTGGCGCCCCAGATCGCCAGGCTGAGGAAGAAGTCGAGGATGTTGATGGCGACGATGGACGTACGCACGCCACGGCCGACCGCGACACCGACCCCGGCGGGGCCCCCGCTCGCGTAGTAGCCGTAGTAGCAGTGGACCAGGATGATCACGACGGCGAAGACGATGACCTTGCCGAAGGACCACAGGACGTCGACCGGTGGCAGGTACTGCTGGAAGTAGTGGTCGTACGTGCCGGCGGACTGCCCGTAATAGCCGGTGGTGATGGTCCGGGCGGCGAAGTACGAGGAGAGCAGCCCGACGACGTACAGCGGGATCACCGCGACGAAACCGGCGATCATCCGGGTCGTGACCAGGAAGGGCAGCGACGGGACGCCCATCACTTCCAGCGCGTCGGTCTCCTCGCTGATGCGCATGGCGCCGAGCTGGGCGGTGAAGCCCGCGCCGACGGTCGCGGAGAGGGCGAGCCCGGCGACCAGTGGGGCGATCTCGCGGGTGTTGAAGTACGCGGAGAGGAACGCCACGAAGTTGGAGGTGCCGAGCTGGTTCAGCGCGGCGTACCCCTGGAGTCCGACCTCTGTGCCGGTGAAGAAGGAGAGGAAGGCGATGACGCCGACCGTGCCGCCGACGACGGCCAGGGCGCCACGGCCGAAGCTGACTTCGGCGAGCAGGCGCAGGACTTCCTTCTTGTAGCGGCGCAGGGTGCGGCCGGTCCAGGCGAGGGAACGCCCGTAGAAGACCAGCTGGGTGCCCAGCTCCTCCAGGGAGCGTCCGGCACCTTTCAGCGGATTCGGCAGAGTCATCGCTATCCCCTCTGCGGAACGAGTTGGAAGTAGACGGCGGTCAGCACGAAGTTCGTCACGAACAGCAACATGAAGGTGATGACCACGGACTGGTTCACCGCGTCGCCGACGCCCTTCGGCCCGCCCTTGGCGTTCAGGCCCTTGTACGAGGCGACGATCGCGGCGATGGCACCGAAGATCAGTGCCTTCAACTCGGCCGCCCAGAGGTCGGAGAGCTGCGCGAGCGTGGTGAAGGAGGCCAGATATGCGCCTGGTGTGCCGTTTTGCAGGACCACGTTGAAGAAGTAGCCACCGGCCACTCCGACCACCGAGACGAGGCCGTTGAGCAGGACCGCGACGAGCATCGTGGCCAGCACCCTGGGCACGACCAGCCGGTGGATCGGGTCGATGCCGAGCACCTGCATGGCGTCGATCTCCTCGCGGATCTTGCGCGCCCCGAGGTCCGCGCAGATCGCGGTGCCGCCGGCCCCGGCGATGAGCAGGGCCGTGACGATGGGGGACGCCTCGCGGAGGACTGCCAGGACCGAGGCGGCGCCGGCGAAGGACTGGGCGCCGAGCTGCCGGGTCAGGCTGCCGATCTGGAGCGCGATGACGGCGCCGAACGGGATGGCGACCAGGGCGGTGGGCAGGATGGTGACGCTGGCGATGAACCAGGCCTGCTGGATGAACTCACGTACCTGGAAGGGCCGGCGAGGGAGAGTCCTGAGGACATCCAGCGCCATGGCGAAGAGGCTGCCGGAATGCCTGAGTGCTCCGGTGGGGGACAGGCTCATGCGTCCCTCACCTCCGCCGCTTCTGCGGAGGCCACGGTTTCTGTGACCTCTGCGGTTTCTGTGACCTCTGCGGTTTCTGTGGCCTCTGCCCTCTCTGTGGCCTCCGCGGGCTCCGCTGTCTCCTCGGCTTCTGCGGCCTTCCCGGCCTCCGCCTGGTGGAGCCGCTCCTCCCGTTCGGCGATCGCCTGCCACCGGGGCGGGCGGGTGACACCGGGGCTGGGCAGCAGGCGCGGGGTGATGCCCGCCCCGGAGGCCCCCTTGCCGCCCTTCGGTCCGCGGTGGTCACCGGCGTCGAGCTGGGCGAGCTCCTGCTCGACCTGGGCGGCGTCCTTCTCCTCCGCCATGCCGATCGGGCCCTGCATACGGCCGTTGAGGAACTGCCGTACGACCGGCTCGTCGCTCGCGAGCAGCTCCTCGCGGGGGCCGAACATCACCAGCTCGCGCCGGAACAGCAGCCCGATGTTGTCCGGGACCTGCCGGGCGGACGCGATGTCGTGGGTGACGATCAGGAAAGTCGCGTCGATCTGCGCGTTCAGGTCCACGATGAGCTGGTTGAGATAGGCCACGCGCACCGGGTCGAGCCCCGAGTCCGGCTCGTCGAACAGAATGATCTCCGGGTCGAGCACCAGCGCCCGCGCCAGCCCGGCCCGCTTGCGCATGCCGCCGGATATCTCGCCGGGCAGCTTGTCCTCGGCGCCGATCAGGCCGACCATGTCCATCTTTTCGAGGACGATCCGCCTGACCTCGCTCTCCGGCTTACGGGTGTGCTCGCGCAGCGGGAAAGCGATGTTGTCGTACAGATTCATCGAACCGAACAGCGCGCCGTCCTGGAACAGCACACCGAAGAGCTTGCGCACCTCGTACAGGTCGCGTTCGCGGAGTTCGGTGATGTCCTTCCCGGCGATCCGGATCGAACCCCGGTCCGGCTTCAGCAGGCCGACGAGCGTCTTGAGGAACACCGACTTGCCCGTACCCGAGGGGCCGAGCATGACGGACACCTCGCCGGCGGGCAGCGTCAGTGAGACGTCCTGCCAGATGACCTGGTGGCCGAAGGATTTCGTCAACCCTTCCACACAGATCTCGACACCCATCCGGTTCACCCTTCAGCGGGGAGCAGCTCTGACATCTGCTCTACGGGGAAGGGCGGCGCGTCCGTCGCGAAAAGGCGAAGATTTTTTACGGGGGCGAATTCAGCGCGTAATCAAGGGCGAGGTCGAGGGGGAGGTCGAGGGCGTGGACCCGGTCGTGGGCAGCGCGGGGCCGGGCACCGTCCGCAGCGACGGCGACACCTCCGGTACGGGCACCTCCGGTACGACGACCTCGCGCGCGGCCGCCTCGGGTACGGCGACCTCGGGCACCGCCACCCCGGGCACGTCCGGCACGGTCGCCCCAGGCACCTCCGGCACCTCGGGAACCTCGGGCACGGCCACCTCGGGCACCTCCGCCACCTCCGGCAACACCCCGAGCAGCCCGGACGGCGAGGCCCCCGGGCTCGGCGGCACTGAGCCGGCCGGGGAAGCGGAGTCCGCCGCGCCGTGGTCGGATCGACCGGACGAGGCCGGCGGCGTCCCGTGCCTCGCCGTGTCCGTCGCGTCCGCCACCTCCGACGTCGTGGTGCCTCGCGGAGCGCGGGGCTCGTCCGGCTCGTACGCGAAGGGAAGGACCAGACCCATCACGGCCAGCGTCGCCGCCGCCGTGGATGCGGCGGCCACGGCCTGGACGTTCCCGCCCGCCTGAGTCCGGCTGCGCCCGCACAGCCACAGGACGAGCCCGAGCGTGCCGGCCAGCGAGTTGCGCAGCGTGCGCCGGGCCCTGGCCAGCAACGACTCGACCGCCTGGTAGCTGAGCCCCATCTCCGTGGCGACCTGACCGACATCCCGGTCCTGCGCCTTCAGCCGGAGCGCTTCCGCCTGGCGGGCGGGCAGCTCCCGGCTCTGGAACGCCAGCCACTTCGCTTCCGCCCGGTCGCACACCGCCTCGTCGACGGGGACCGGGCCGGGTGCGGTGAGTGTCGGACTGCTGCGTACCTGCGCCTCGCGATTGACCTGCCGGTACCGGTCGACGCACAGGCGCATGGTCACCGTCGTCAGCCAGGCGCCCAGCCGCGCGTCGTCGAGATGCGGGTTCTCGGCGGCGCGCAGCATCGCTTCCTGGACGGCGTCCTCGGCGTCCTCGGCGCTCATGGACCTGCGGCGGGCAACTCTGAGCAGCTGCTCGCGGTGGCTCCACATGCGCTGCCACCGCGCGCGGGCCAGTTCGTCACCGGGCAGGGCCGGGTGAGGAGGATGCATGTCCGTCGTCGCCATGAGGGCCCCTTCGCGCTCACATCTGACTGCAGGGCGGTGGCGACGTTACCGCCCGGTATCCGGAATTGTGGAGGGCCGGAGCGCGAGAGATGCCTAACCGTTGCTGGTGAGCGGCCCGGCCCCCGGCTCAGCCCCCGGCAGGACGCCGTCGTCCGGCAGCTCGACCACGGTGCCGGGAAGGGTGACGGCGGGCGCCGCGGACGTCGGACCGCTGCTCGGACGGTCACGCGTCGGTGAGGGCGTGGGCTTGGGCGTGGAGGGGGTAGGTGCGGGTGTGGGCCTGGGAGAGGGCGACGCGCCGGTACGCGGGCGCGGGCTGTCCGGCTCCTTCCGACGGGTGCTGGGGGAGTCCGGTTCTGCGCGCGGCCCTGTGCGTCCCTTCTTGTCCGGGACCTCTCTGTGTCCGTCCGTGAAGTACGCGAACCACGATGTGACGATGCGCAGGTACTCCCGGGACCGGTTGTAGCTGAGGACCGCACGGTCGAAGTCGTACGGCTCGGAGAGGTCACGACCGCCCGCACACAGGTAATGCCCCGCCGCGAGGGCCGCGTCGTAGACGTTGTGCGGGTCGGCGCTTCCGTCGCCGTTGCCGTCGGCGCCCCACATGGCCCAGGTGGACGGGATGAACTGCATCGGGCCGACCGCGTGGTCGTACGAGCTGTCGCCGTCGTACGCGCCGCTGTCGGTGTCCCGGATGGTGGCGAAACCGCGGCCGTTGAGCTGCGGGCCGATGATGGGCGAGTACGTCGTACCGCCCGCGTCCACCGCGCCGCCCCGCGCCTGCGCGGACTCCACCTGGCCGATCGCGGCGAGCAGCTGCCAGCGGAGACCACAGAGCGGGGTGCTCTTCGCGAGCGCCGCCTCCGACTTCCTGTACGCGTCGAGGACCGTGGCGGGCACGGCTCCGCCACCCGGACGCGCGGCCGGAGCGGCCTTGTCGCGCACCGACAGAGCCTGAGTCCCGAGTGGGGGGGCAGCTCGGTGTAATAGGACGCATCGCCGGGAAGGGCCCGGTCCGGCTGCCCGGCGACCTTCTCCGCGGTACTCGTGGCCACTGGGCTCGGCGCCTGTGAGGCGGTCAGTGCCGCCATGGCCGCTGCCGCGGCTGCCGTTCCCGTAAGGCCCCTGCGTATCCGGCCTGGTATTCGCCCTGCGATCCGTCGCGCCATGTGCCGGACCCCTCCCCATGTCCCCGCCGCACCGGGAGTCGGCGCGGCATTCTTCACCTGCTCTACGGGGGGAGGCGGCTTGTCCGTCGCGGAGGTTTTGTCACATCTCCGGCTCGAACGGCGTCAGGACATGCCGAAGTAGCGCACCCAGACATACACGGCCGCGAGCGCGACGGTCACGGCCGTGACGACCAGGCCGTACTTGGTGAACTGCCAGAAGGAGATGGGCTGCCGGTTGCGTTCGGCGATGCCGAGTACGACGACGTTGGCGCTGGCACCGATCGCGGTGGCGTTGCCGCCGAGGTCGGCGCCGAGGGCGAGGGACCACCACAGGACGTGGTCCGCGCCGCCGCCCATACTCTCCACGAGGTCGCTGGTGATCGGCGCCATCGTCGCGACGTACGGGATGTTGTCGACGATGCCGGAGAGGGCCGCGGAGGCGCCGAGCAGCAGCATGGAGCCGCCCAGCTCGTGCTCCCCGATCACGTTCGCGAGGGACTCGGAGACCTCACCGATGACGCCGGTCTCGATCAGGCCGCCGATCATGATGAACAGGCCTGCGAAGAAAGCGAGGGTGGGCCACTCCACCTCGGCGAGCACTTCACCGGTCCGCACGGTGGAGACGGCGATCAGCAGGCCGGCGCCGAGCAGTGCGACGACGCTGGGTTCGAAGTGCAGCACGGGGTGCAGGACAAAGCCCGCGACGACCAGCACGAGGACGATCAGGCCCTGGATGAGCAGCCGCGAGTCCCGGATCGCTTCGCGCTCCTCCAGCGCCATGACTTCTTCGGCGCGCTCCTCGTCGTACAGGAAAGACTTACGGAAGAGGAAGCGGCACAGCGCGATCAGAACCGGTAGCAGCACGACGCACAGCGGTGCGAGGTGGACCAGGAAGTCGTTGAAGGTCAGGCCGGCGCGGCTGGCGATGATGATGTTCGGCGGGTCGCCGACGAGCGTGGCCGTGCCGCCGACGTTGGAGGCCAGGACCTCGGCGATGAGGAACGGCGCGGAGGGCAGCGCGAGCCGCTCGCACACCAGCAGGGTGACCGGGGCGATCAGCAGGACCGTGGTGACGTTGTCGAGCAGTGCCGAGGCGATCGCGGTGATGACGATCAGCATGACCATCACGCGGAAGGGTTTGGCCCTGGCTCTCTTGACCGACCAGATGGCCAGGTACTCGAACATGCCGGTCTTCTTGAGGACTCCGACGATCATCATCATGCCGAGGAGCAGGAAGATGACGTTCCAGTCGATGCCGCTGTGCTCGGAGTAGAACGCCGACCTGTCGTCGGTGGCCCCGATCGCCAGCATCAGGGCGGCGCCGCCGATCGCGGCGGCGGCGCGGTGGATCTTCTCACTGATGATCAGGGTGTAGGTGCCGATGAAGACGACGATCGCGGCCCAGCTCTGCCAGTCGTTCATGATGCTCCGGTCGGTCGGCAAAGAGACGTGTCCCTTGTCGCCGACCAGGCTTCCCGGCACTCCGCGAGGGACCATACAGGGTCTTTACGGCTCCTTGGCAGACCCTTTAGTGCCCGGCCGCGCCGGGCACCAAGGGCCCCCGGCCGCTCAACTGATGCGTCGGAGCAGGGACTCCAGCAGGTGCGAGGCGGTGATGACGCCGAGCAGGTGCATAGCCTGCTTGTCCTTCTCGCCGACAGCGACCAGCGGGCTTCGCACCTGGGCCATCAGGGCGGCCACTTCCAGCGCGGTGTCGTCGGGTGCCGCCACCGGCGGCGGGGCCGCCGACCTGGGCAGACACTCCTGTACGGTCCGTCCCCTCAGTACTTCGCAGAGCCGGTCGGCGTGTCGCTCGTCGATGACCGCCGCCAGCGTCGGGTCCTCGATCACATAGCCGGGGACGACCACTTTGATCATCTGGGACGCGGGCAGGATCGCCTGGGGAGCGCCGTGCTCGTCGACGACGAGCAGTGCGGGCAGCCGGTGTTCGGCCATCAGCCGGGCGGCGTCCATCGCGTCCGTGTCGAGGCCGACGGTTTCGTAGTCCTCGGCCAAGTCACGTGCATGCATGTGGCGGACTCCTGTCACTTGCAGAGGGTTCTGTACGAAGCGTCACGCGCAACGGCCGCCACGCGAAGGTGGCGCGCGGCATTACGTTGCATAATCTTGGCGCGGTGTCGGGCGACTCCGGCGGCAGCGACCGGGAGGCCGGCAGGTGGCGGTACACATGATGCGGGTACGTCCGTCGCTGCTTGCCGCGCATCCGGCTCGCAGCGTCGTACTGGGCTTCGCCTTCGTGACGCTCATCGGCGCGGCATTGCTCGCGCTTCCGGCCGCCACCGAGGAGCGTGCCGCGGCTTCATTCCTGACCGCCCTGTTCACCTCGACCTCCGCGGTGTGCGTGACCGGTCTCGCGGTGGTGGACACCGGGACGTACTGGAGCGGCTTCGGTGAAGGCGTCATCCTCGCGCTGATCCAGATCGGCGGCTTCGGCATCATGACGATGGCGTCGCTTCTCGGCCTGCTCGTCTCCGGCAGGCTCCGGCTCCGGATGCAGTTGACCGCGCAGGCGGAGACGAAGAGCCTGCAAATCGGCGACGTACGCCGGGTGCTGCTCGGCGTCGCCGGGTCCACCCTGGTCGTGGAGCTGGCGGTGGGCGCGATGCTCGCACTCCGATTCCGCTTCGGCTACGGGAACACGATCGGCGACGCCGTGTATCTCGGCTTCTTCCACGCCGTGTCGGCCTTCAACAACGCCGGTTTCGGGCTGCACGCCGACAGCCTCACGCGGTACTCCCAGGATCCCTGGGTGATGCTGCCGGTCGCGGCCGCGGTCATTCTGGGCGGGATCGGGTTCCCCGTGCTCCTCGAAATACTGCGCCACCGCAACCGGCGGCGTACGACGGGACGCCGGAACTGGACCCTGCACACCAGGCTCACTCTGATCACCAGCGCCACCCTGCTGGTCGTCGGCACGGTGCTGACCTGCCTGCTGGAGTGGGGCAACGAAGAGACCTTCGGCCCCTTCGACTGGAGCGAGAAGATCCTTAACGGCTTCTTCCATTCCGCGATGAGCCGCACCGCCGGGTTCAACTCCCTCGACACCGGCGCCCTGAACGCCTCGACGCTGCTGCTGACCTGCATGCTCATGTTCATCGGCGGCGGCAGCGCGGGCACGGCGGGCGGCATCAAGGTCACCACCTTCGCGGTGCTGGCCGCCGCGATCGTCGCCGAGGTGCGCGGCGAGACCAATTCGGTTGTACTGGGCCGCCGCCTCGCTCCGCACGTACTGCGTCAGGCGCTGACCGTGGCCCTGCTCGGGGTGGGGCTCGTGATCGCCGCGACGCTCGCCATGCTGTCGCTGACCAAGGCACCCTTCGAGGCCGTGCTCTTCGAAGTCGTCTCCGCCTTCGCCACTGTCGGTCTTTCCACCGGAATCACCGCGGACCTGCCCGGCCTTGGGCAACTGATCCTCATTCTGCTGATGTTTATGGGCCGTCTTGGCCCGATTACGCTGGTTTCGGCGCTGGCTCTGCGTGAACGGACCCGCCGCTTCGAGCTACCTGAGGAGCGACCCGTCATTGGCTAGATATCTGCACTCCCTGCGCAGGCGCAACAGCAGCCGTATCCGCGGCCGCGGCAAGCGGCTCGCCGAGCAGTACCCCGGGCAGCACGGCGACCAACGGGTCGCGGTGATCGGCCTGGGCCGGTTCGGCAGCTCGCTCGCCAACGAGCTGACCCGGCGCGGCTGGGACGTACTCGGCCTGGACACCGATCCCCGGCTCGTCCAGAAACACAGCGACATCCTCGCCCACGCCGCGGTCGCCGACTGCACCGATCCGGAAGTCCTGCGCCAGCTGGGCGTGCACGAATTCACCAGCGCGGTCGTCGGCATCGGCACCGACATCGAGGCCAGCATCCTGGTCTCCACCAACCTCCTCGAAGCCGAGGTGCCCAACATCTGGGCGAAGGCGATCAGCCGCCAGCACGGGCAGATCCTGGAGCGTCTCGGTGTCCACCATGTCGTCCTGCCCGAGCACGAGATGGGCGAGCGCGTGGCCCACCTGGTGACCGGCCGGATGCTGGACTTCATCCAGTTCGACGACGACTACGCCCTGGTCAAGTCTGTCGCTCCGGAGGTCGCCACGGGGCTCCCTCTCGGGCAGAGCCAGGTGCGCTCGAAGTACGGAGTGACCGTTGTCGGCATCAAGCGTCCCGGGGAGGACTTCACGTACGCGACGGCGGAGACGGTGGTCGAGAAGGGTGACGTAGTCGTCGTCACCGGCAGGACCCGTGCGGTGGAGGCATTCACCGATCTGGCCTGACCGACCTGGCCCGAGGGTGTACTTGAGTGCACCCTTGCTCGGTGTTTACGGCCATCGGCACGGCTCTTCGCCGTCCGTAGCGTCATTTCTGACGGCACAGCAGGTGCCACGAGGGAGTGATGGGGACATGTTCCGCCGTAAAGACCACCGTCAAGACCACCGTAAAGATCAGAAGCACAGCCGCAGGGGCGCAGAAGCGCTGCGTCTCGTATCGGTCAGCAAGGTGTACGGAACCGAGGAGAGCGCCGTGACCGCGCTCGACCGGGTGACGCTGAGCCTGCCCGCCGGAACCTTCACCGCGGTCATGGGGCCGTCCGGATCGGGCAAGTCCACCCTGCTCCAGTGCGCGGCGGGTCTCGACCGGCCGGACGCCGGTCAGGTCATGGTGGACGGCGAGGAGATGACGGGCGGCACAGAGTCCGAGCTGACCAGGTTCCGGCGCCGGCGGATCGGCTTCGTCTTCCAGCAGTACAACCTGCTGCCGACCCTGACCGTCGAGCAGAACACCACCCTCCCGCTGAAGCTCGCAGGCCGGCGCATCGACCGGGCCAGGGCGCAGCAGATCCTCACCCAGGTCGGCCTCGGCGACCGGCTCGGGCACCGTCCCGACCAGCTCTCCGGCGGGCAGCGGCAGCGCGTCGCCATCGCACGGGCGCTGGTGACCGAGCCCAGTGTGGTTTTCGCGGACGAGCCGACGGGGGCGCTGGACACGCGCAGCGCGCGGGACGTGCTGCGGCTGCTTCAGGGCGCGGTACGGGTCCATGGCCGGACCGTGGTGATGGTGACGCACGACCCGGTGGCTGCTTCGTACGCCGACTCCGTGCTTTTCCTGGCGGACGGCCGGCTGGCCGGCCGGCTGAACGCGCCGACCGTGGACGCCGTCGCCGAGCGGCTCGCGCACCTGGGCGACAGCGTGGACGGCATGGACGGCATGGACCACGGCGTTGTCGAAGTAGGGGTGTGAGGCATGTTCTCGCTGGCCATGCGCTCCGTCCGGCAGCGCCCCGGGCGCTTCGTCGCCACCCTGCTGTCGGCCTTCCTGGGGGCCGCGATCATCATGACGTTCAACTCGATGCACGACACGGCGGGCGCGAAGGGCGTCGACGACGTCAGCTCGGAATCGCTCACCGTCGCGGCGTCCGTGGTCGGCGGCTACGGCACGCTTCTGGTGTTCTTCGCCGTCGCCTCGACCCTCACCGTCAATGTGCGGCAGCGGAGCGGCGAGATCAGCCTGCTGCGCAGCACCGGCGCCACTCCCGCCCAGATCAAGCGCATGATCGTGGGTGAGTCGGCCGTCGTCGGACTGGTCGGGGCCGTGCTGGCGATCGGGCCCGCGATGCTCGGCGGTGAGGCGCTGCTCGGCATGTTCCGCGACAGCGGGCAGGTCGCCGACAGCGTGGAGTACGCCTTCGGGCCCATCGCGCTGATGTCGGGCATCAACACCACGCTGCTCGCCTCGGTGGGCGCCGCGTTCCTCGCTGTCCGGCGGGCTACGAAGGCCGCAGCCGGTGTCCGTAAGGCCCGGGGGCGGGCCCGGAGGATCGCCGGTTACGGCGCGCTCGTGGCCGGTACGGCGTCGGTGCTCACCACCTTCGCGATGGACGGCACCGACCCCATGACGATGGCACCCGCGGCGTACGGCGCCATTCTGCTGGCGGTGGGTTTCGCGGTCTTCTCGCCGGTGCTGCTGGGGGGCCTGCTCGGCCGACTCGGGCGGCCGATCATCGCGCTCTTCGGTGCGAGCGGCTATCTGACCGTCCACAACATGCGCCGACGCGCCTCGGAACTGTCCGGGGTGCTGATGCCGCTGATCCTCTTCACCGGCATGGCGACGGGGACGCTGTACATGCAGGCTGTCGAGAGCGACGCGATCAAGGCGTCGGGCCTCACCAAATCGGTCGAGGACAAGAACCTGGAGACGCTGAACCTCGTGGTCGTCGGCATCATCGTGGTCTTCTCCTGCATCATGCTGATCAACAGTCTGTACGCCGCGACCTCGTACCGGGGCCGGGAGTTCGGCCAGCAGCGGCTCGCCGGGGCCACCCCGGGGCAGGTGCTCGGGATGGTCGGCTGCGAGGGGCTCGTGCTGACGGTGACCGGGGTGTTCTTCGGGACTGTGGCGGGGATCGCCGGGATCGTGCCGTTCACCGTGGTCCGTACCGACTCGGTCCTGCCGGGCCGGGGCTTCGGGATCTGGCTGGGCATCGTGGCGGTCGCCGCTGCGGCAACTCTGGTCACCAGCCTCGGCACCGCCCGCCGGACGCTCCGTACCCCGGCGGTGGGGGCGGTGGCGGTGGCCGCTTGATCCGGTTGATCCGGGCAGCCGGGATCCGCGCAGCCGGGACGGCCGCTTGGACCGAAGCCCAGGTCAGGAGTCCAGGTCAGGGAGTCAGGTCAGGAGTCCAGGCCAGTCGACGACTGACCTGGACTCCTGCGTTCCGGCACGTCAGGCGCCGGTCGCTCCGGGCACCGGCTTCAGCACCACGAAGTCCGCGCCGGACGGGTCGACGCACACCGCGAGGCGCCCCACTCCCTCGGCGTCCTCCGGGCCCATCTGCACGCTTCCGCCGTTCCCCGTGACCTTGGCGACGGTGTCGTCGCAGTCGTCGACCGCGAACACCGGGTGCCAGTACGGGCGGCCGCCGGTCAGCGTGAGTGCGTCTGTGGGGAGCTGCATGATCCCGCCGTGCATGCGCTCGTCGGGCTGGCCGGCGGGAATGATCATCGAGTACGTCCCACCGTCGCCCGGCAGCACCATGTCCTGGCTCTGCCAGCCGAAGAGGCTGCCGTAGAACTCCTTCGCGGCGGCCGAGTCGGTCGTGTAGAGCTCGGTCCAGCACAGGCCGCCCGGCTGGTCTGCCACTTCCAGCCCCTTGGTCTTCCCCGGCTGCCAGACGGCGAACTGACCGCCCTGCGGGTCGGTGTACTGCGCCATCCGGCCCTCGCCGTCGGCGTCCATCGGGGCGACACGCACCTTGCCGCCGTTCTGCTCGACCGCCGCGGTCGTGGCGTCGGCGTCGTTCGTATTGAAGTAGATCATCCAGGCCGAGCGGGCCCCCTCCTCGGTGAGCAGGCCGATTCCGCCGACGGTCTTGCCGTTCTGCTTGAAGACGCCGTACTGGCCTCCCTCCGGCGTATCCGGATCCATCGGCTGGAAGTCCCAGCCGAGCACCGAGCCGTAGAAGGCCGCCGTGGCAGGTACATCAGGGGCGCCGATGTCGATCCAGCACGGAGAGCCGGGCACGAAGTCGGTGGTGATCATGACGCTTCCTCTCGCAGATCCGCTGTGAAATCACCTGTCGATTCAGCGTGGCATCCGCCACTGACAATCGCGCGCCGACCGCGAGGGCCGTCGGCAGGCGGCTGTCATCGGCGTCAGTGCGCACCGTCAGGGTCTGCGGCTCCATACGTCGAGTGCGGGACGCCCTTCGCCCAGCGTGACGCCGCCGGTCGGCGACCAGCCCCACGAGCGGAACGCCGCCGCGGCCGACGTGTTCGCCGGTGCGACGAGCGTGGTGACCAGATCGGCGTCGACCCGGGTGAGCAGGCGTTCCTGGAGGCGGGTCGCGATACCGCTGCGGCGGCGCGTGGGGGTCACCATCAGTTCGACGACGACGAAGACCTTGCCCGGGGCGGCGAGCTCCGTGTCCGCGACGGCCTCCGGTACGTCCCCGCGCATACCGTGCCACCACTCGCCCTCCCGGTGCGGCGGGTAGCCGTATATGCAGCCGGCCAGCGTTGTCTCGCTGGCGACCAGCATGTCGAAGCCGGGGCGCTGTACATCGTCGGCGAAGCGCTTCAGGAAGCCCCGCCGGTCGTGGTACTCCTGGTCCGTCTCTCCGCGGTACGCCGCGACGTACAGGTCGGCGATGGACTCTCGTTGCTGGTCGGCCTGCCATCGGGTCAGCCGCCGCAAGAACACCTCTGTCATGCCGTCATCGTGACAGCGCGGCGGTATTCCGGGAACGTCCGGGCGCAGTCGGCTGTCGCCGTGAGCAGCCGAAAACCCCGGTCACTCACCTCAATGACCGGGGTTCTCTCTGGCCCCGAATCCGGCCGCGGCGGCACACTCCCCCGAGTGCGGCTGCGCTTCCCCCGCCGAGCGCCGGCGGACCGGATTCGATGGATAGATCAAAACAGCCGCCGCCAACAGATCGCTAACATATGGCCAACGGTCATTCCGGTTGCCGGTCTTGGAGGACGCGGATGCGATTCGGCCTGCTAGGTCCGCTGACCGTGTACGACGACGAGACGGGCGAGCACCGTCCCGTACGCAGCGCCAAGGGCCGCGCCCTCCTTGCCGCACTGCTGACGCGCCCGAACCGCGTCGTTCCCGTGAGCGAGCTGAAGGCCGCGCTCTGGGACGACGAGCCGCCGCCGTCCGCCCACGCCTCCCTCCACAACCACGTCACCCGCCTCCGCCGCCTGCTCGCCGAGGAGGACCGGCTGCGCGCCGTACCGCCCGGCTATCTGCTGCGCGTCGGTCCCGGCGAGCTGGACACGGACGTCTTCGAGCAGCGCGTACGGGCGGCCCGCGCCGCGCACGCGCAGGGCGACTGGGCCGAGACGGTGGCCCGGGCCCGGGGCGCGCTGGAACTGTGGCGGGGCACGCCGCAGGACGCGGCGCCCGCGCTCGTACAACGGCTGCGGGAGGCGAGGCTGCTGGTGCTGGAGTGGCGGTACGACGCCGAGCTGCACCTAGGCGGTCACGAGGGCGGCGCACTGGTGCCGGAACTGGCGGCGCTGGTCGCGGAGTTCCCGTTGCGGGAGGCGTTTCACCGGCAGCTGATGCTCGTACTGCACCGGTCGGGCCGGCAGCCGGAGGCGCTCGCCGTCTTCCAGTCGCTGCGCCGGACGCTGGTGGAGGAGCTGGGCGTGGACCCGGGCCCGGCGGTCCAGGAGGCCTACCAGGAGGTCCTCCGCGACCCGGCCCCGGCGGTTGCTTCCGCTCCGCCGTCCGAACCGGAACGCCGCTCACCCACGCCTGGGCCCCGTACGCCACACCCTGCCCAACTGCCTCCCCCACCAGCCCATTTCACGGGCAGATCGGACGTAGTCACGGCCCTGTGCGCCGCGCTCACCGGCGCGGCGCCCGGGCCCCATGTCGTCGTACTCAGCGGCATGGCCGGTGTCGGGAAGAGCGCGCTCGCGCTGCATGTCTCGCACCGGTTGCGTGGGGAATTCCCCGGCGGGCAGCTGTATTTCAACCTCCACGGGGCCACCCCCTGCATGGCTCCGCTCACCGTCTCGCAGGTCCTCTGCGCCCTCCTCCGTGACCTGGGTGTCGACCCGTGCCGCGTGCCCGAAGAGGCGGACGCCGCGGCCGCGTTGCTGCGCTCCACGCTGGCGCCGACCCGTACCCTCCTGGTCTTCGACGACGCGGCGTCGGCCGCCCAGGTGCGGCCGCTGCTGCCCGCCGGGGCCGGTTGCGCGGTCATCGTCACCAGCCGGTCATCGCTCGCCGCCCTCGACGGCGCGGTCCGGTTCCCGCTCGCTCCCCTGTCGGCGCGCGACAGCACCGACCTGCTCCGCAGCGTTTCGGGGCGCGGGGAACTGCTCGACGCCGGGGACGCGGAGCGGCTCGTCGAGCGGTGCGGGCGGCTGCCGCTCGCGCTGCGTGTCGTCGCCGCGCGGCTCGCGGCCCGGCGTGCGCTGGCCCCGGGCGTACTGGCCGGGCTGCTCGACGCCGAGGCGGGCCGCCTCGATCACCTGGAGTACGACGACCTGAGCGTGCGGAGTTCGCTGTCCGTCGCGCACGACGCGCTGAACGGTTCCGACCGGCGCCCCGACCTCGACGCCGCCCTCGCCCTGCGCCGCCTCGGCGCGCTCGATCTGCCCGAGTACGGTGCGCCGCTGGTCGCCCGCCTGATGGACACCGGCGTTCCGCGCGCGGCCGCCGCGCTCGACAGGCTGGTGGACGTCGCGCTGCTGGACGAGGTGTCGTACGGCCGGTTCGCCCCGCACGACCTCGTACGGGACTTCGCCCGCGAGCTCGCCGCCCGCCACCACACCGCCCCCGACCTGGACGCCGCCGTGGAGCGCGGCCTGCGCTGGTACGCCGAATCCGCCCGGCAGGCAGGGCTTGCCCTCCTCCCGCCCGGCCGCGAGGGCGAGATCCGGGTGCCGCCGCCGATCGACCCCGTCACCGCCACGCCCTTCGACTCGGAGGCGGCGGCGTTCGCGTGGGGCGACCGTGAGCTGCCGCAGCTCGTCGCGCTCGCCGAGAGATACGCGTTCACCTCGGCGACCGCCCGCCTGCTGATCCGGGCCTGCTTCCCGTACCTCCAACGCAGGGGCAGGCTCCAGGAGCTGATCGCCCTCAACCGGCTCGGGCTCGGCGCCGCGCGGCACGCCGGTGACACCGAGGCCGAGGCGCACGCCCTCACCGACCTCGCGGGCGTGCATTTCATGAGCGGCAGGAGAGAGGAGGCGATGGTCCTCAACGACGAGGCGACCGCACTGTGGCGCCGGCTCGGCGCCGACCACCGAATCCAACGCGGCCTCGCCAACCGGGGCATGCTCTGCGAACGCCTCGGCCGTCACGCCGAGGCCGCCGAGGCCCTCGAACAGAGCCTTGGCTACGCGCGTCGCCTCAGCGACGACCATGGCGAGGCGATCATCCTCAGCCACCTCGGCAATCTGCACGAGCACACCGACGCCCGCGCCGCCATCGGCTACCACGAGCTCAGCCTCGCCGCCGGCCTGCGGCTCGGCAGCGCGTTGCTCCAGTACAGCGCGCACTGCAACATCGGCTTCGCCCACCTCACCCTCGGCGAACAGGACGCCGCCCTGCCCCACTTCGACGAGGGCCTGCGCCTCATGGGCGACGACGGCGACTGGCAGACACAGTCCCAGACCCGCCTCGGCCGCGTCCGCGCCCTGCGGGCCCTCGCGCGCACGGGTTACGCCGAGCAGGAGTGCACGCTGCTGCTCGACCGGGCCCAGGAGCGCGGCGACACCTACACCGAGGGCCTCGCGCGGCACGAGTACGGCCACCTCCTGCGGGCGGCGGAGCGCGAGGCGGAGGCGTTCGCCCAGTGGCGGCTGGCCCTGGCGGCGCTCGACGGTACGGATACGAGTGTCCGCGGCGAACTCGACGCCCTTCTTGCCGACTCCGGGTGAAACATTTCGCCTCCGCCACCGGGTCAGTGGGGTGACGGCGAGCACCAGTGAGAGTCGGGGGAGGACATGCGACCGTCGCGCACGGACGCGTCCGGGAGTTCGCGGCGGGGCGTTCCGCCCGTCTCTTCCGGTCGGCGTGCCTGCTGACCAGCGTCGACACGCATCTCGCCGAGGACCTGGTGCAGGAGACGCTGGGCCGGATGTACATGCCGGATGTACATGCTGTGGGGCCGGGTTTCCAGGATCGGCAACCCGGCGGCGTACGGCCAGACCGTTCTCGTACGGACCTTCCTCACCCACCGGCGCCGCCGCTCGGCGGGCGAGCTTCCCCTCGCCGAACTCCCCGACAGTGGTGGCAGCGCCCCGGGTGACGACCCGGCGCTGCGGCTCGCGCTCCTCCAGGCGCTGGCGCAACTCGCCGGTCAGCCGCGCAGCTCAGGGCGATCGCGCTCAGCGCGAAGTGGGCGTCGATCAGGTAAGCCGTGAGCCGTGGCCCGGGGCGGGGGCTGGTTCACTTCGCGTCGGCGTAGCACTCCACGATCGCCGTGGTGAACGGAAACCGCACCGGCGTTTCCCCGAAGGCGATCCGCCCGGCCAGGTCACCGGCCGCGCGGATCGCCTCCGCGACTGTCTCCGCCTCCTCGGCCGGGCAGTGCACGATCACCTCGTCGTGCTGGAAGAAGACCAGCTCCGCCCGGAGCCCGGCGGCGTTCAGCGACTGCCGCAGCGCGGCCATCATCAGCAGCGCCCAGTCGGCGGCGCTGCCCTGCACCACGAAGTTCCGCGTGAAGCGGCCGCGTGCGCGGACATTCGTCGAGGCGTACCCCGGGGTGAACTCCCGGTCTCTCGCGCCAGTTTCCTCCTCCTCTTTCTCGCCCTCTGTTCCGCCTGTTCCGCTGTCCTGCGGAATCCCCGCCTCGCCGTCGTCGCCCGAACCGACCGCAGGCGGGCAGGTCCGCCCCAGCCAGGTCCGTACCAGCCGCTGCTCCTCGCCCGCGCGCGCCGCGTCGTCGACATACGCGACGGCACGCGGGAAGCGTCTTCGCAGCGCGGCCAGGTTTTTCAGGCCGTCGCCGGACGTCTGCCCGTACACCGCGCCGAGCACGGCGAGCTTCGCCATGTCGCGGTCACCGGCGAACGCCCGGTCGGAGACCGCCTTGTAGAGGTCGCCCGGCTGGCCCGCCACGTCCATCAGGCCGGGGTCGCGCGAGATCGCGGCCAGTACGCGCGGCTCCATCTGGTCCGCGTCGGCGACCACGAGCCGCCAGCCTTCGTCCGCGATCACCGCACGCCGGATCACCTTCGGGATCTGCAGAGCGCCGCCGCCATTGGTCACCCATCGCCCGGTGATCGTGCCGCCCGGCAGGTACTGGGGTCTGAAACGGCCCTCGCGCACCCAGTCCTGGAGCCAGCCCCAGCCGTGGGCCGTATAGATCCGGTACAGCTTCTTGTACGCGATGAGCGGACCCACTGCGGGGTGGTCGACCTCCTCCAGCTCCCAGCGGCGGGTCGATTTCACCTTGATCCCGGCCTGCCCGAAGGCCTTGATGACATCTGCGGGCAGCTCCGGGCGGACGCGCCGCCCGAACGCCGCCGACACTTCGTCCGTCAGCTCCGCCAGGCGTCTCGGCTCGCCGCCGCCCGCATACCGTTCCCCGAGCAACTCCGCCAGCAGCACCCGGTGCACGTCCGCCCGCCACGGCAGCCCCGCCCCGTTCATCTCGGCGGCCACCAGCATTCCCGCCGACTCGGCGGCGGTCAGCAGCCGCATCCGGTCGGGGGTCTCGGCGGCGTCGTGCCTGCGCTGCTGATCGGCGTACACCTCAAGGAGGGCGTCGAAGGGAACTGCCACTGGCTGCGGTTCGAAGAGCGACGATTGTGATCCGGGCTCGGCGGCGCGCTGCGGTGGATCGGGCGGTACGGGCCGGTCGTGCAGCCGGGCCCAGGCCGCGGCGGCCGAATGCGGCTCACCGTGCCGGCCCTCGTGGCCGAGCAGCAGTGACTCCGCGTCCTCGATGTCGTAGCAGCGCTCGACGCGGACGCCGGCGGCAAGCAGCCGCGGATAGATCTCGGCGGTGGACCGCCATACCCAGCGGCCGACGCCGGGCCTGGCCGCGACCGCCGCCGCGAGGTCTGCCTCTTCGCGCACGCCGCCGGCCGGCCGCCCGTCCCGCCCCAGCGGCACGAGCAGCGCTCCACCGCCGTCGGTCGGTGCGACGGCCCAGCGATTGCTCATGGGTGCGAGTCTGGCACCGACCACTGACAGTGGCGTCGGCGGCGAGCCGACGGTGCGCGCTGCCTTCCCGAACTGGGCCCCCAGGCCCCAGGACGCCCTTGAGGACCGGGGTCTGGGGCGGAGCCCCAGTTGGGGGTATGCCTGGCCCTACCTTCCGGCCCCGCCCGCCCCCCATTCGTGGTCCCCTTCCGAAGCTGGGACCATCGCAGGTGGCGGGTGGTGTGCGGTCGCGGTCGCGGTTGCGGTTGCGTGAGGAGGCATTTCGGTGGAACCGGTGGAACAGGTCGAGAAGGCGGTCGCAGCGGCGGTGTACGCCGAGGGCGACGCGGGCCTGGACCTCGGCGCCTCGCTCCTCGCCGCCGCACCGTGGGCCGAAGCGGGCCGCGAACTGCTGCGCCGGGGCGAGGAGTTCGTACGCCGAGCCTGGGAGCGCGGCTGGCAGCCCGCCGATGTGGCCCGCATGGTCCGCCGCGAGCTCGACGACCGCCACGTCCGCCTGGCCGCCGACCTGATCGCGGCGGAGAACCGACGGTACGCGCGAGCACGGCTGGCGCCGCGCTGGGAGGCCCAGCTCCGCGACCTGGAGGCGGCCGAGGCCTGGTGGGGAAGCGACGAGGCGTACGCCGACGCGCTCGCCGGGCGCGAGAAGGCGGACCGCTTCTCACTCGCGACGGCGCTCCTCGAACTCTTCCGCCTCCTGATCCGCCTCCCCGCGATCGAGTCGGTGGGCCCGCCCCCGGGCGAGCCCGTGCACGTAACCGCACCTTCCGCCGGTGACCACGGCGAGCCGCGCATGCTCACCCGCATCCGCGCCCTGCTGGCCAAGGCCGAGGCGACCGACTACCCGCAGGAGGCGGAGGCGCTCACCGGCAAGGCGCAGGAGCTGATGGCGCGGCACAGCATCGACGAGGCGCTCCTGGCCGCGCGCGGGCACACCGGCGATACGCCGGCCGCGTGCCGGATCGGCGTGGACGCGCCGTACGAGACGGCGAAGGCGATCCTCCTGGACGCCGCAGCCTCCGCGAACCGCTGCCGTGCCGTGTGGAACAGCAGCTTCGGCTTCTCCACGGTCGTCGGCTTCGAACCGGACCTCGAATCCGTCGAGTTGCTCTATACGTCGCTGCTGGTGCAGGGCACGTCGGCGATGACCCGTGCGGAGGCGGCCCAGCGTGCGGGCGGCCGTAAGCGGACCAAGGCGTTCCGTCAGGCGTTCCTGACGGCGTACGCGAGCCGCGTGGGCCACCGCCTGTCCGAAGCCACGGAGCACGTCACGGCAGCGGAGGAGGAGACGGACGGCTCGCTGCTGCCGGTACTGGCGGCGCGGGACGTGGCGGTGGAGGACCGTACGGAGCGGATGTTCCCGGAGACGACGTCGGCGCGGGTGCGCGGGGTTACGGACCACGCGGGCTGGGAACACGGCACGGCCGCCGCGGACCGGGCGGACATGCCGAGGGCGCGGCGCCCGATCCGCCCCGGAAACTGAGCGGCGGCACGGCCCCACTGTCCAGTACGGTCGGCGGGGCCCGTAGCCGCACAACTCTGGAGCTCGACGTGCCTCCCGAAAGCCGCCTCTACGAAATCCAACTCGGCGTCTACGCAACGCAGGAAGACGTACAGGCCCTCGCCGACGGATGCGCCCGGCTCCTGGACAGCCGCCCATGGCCGCACCGCCTGAGCGTTGCCGGACAGGGGCAGACGACCGAACCGGGCGGCACACCACTCGCCGAGTTCTACGACGACCTCCCGGAGGAATGGCAGTACGGGCACGGGGGCGCCGATCCCGGTACGCGGGAGATCCATGAGATCCGGGTGGGCGTGCTGGCGTCACGGCAGCAGATGGACATCCTGCGCGACGAGCTGAGCCGAGTGGCCTGCCCGGACCCGGACCATGCCTCGCCGTGCCCCACGCCCTGGGCGTCCGGCTACACGGAGGCCGAAGGCGAGTACCTGGAACAGCGGTACGGCGACCTGCGCGAGTCCGTGAACACGTAGGCGGGAGGGGGCAGGTCGCCAACCTGCCGGACAAGTTGCGGTGGCGATTGCTGCACTCGTATCCACGCCCCCTACGACAACCACAGCCACACCGCGCACCGCCGCCGCAGCCCTTACGACCTGGATCCACTTCACAAAACGCCGCACCTGGCCCGAGTCCGCCCAGCTCTGGAAAGCGCTCAGTGCGCTGAGCGGCGTTGTAGCGAGCGAGCGCGAAGTCGCCGGCGAAGTCCGGTGAGCTGAACCTGGCATGGCCTGTGGCGACGATCTCTCGACATGGCCATGCGGTCCACTCGCCTCTCGTCATCGTGCAGCTCAGACAAGGGGCAGCATCCGGGCCGCCGTTGAAGGAAGGGCTCACGGTCGGGCCACGCTCCGCCCACTGGCTGCCGGGACCCACTCCCAGGAGTGAGGATTATCGGGTTGAACGGCGATGGGCCGCGGCCCCCGTGAGGGAACCGCGGCCCAGGCATGCGCAAAGCCCGTACGCATGTGCAAAGCCCGTACGCCTGTGTGCCCGTACGCCGGGCAGCAGGTCAGGAGGCAGGCAGCTTCGGGAAGTCCGTGGGAACTCCCTCCGGCAGCTTCTCGCCGGAGGACTTCTTGAAGGTGTCCTCGATCCCGCTGCCCCACTTCACCGTGATGGTGTTGCCGTCCGCACCCGGTGTGACAAGTCCGGTTGTACGGTCGGCGTTCCCGTCGGCGCACTTGAGTTCCAGCGTCACCTCGTCCGCCTTGGCGACCTTGCCGGAGCAGACGTGCTCGCCCGCCACGGCAGCGTCCGAACCCTGGACGATCAGCGCGACGATCTTCCCATCGGTCGTCGCGATCCAGGATCCGGTGACATCGGCCACCGCGCCTTCGTCTCCGCCCGCCGACGGAGCGCCGGCGCCCGTCTCCTTGCCCTTGTCGCCCTCGACGTTGTCCTTGCTCTCGCTGCTGCAACCGGTCAGCGCGAGGGCGGCCGCAATGGCGGCAGCGGCGGCGGTGTTACGTACGTGCTTGCGCACTCCGGACTCCCCAGTTTTGGTAGGTCAGAACGCGCCAAACTACCAGGAGGACTTTCGAATTCCGGGCAGGTATCCGGCGTGCGCCTGCTCGCGCATCCGCACGCGCGAGAGGCCGAACTTCCTGAGGTGGCCCCGGGGTCGGCCGTCCACGCTGTCCCGGTTGCGTACGCGCGTCGCACTCGCATCGCGCGGCTGACGTCGCAATTCCTCCACCGCCGCGTCCCGTTCGGTCACGGACGTCCCCGGCCTGCGGATGATTTCCTTCAACTCCGCCCGCCGTACGGCGTACCGCTCGACGACCGACTTCCGCCGCTCGTTGCGGGCGATTTTGCTCTTCTTGGCCATCAGACCTTCACTCCCCGCGCACGGATCCGGGCAACGGCGGCCTCGACGCCGATCGCGTCGACGGTCTTGATCGCCCTGGCGCTGAGCGTGAGGCGCACATGGCGTCCTTCGCTCGCCAGCCAGTAGCGCTTGCGCTGGATGTTGGGGTCGAAGCGCCGGGACGTGCGGCGGTGCGAGTGGGAGATGTTGTTGCCGAAGCCCGGCTGGGCGCCGGTCAGCTGGCAGTGGGCGGACAAGGTCGATCACTCCTCTTTGATAATGGGAACCATTTCCATATACTAACCACATGGCACGCAACGAAGTCCGCCCGATCATCAAGCTCAGGTCCACGGCGGGGACCGGTTACACCTACGTGACCCGCAAGAACCGCCGTAACGACCCCGACCGCATGACGCTCCGCAAGTTCGACCCGGTCGTCCGCCGGCACGTCGACTTCCGCGAAGAGCGCTGACCAGCAGAAGAGCGCTGACCAGCAGCTCACCGGCCCAGCACCAGAAGTCAGAAGCCAGAAGGGGGCTCACTTCATGAAGCCCGGAATCCACCCGCCGTACGGTCCCGTCGTCTTCCGCGACACAGCCGGCGGCTTCGCCTTCCTCACCCGCTCCACCATGACCAGCGACAAGACGGTGGAGTGGGAGGACGGCCGTACGTACCCCGTCGTCGACGTCGAGATCTCCTCGAAGAGCCACCCCTTCTACACGGGGACGGCCCGCGTGCTGGACACCGCGGGACGCGTGGAGCGCTTCGAGCGCCGCTACGGAGCGAAGTAGTGAGCGAGAGGGGAGCCAAGCTGCCCGTCGTGATCGTCGGCGGGCTGCACTCGGACGCGCGCAAGGAGGTCGTGGACCGCCTGCTGCGCACCGTTCCCGGCAGCGTCGCTCTGCATCACGACCTGTCGACCGCGGCCGAAGGGACGGTACGCCGCAGTGTCCGCGACGCCCTGGGCGAGAGCTCGTCGGGCGAGGCGCCGCTGGTCAACGACTGCGCGTGCTGCGCGCTGCGCGAGGACCTCGTGCCCGAACTGGAGCGGCTCGCGGGCAGCAGCCTGACGCGGCTCGCGGTCGTGGAGCTGTGGGACTCGGTCGAGCCCAAGGCGATGGCTGAGGTCGTCGTCGCGCACGGCGGCGACGTACTGGACCTGACCGCCGTAATGACCGCGGTCGACCCCGCGCTGCTCCTGCCGTACCTCGGCTGCGGCGACGATCTGTCGGAAGCCGGACTCGCCGCCGCAGCCAGCGATCAGCGGACCGTCGCGGACACCTGGGCGCGGCAGCTGGAGTACGCCCCGGTGCTGGCCATCGTCGAGAGCGAGGACTCCCAACAGGCCGACGAGGCGGACAAGGCGCTGCTGGCGCAGCTGCATCCGACCGCCCGCCAGGTCCAGGCCGCGTCCGGCGACCTCGCGGAGGCCGCCTTCGCGGGCTTCGACGTCGAGGCTGCCGCGGCCCGTCAGCACCCGGCGTGCGCACTGCTCCCGCAGGAGGCGGACGAGTCGGGTGTCGGCACCTTGGTGTGGCACCGGCGCCGGCCCTTCCACCCGGAGCGGCTGTACGAGGCCCTGGAGGACCTGACGTGTGCGGCGGCCCGCAGCCGGGGCAGGTTCTGGCTCGCCGACCGCCCGGACACGCTGATGGCGTGGGACGCGGCGGGCGGGGCGCTGTGCGTGGAGAGCGCGGGGCCCTGGCTGGCCTCGCTGCCGGACGCCGCGTGGGACATGGTGCCGCCGATGCGCAGGGCGGCGGCCGCACTCGACTGGCACCCCGACCACGGGGACTGCTGCCAGCACCTGGTGTTCACCTCTCCGGGGCTTGACCGCGACGGACTCGAAGAGCTCCTCGAATCCTGCTTGTTGACCGATGCCGAATACGCGGCAGGGCGCGACGCGTGGAAGCGCCTGCCGCCCGCTTTTGATTCTCTTCTGGAGGCCTGATGTCCCGCCCGTCCCGAGGTAATGACCCCCGCAAGCCCCTGAAATCCCGGCCCAATCCGCTGGATCAGGCGAAGATTACGTACATTGACTACAAGGACACGGATCTGCTGCGGAAATTCATTTCGGACCGCGGGAAGATCCGCAGCCGGCGTGTGACAAGGGTCTCGGCGCAGCAGCAGCGCCAGCTGACCCGGGCCATCAAGAACGCCAGGGAGATGGCCCTTCTCCCCTACTCGTCGCGCTGATCCGGACTCCTGTAACCAAGAGGCCACCCGGCGTGCACGTGCATCTGCCCATGCATCAGCAAGTGAAGAAAGCTATGATCCGGGGCAGTTGACATCTGCACTTTCCGGGAGCGACCTGTGCACCACGCGTACAACGGCATGGCGGCCACAGAGCTTCACGGGGTGGTCTGGCAGAAGAGCAGGCGCAGCAACTCGCAGGGGTCCTGCGTGGAGTTCGCCAAATTGCCGGGGGGGAATGTGGCAGTCCGCAATTCGCGCCACCCGGACGGTCCCGCTCTGGTCTACACGCCTGCGGAGATCGAGGCGATGCTGCTCGGCATCAAGGACGGGGAGTTCGACCACCTGACGGGTGGCTGAATCGTTTCGCCTCAAGTCGGGAGCAGGGCTCACCACTACTGCTGTTCGGCGGCTCTCACGCGGAAGAGTGCCCAGACCACCTTGCCGCTCAGCGTGCCCGCGAGCGGGTGCCAGCCCCAGCTGTCGCTGAAGGAATCCACCAGAAACAGGCCACGGCCCGACTCGGCGGAGAAATCGTCGGCCTCGCGCGCCATCGGGCTCTCGTGGCTTGGGTCGCGCACCGCGCACACCAGACGCGAGGTCCAGTGCATCAGGTGCAGCCGTACGGGCGGGTCCTGATCGCCTTCGCGCGGGGTGTCCGCGGGCAGGGCGTGCCGCAGGGCGTTGGTGACGAGCTCGGAGACGACCAGGGCCACGTCGTCGAAGTGCTCGCCGAGCTCCCACTTCGCCAGCGTCGACTTGGTGAACTGTCTTGCCCCGCCCACCGCTTCGTACCTGGGTGGCAGCGCGCAGGAGGCCGAGCTGGAGACCGCTGCGGGGTCGATGGGTGGCAGGCCCTGCCTTAACGGCTCGAGCACGGTCGATCCATTCGTCCCCATGCGAGGCACTCCCGGGATTCGCGGTCGTTGCGATACAGCGGTGGTGCGGCGTCAGCACGAAAGAGCATGCAGATGCAGGTGCGCGCGGACCATGGTTCCGAATGCGTACGGCAGATGCAAGGGCAGATGCACGTGCACGTGCCGGACCTGTCCGATCCCGTGCCGGTTCTTGCTCATTTCTTCCACCCACTACTTTCAGTGGCTGGCGAAGCCCTTGCCATTTCCGTAATCGAATGAGTACGGGGTGAAGCGTTTTGATGGCAGACTGCGGCTCTCGGGAACCTGGGGGAGGCACCCGCTACTGAACTGTCGGACTGGGGAGGGTTGGAGAAGTGACCGCAGGCGAGTCGAGCGGCTCCGTGGTGCGGCGCATCCTGTTGGGATCCCAGCTCAGACGTCTCCGTGAATCGCGTGGCATTACCCGCGAGGCGGCCGGCTACTCGATCCGAGCATCCGAATCGAAGATCAGCCGCATGGAGTTGGGACGGGTGAGCTTCAAGGCCAGGGACGTCGAGGATCTGCTGACGCTCTACGGCGTCACGGACGGAGCAGAGCGCGAGTCCCTGCTCAGTCTGGCGCGGGAGGCCAATGTGGCTGGCTGGTGGCACAGTTATGGCGATGTGCTGCCCGGCTGGTTCCAGACGTACATCGGTCTGGAAGGTGCCGCCTCACTGATCCGGATTTACGAAGTCCAGTTCGTGCACGGGCTGCTGCAGACGGAGAGCTACGCCCACGCAGTCGTCTCCCGCGGCATGCCGCAAGCGACCGCTGCCGAGGTCGACCGCAGGGTCGCGCTGCGCCTGGAGCGCCAGAAGGTCCTCGTGTCCGAGCGTGCGCCGCACTTCCACGCCGTACTGGACGAGGCCGCGCTGCGCCGTCCGTACGGCGACCGGGGCGTGATGCGGAGCCAGTTGCAGCATCTCATCGAGGTCTCGGAGCAGCCGAACATCACCCTTCAGGTGATGCCGTTCAGCTTCGGCGGTCACGCGGGCGAGAGCGGTGCCTTCACGATGCTGCAGTTCCCCGAGTCGGATCTCTCCGATCTGGTCTATCTGGAGCAACTGACAAGTGCGCTCTATCTGGACAAGCCCGAAGAAGTCGCCCAGTACCGAAGGGTGATGGAACGGCTGCAGAAGGACAGTCCGAGTCCGGCGGAGTCACGCGATGTCCTCCGCGGTCTACTCCAACTCACATAACCGGCCAGTAGGATGACGTTTTATCAGGAGTCTGCACCTGCACACCTTGCAGTAAGGGATCGCATGTCCTTCTTCACCGACCTGGCCCACCAGTACATCGACGGCGAGTGGCGGACCGGCAGCGGCTCGTGGGACATCATCGACTTCAACCCGTACGACGGGGAGAAGCTCGCCGCGATCACCGTGGCCTCGGTGGACGAGGTCGACGAGGCCTACCGGGCAGCGGAGCGCGCGCAGCCCGCCTGGGCCGAGTCGAGCGCGTACCGCAGGAGAGACGTTCTCGAACGCGCCCTGCGGGTCACCCAGGACCGCGAGGACGAGATCGTCGAGGCCATCATCGACGAGCTCGGCGGTACGCGCCTGAAGGCGGTGTACGAGGTCCATCTCGCCAAGGAGTTCCTGCGCGAGGCGACGCGGATGGCACTGCGCCCCGAGGGCCAGATCCTGCCGTCGCCGGTGGACGGCAAGGAGAACCGGGTCTACCGGCTGCCGGTCGGTGTGGTCGGGGTCATCAGCCCCTTCAACTTCCCGTTCCTGGTGACCATCAAGTCGGTCGCCCCGGCGCTGGCGCTCGGCAACGCGGTCGTGATCAAGCCGAACCAGAACACTCCCGTCGTCGGCGGCGGCCTGATCGCCAAGATCTTCGAGGACGCGGGTCTGCCGGCCGGGCTGCTCAATGTGCTCGTGACGGACATCGCGGAGATCGGTGACGCGCTCATAGAGCACCCCGTCCCGAAGGTCATCTCCTTCGCGGGCTCCGACAAGGTCGGACGGCACGTCGCCGCCGTCACCGCGAGCCACTTCAAGCGCTCCGTGCTCGAACTGAGCGGCAACAGCGCGCTCGTGGTGCTGGACGACGCGGACGTCGACTACGCCGTGGACGCCGCGGTTTTCAGTCGTTTCGTGTACCAGGGCCAGGTCTGCATGGCCGCCAACCGCATCCTGGTGGACCGGTCGGTCGAGGTGGAGTTCACGGAGAAGTTCGTCGCGAAGGTACGGTCCCTGGTCACCGGCGACCCGGCCGACCCCAAGACCCACATCGGCCCCGTCATCAACACCTTCCAGGCGGACGCCCTGACCACGCTGGTGGAGCAGGCGCTCGCGGAGGGCGGGACCGCGCTCGTACGCGGGTCCACGCGCGGCAATCTGGTCGAGCCGACCGTACTGACCGGGCTGCCGGACGACTCGACGATCCTGGGGCAGGAGATCTTCGGGCCTGTCGCGTTGATCATTCCCTTCGACGGGGAGGAAGAGGGCGTACGCATCGCCAACGACAGCGAGTACGGGCTCAGCGGGGCGGTCCACACCGCGAACGTGGAGCGAGGTGTGCGCTTCGCCAAGCGCATCGTGACCGGGATGATCCACGTCAACGACTCGACCGTCGCGGACGAGCCGCAGGTGGCCTTCGGGGGCGAGAAGTACTCGGGGATCGGGCGGCTGAACGGCGACTCGGCGGTGGAGGCGTTCACGACGCAGAAGTGGATTTCGGTGCAGCACGGACGGACCGAATTCCCCTTCTGAACGGCTGCCGTTGCGGACAGATGCTGACCGCAAGGGTTCGTAGCGTGGTTCTTGTCAGGACGGCGAGACACCTTACGGAAGAGGCGGACCCATGGTCGTACACGTGAACGCAGAGGCCCACGGCGACGAGCGCGGCGCGCTTCTGGCCTTCCTGGACGCCGAGCGCGGCGGCATCCGGCGCGCGCTGCTCGGCCTGACGGACGAGCAGGCGGCCACGAAGCCGAGCGCCAGCGAGCTCTCGCTCTCCGGGCTCCTCAAGCACGTCTCCGAGGCCGAGCAGAGCTGGCTCTCGCGGGCCAAGGGCGTCGAGCCGGAGACGCGGCGCGACGAGTCGAACTGGGACGAGAGCTTCCGGCTGGTCGGGGACGAGACGGTCGAGAGCAGGCTGGCGTACTGGGAGAAGGTGGCACGGCAGACCGAGGAGGTCATCCGGTCGGTGCCCAGCCTGGACGACACCTTCGCGCTGCCCGACGAGCCGTGGTTCCCCAAGGAGGATGTGTCGATGCGCTGGCTGCTGCTGCGGCTGATCACCGAAATGTCCCGGCACTCCGGCCATGCGGACATCATCCGCGAGACCTTGGACGGCAAGACGGCGTTCGAGCTGGTCGCCCTGGAGCGCGGCGAGAGCTGGGACTGATGGTCCGGGACTGACTCGCCTGGGGCCGATCGCCTGGGGCTGATCGGCCGGCGGATCGTGCTCTCGCTGCTCCGGATACTCTAGTCAAAATTGAGTAGAAGGAAGGTGCGGTGATGTCGGCGATCCGGCTGCTGGTCCTCGGCGCCGTCCGTCAGCACGGACGGGCCCATGGCTATCAAGTACGCAACGACCTGGAGTTCTGGGGCGCCCACGAGTGGTCCAACGCCAAGCCCGGGTCCATCTATCACGCGCTGAAGCAGATGGCCAAGCAGGGACTGCTGCTCGCCCACGAGGTGGCGCCGAGCACGGCCGGCGGGCCGCCGCGTACCGAGTACGAGCTCACGGAGAAGGGTGTCGAGGAGTACTTCGGGCTGCTCCGCGAGGCTCTGACGACGTACGACCAGAAGATGGACGTGCTGTCGGCCGGCATCGGCTTCATCGTGGATCTGGAGCGCGCCGAGGCTGTCGAGCTGCTGAAGGAACGGGTGCGGGGGCTTCAGGAGTGGCGGGCGGCCGTCACCGAGTACTACACCCCGGAGGACGGGCCCGAGTCACTCGGGCACATCGGCGAAATCATGAATATGTGGGTCCACTCGGCGGATGCGGGGGCCGAGTGGACACGCGGCCTCATCGCCCGGATCGAGGGCGGGGCGTACACCTTCTCCGGCGAGGGGGACCCCTTTGTGGGGGTGCTCGCGGAGGACCAGGAGAACCCGTACGCGACCGGGATTCCCGATGAGGGAGATCATCGCTAATCAAGCTTGACTAATGCGCGAGCCCGGCCTACCTTGGGCGCCGTAGTCAAGTTTGACTACAGGGCTTGGAGGAGAGTGCATTGACTGACGCCGACGCGGCGATCGTCGTCGAGGGAGCACAGAAGAGGTACGGGGAGAAGCGGGCCCTGGACGGGCTCGACCTGGTGGTGGGGCGCGGCACGGTGCACGGTGTGCTCGGGCCCAACGGAGCGGGCAAGACGACGATCGTGCGCATCCTGGCCACGCTGTTGCGGCACGACGCGGGCCGCGTGGAGGTGGCCGGGTACGACGTACGGTCGCAGGCCGGCGAGGTGCGGCGGCGGATCGGGCTGCTGGGGCAGCACGCGGCGGTGGACGAGGGGCTCGGCGGGCGGCAGAACCTGGAGATGTTCGGTCGGCTGTACCACCTGGGGGCGCGCAGGGCGGGCCTACGGGCGGACGAGCTCCTTGAGCGGTTCGGGCTCGCGGACACCGGGCGCAAGGCGGTCAAGCAGTACAGCGGCGGGATGCGGCGGCGGCTCGACCTGGCGGCATCGCTGATCACTGATCCGCAGGTGCTGTTCCTGGACGAGCCGACGACCGGGCTCGACCCGCGCGGACGGGCGGAAGTGTGGGGCGCGGTGCGCTCGCTGGTCGGGGGAGGGACGACCGTACTGCTCACGACGCAGTATCTGGAGGAGGCCGACCAACTGGCCGATCGCATCACGGTGGTCGATCGGGGCAAGTCCATCGCGGAGGGCACGCCGGACCAGCTCAAGGGCAAAGTGGGCGGCGACCGGATCGACGTAGTGCTGCACGATGTGCGCCAACTGGGCGTGGCGGCAAGTCGGTTGGGGGTCGGGGCCGAGACGGACGAGGACCGGCGGCTGATCAGCGCGCCGGTGACGGACCGGATGGCGGCGCTCACCGGGATCGTACGGGCGCTGGAGACGGCCGGGATCGAGGCGGAGGACATCGCACTGCGCAGGCCCACGCTCGACGAGGTGTTCCTGCACCTTACGAAGGGAACCGGCGGGACGGATGTTTCCGGCAAGGCCGGCGAGGTCGGCGAGATCCACAAGGGGGTTGCGGCATGAGTGCGGCATGGGCGGTCACGGACTCCTGGACGATGACGCGGCGCGAACTCGCCCACTGGGGGCGGCAGCCGGTCCAGGTCGTCGTCGGACTGGTCTTCCCGGTGATGCTGCTGCTGATGTTCGGATTCCTGATCGGCGGCGGCAAGGGCGTCACCGGGGAGTACGTCGAATTCCTGGTGCCGGGCGTGCTGGCGCTGACCATGGCCTTCGGCCTGGAAGCGACGATGCTCGCGGTCACCCAGGACCTGGGCAAAGGCGTCATCGACCGCTTCCGGTCCATGCCGATGGCGACGTCGGCGGTGCTGGTCGGGCGCTGCGTCGCGGACATGCTCCAGTCGGCGGTCAGCCTGCTCGCCCTGATCGGGGTCGGGTATGCCATCGGGTGGCGCTGGCACGGCAGCTTCATGGCGGCGCTGGGGGCGGTGGGGCTGCTGCTCCTGCTGAGGTTCGCGATGCTGTGGATCGGCATCCATCTTGCGCTGGTGGCGGGCAAACCGGAGCTGGTGCAGGCGGTTCAGATCCTGGTCTGGCCGGTCGGTTTCCTCTCCAACGCCATCGCGATTCCGCAGAGCATGCCGGACTGGCTCGGCGCGATCGTCGAGTGGAACCCGATGTCGGCGACGGCGACGGCGGTGCGTGACCTCTTCGGCAACCCGGGTGCGGCGGGCGGATCGTGGGCGGCGGACCACGCGGAGCTGCTGGCGGTGGTGTGGCCCGTGGCGCTGGTCGCGGTGTTCTTCCCGCTGGCGGTACGGCGGTTCGGGCGGCTGAGCCACTGAAATCGGTCGGCTGAGTCGCTGAAATCGTCGGCTGAGAAGGGGAACCCGGAAGCGGTCTGCGGTGTACCAGAAGGAGAAGTGGTCCGCCGCGGACCGCTGGACCGGGGGGCTTCGATGCGTAAGCCGTTCACGACAGTCGGGGTGCCGACCGGCGCCGTCCTCGTTGCGTTGGTGGTGCTGGCGCTGCTGCTTTCCACACGGTGGGGCCGGCGGCGGACGGGAGCGGCTTCGCGCTGCTCGCGGATTGACGGAGAGCCTGGGGCGCGGCTCGCTGTCCTCGCGTTCCTCAGCGCCCCGATGAAGCGGCACGCGTTACTCCTTGGTAATGACGACCGCTGTGCCGTACGCGCACACCTCGGTGCCCACGTCTGCGGCTTCCGTCACATCGAAGCGGAACATCAGCACCGGGTTGGCGCCGCGCGCCCCCGCTTGCTCGACGAGCCGCTCCATCGCCTGGTTGCGGGTCTCCACCAGCGTCTTGGTGAGCCCCTTGAGCTCGCCGCCGATCTGACTTCCCAGGTCGTGACCACCAGTACGTCGGAATGCCCGCTCTGCCCGCCGCCGTAATCCTCGATGCCCATACGCATCCACCTCCTGACGGACAGCTTTGCCCCAGTACGTGCACCGCGCATCCACTGGGAAGCCACTGGAACCAGGAGAGTCCCGGTGGCGTTGATAGCTTTGGGCAGCACACCCGCAGACGATCGATCCCACCCTGGAGCCCGGTACCCGTGAATACGCTTGCGCTCGGACCGTCCTGGCTGGATCCCGACTATCTGCTGGAGCAGTTCGGCCTGATCGGCCTCCTGGTCATCGTCTTCGCCGAGTCCGGGCTGCTCATCGGCTTCTTCCTGCCGGGCGACTCGCTGCTGTTCACCACCGGCCTGCTCGTGACCACGGGCGCACTGGACACCCCGCTGTGGCTCGTCTGCACGCTGGTCGTTCTCGCGGCGATCATCGGTGACCAGGTCGGCTATCTCTTCGGCCGCAAGGTCGGGCCTGCCCTCTTCAAGCGTCCGGACTCCAGGCTCTTCAAGCAGGAGAACGTCGAGAAGGCCCACGACTTCTTCGAGAAGTACGGGCCGAAGTCGCTGGTCCTGGCCCGCTTCGTGCCGATCGTCCGCACCTTCACGCCGATCATCGCCGGCGTCAGCAGGATGAACTACCGCTCGTTCATCACGTTCAACATCATCGGCGGCGTGCTCTGGGGCGCCGGCGTCACGCTCCTCGGCGCCTCGCTCGGCAAGATCGACTTCGTCCACAAGAACATCGAAGCGATCCTCATCCTGATCGTGCTGATCTCGGTGGTCCCGATCGCCATCGAGTACCTGCGCGCCCGCAGCAGGTCCAAGAAGGCGGCCGCCGCCGAGGGCCCGTCCGACGGCACGCCCCCGTCCCAGCGCGGCCGCCACGCCAAGCGCTGACCCACGCCAGGCACTCGCCCGGGCCGGACAGGACAGGTTAGAAGCCGCGCGTCCGCTTCGCCGCGCGGCGGCTCGCCCCACGGCCTGCTCCCGGCATCTTGAGGAACAGCCGGGAGATCTCGCCACCGAGGTTCACCCCGATGGCGATCGCCAGTGACAGGGCCGCCGCCTTCGACAGCGAGGCGAGCCCCGAGTTCAGATCGTTCTGCGCGATGCCGAGCAGACCGAAGTACGTCGCCGAACCGGGCAGCAGCGGGCCGATCGCCGCCGTGACGTACGGCAGCGCCGAGGCGTACTGGTAGCGCGAGAACAGCTGCCCGAAGAGACCCACCAGACCGGCCGCGACAGCCGTCGAAGCCACCTGCGAGATCTCGCCGATGTCATGCATCGCGCCGTAGACGATCCAGGCCACCGCGCCGTTCAGCGTCACCATCAGCACGGTGTTCCGTTCCTGCTGGAGCAGGATCGCGAAGGAGAAACAGAGCAGCATCGAGGCCAGGATCTGGGTCACCGGACGCGTGGAGCTCTCCAGCGCCGTCGCCGCCTGGAGCTCGGCGCCCAGCTGCACACCCAGATAGAGCACCATCAGCACGCCGATGACGATCGCGATGAAGAAGTACATGACTTCGAGCAGGCGCGCGGACGCGGTGATGTAGTAACCGGTCAGCCCGTCCTGCACGCCCGCAACGAGCGCCCGCCCGGGCAGCAGCGCGAAGAGACCACCGGTGATCACCGCCGAGGGCCGGGCGTCCCACGCCGACGTCTGGGGGGCCAGCGTGAGCGCCACGCCTATCGCGGCGGGCGGCATCGCCGCCACCACGAACTGGTAGAACTCCGGCAGCCCGCGCCCGGAGCACAGCCAGGCGAGCCGGTCGCCGAGCATCGCCCCGATGGCCGCCGCCACGAAGACCACGGGCCCACCGCCGACCAGCACGGAAGCCCCGCCGGCCAGCAGCCCGCTCGCCATCGTCAGCGCCCACCCCGGGTACGGGTGGCGGTTGCGGCGGATCTCCGCGAGCGTGCCGTACGCCTCCTCCAGCGTGACGTCGGTCTCCGGCGTCGTGATGTCGTCGATGAGGTGGTAGACGGCCGCCAGGCGGGTGTAGTCGGTGCCCCGCCTGCGTACGGTCCTGCTGGCCGTCACCGGATCGTCGACCAGTGAGGGCTGGTACGAGATCGACAGCAGGGTGAAGGTGACGTTCGGCTCGCAGCGGTCGAGCCCGTACGCCCGGCTCACGCCGAACATCGCCGCCTCGACGTCCTCCGCGCCCTCGCCGCCGGCGAGCAGCAGCTCGCCGATACGCAGCGTCAGGTCCAGCACGCGCGGTACGGCGGGCCCGGTCTCGTCGTGCTTCTGCACCGGCTCCGACACGGGCCGGTCGCCCACCGGCATGCGCAGCAGCGTACGCATCCGGTCCTGCCAGGGAGCCTCCTTGGTCAGCCTGACCATGGGGACGCCGTGCGCCGGGGTGAAGGCGGGCGGCGCGTTCCTGGCGTTGTACGTGGTCGGTGTGTCGAATGCGGATGATTCGGGCGGTGCGGGCTGCTCGGTCGTCATCCCCTCGGGGACGGCGAACTCGGAGCTCGGGTGGTCCTCCTCGGGCGGCGCCGGCTGCTCCATTCCGGCCGGTGGAGCGAAGGCGCTGCGCGCCTCGTCCGACGGCGGCTTGCGGTCTTCGGGGCCCTCGCTCTCGGCCCCGCTGCCGCCGCGCTTCGGATCCGCCACCGTTCGCCTCGCTTCCATTCCTTGATCGAGTCGGGCCCGTCCGCCCCGGTTCAGTATGCGGACGGACTGCTTCCCGTCACGAGGGGCTCAACACACGGCGGGCGGTGCGCCCCGTTGGGGTGCACCGCCCGCCGTTTTTCATGCCACGAGAGCCCAGAGGCTCATCGGTTTCGCCAGCGCCAGTGTCGCCAGTGGCGTCAGTGGCTGCCGCCCTGCGCCTGGAGGCGCTTGTAGGAGGCCTCGACCTCGGCCTCGGCCTCGGTGCGGCCGACCCAGTCGGCGCCCTCTACGGACTTGCCGGGCTCCAGGTCCTTGTAGACCTCGAAGAAGTGCTGGATCTCCAGCCGGTCGAACTCCGATACGTGGTGGATGTCGCGCAGGTGCTCGACACGCGGGTCCGACGCCGGGACGCACAGCAGCTTGTCGTCGCCGCCGGCCTCGTCGGTCATACGGAACATGCCGATCGCGCGGCACTTGATGACACAGCCGGGGAAGGTCGGCTCGTCGAGCAGAACAAGGGCGTCCAGCGGGTCGCCGTCCTCGCCGAGGGTGTTCTCGACGAAGCCGTAGTCGGCGGGGTAGCTGGTGGAAGTGAAGAGTCGACGGTCCAGGCGGATCCGACCGGTCTCGTGGTCCACCTCGTACTTGTTCCGCGAACCCTTCGGGATCTCGATGGTGACGTCGAACTCCACGGGTGGCTCCTCCATGATCAGCACAAACTTCGGGTGGTTAAGTGTCCCTCACGCAGGTGGATGATCGCGAAAGGGGCTGGTCCGAGGTGCCGGAGTGGAGAACGTGGCAGCTCGCGGCGGGCGCAGCCGTGCTCGGTCTCGCCCTCTCTGCCGGGGCGGTGACCGCGGCAGGCCCTTGGGACTCCGGCCAGCGTAAGGCCGAGCGGGAGTGGGCCGCCTCCCAGAGCCATGGGGGCACCTCCCCTGCCCTTGAGGCTGGGGGGGAGGGTGGCGCACGTCACCAACACCCGGCGCGCGACGCCCCGGCGCCCGCCCCCAGCGCCCCCGGCGTACTCGCCGCGCTCGGAGCGCCCGTACCGCCGCCGGTCGAGAGCGGCCTCGCCGACGCCCTGGAACCCCTGCTCCAGGCCCCCGCCCTCGGCACGCTCCGTACGGCGTCGGTGATCGACACCGCGACGGGCACGCAGGTGTACGGGAAGGGGGACCGGGACCAGATGGTCCCCGCCTCGACCATCAAGATCGCCACGACGGTGGCCGCGCTCTCCGCGCTCGGCCCCGACCACCGCATCGCCACCACGGTCGAGGCGGCCCCCGACGGCAAGAAAATCACGCTGGTCGGCGGCGGCGACCCGACCCTGGAGCGGGAAGACCTGGGCTCCCTGGCCGACGACACCGTACGGGCGCTGAGCGACCGCGGCGTCGGCGAGGCGGAGCTGACGTACGACACCTCGCTCTACTCGGGGCCCGACCTTCACCCCATCGGCCCCAACGCGAACATCAGCCCCGTCAGCCCTCTGATGGTCGGTGAGGGCCGCCTCGACGGCTCCCGCAGCGGCCCCGCCCCTCGCACCGGCGACCCGGCGGGCGACGCGGCCCGCGCTTTCGCCGACCTGTTGCGCAAGCGCGGTCTGACGACGAAGGGCGACCCGGCACCGGGCAAGGCGCCCGGCGAAGCCGATCCGGTCGCCAAGCACCTCTCCGTACCGCTGTCCGCACTCGTCGAGCGCACCCTCACCAACAGCGACAACGACATCGCCGAGGCCCTCGCCCGGCAGACCGCCCTCGCGTCGGACGAGCCCGCGAGCTTCGAAGGTGCGGAGAGGGCGGTCGAGGCCCGGTTGAAGAAGCTTCAACTACCGCTGTCCGGCGCCCGTTTCGCGGACGGCAGCGGCCTCGACCGTGCCGACAGGGCCTCCGCCTCCCTGCTGTCGAGCCTCCTGGCCCGCGCCGCCGACCCGGCCCACCCCGAGCTGCGGCCTGTCCTGACCGGCCTCCCCGTGGCAGGTTTCAACGGCACCCTGAAGAGCCGTTACACAAGGGAATCTCCCGGTACGGGCATGGTCCGCGCCAAGACCGGCACCCTCACCGGCGTGAACGCCCTGGCCGGAACCGTCGTCGACGCGGACGGCCGCCTCCTGGCCTTCGCCTTCCTCGCCTCGGGCACCAGCGGCCCCGAAGCGGCCCAGTCGGCCCTCGACAAGCTGGCTTCCGCGATCGCCAACTGCGGCTGCGAGCCCGCCGAGGGACGGCCCGGGAACTCGTGAACCCCGAGGAAGTTCAGGGGGACGGGTGGAGGACAACACCTCACCGCAGGCCGGTTCGACAACGTACGGTTGACGCATGACGAGCATCGGTGGTGCGGAGATGGTCGACTGGAATCTCGCGGTGGCGACGGCGACCCGACTGGTGAGGCCGGGGCCCGACGTGACCCGCGAGGAGGCGCGCGCCGTCGTCGCGGAGCTCCGCAAGCACGCCAAGGCAGCGGAGGAGCACGTCCGCGGCTTCACGCGGATGATCCCCGACGGCCACGAGCCGGAGGACACCCCGGTCCTCGTCGTCGACCGGGCGGGCTGGATCAAGGCGAATGTCGCCGGGTTCAGGGAGATCCTCAGGCCGCTGCTGGAGAAGATGCAGGACCGCAGGGGCTCGGGCCCCGGCGGCGCCGTGCTCGGCGCGGTCGGCGGCAAGGTGACCGGCGTCGAGGTCGGCATGCTGCTGTCGTTCCTTGCCTCGCGCGTCCTCGGCCAGTACGAGACCTTCGCCCCGGCCACCCGCGAATTCCCCGCGGGAGCCAATGGCGGTGGCCGCCTCCTGCTCGTCGCCCCCAACATCGTCCACGTCGAGCGCGAGCTGGAAGTGGACCCCCACGACTTCCGGCTCTGGGTCTGCCTGCACGAGGAGACGCACCGCACCCAGTTCACGGCCGTGCCCTGGCTGCGCGACCACCTCGAAGGCGAGATCCAGTCATTCCTCGGCGAGACCGAGGTCGACCCGATGACTGTCCTGGAGCGCCTGCGCGAGGCGGCCCAGTCGCTGGCCGGCGGCCGCCCCGAGGGCGAGGCCGGCGAGGGCGGGCGCAGCCTCGTCGAGATCGTCCAGACCCCCGCACAGCGCGAGATCCTCAGCCGCCTGACCGCCGTCATGTCGCTGCTCGAAGGCCACGCCGACTTCGTCATGGACGGCGTGGGCCCCGATGTGGTGCGGTCCGTCGCCGAGATCCGCGAGAAGTTCCAGCAGCGCAGGGCCCGCGGCGCCAGCCGCCTCGACCAGGCGCTGCGCAAGCTGCTCGGCCTGGACGCCAAGCTCCGGCAGTACCGTGACGGTGAGCGTTTTGTACGGTCTGTGGTGGAGGAGGTCGGAATGGACGGCTTCAACCGGGTCTGGACCTCGCCGAACACGCTGCCCACCAAGGCGGAGATCGCCAAACCGGCGGATTGGGTCGCGCGGGTGCACCGTAAGGCAGAGTCGTAGGCGCGATGCGGCCGATGACAGGAGAGCAACCCTCTTAATCACCCATCCGAGGGACCGTGAGCGCTGGGTAGGCGTGCAATGCTCGGGGAATGGCCCGGCTCTGTCACCATCGACGCACTCTGAGTGACTGGCTTCTCCTCCCGAGGCACCCCCAACTTCACCGAAGGGCACCGGACATGGGTCCCCATCCTGCGGTCGCAGCGATACGCCTGGCGGTCCGCCGCGTACTCCACGACGTACTGAACGACACCACCGAGCACACCAGCGCCTCCCACCCCTCACACGCCTCCCACGAGCCGCCGACAGCGCCGCTCGTGCTGGTCGCCTGCTCCGGCGGTGCCGACTCCATGGCGCTCGCCTCCGCCCTCGCCTTCGAAGCACCCAAGCTCGGCATCCGGGCCGGCGGCGTCACGATCGACCACGGCCTCCAGGACGGTTCCGACACGCGCGCGGGCGAGGTCGTCAACCGCCTCGCCACGCTGCGCCTCGACCCCGTCGAGGCCGTCGCCGTGACCGTCGGCCGCGAAGGCGGTCCCGAAGCGGCCGCCCGCGACGCCCGCTACGCCGCGCTGGACGCCGCCGCCGAGCGTCTCGGCGCCGCCGCCGTCCTGCTCGGCCACACCCGCGACGACCAGGCAGAGACAGTCCTGCTCGGCCTTGCCCGCGGCTCCGGCATCCGCTCGCTCTCCGGAATGGCCGCCGTCACCGGAGCCGGGCGCTACCGCCGCCCCTTCCTCCACATCGACCGGCAGACCGCCCGCAAGGCCTGCATGGTCCAGTCGCTCCCGGTCTGGGACGACCCGCACAACACCGACCCCGCGTACACCCGCTCACGACTGCGCCACGACGGCCTGCCGGCCCTGGAGAAGGCGCTCGGCAAGGGCGTCGTCGAGGCCCTGGCCCGCACGGCGCAGCTCTCCCGGGACGATGCCGACGCCCTCGACGACTGGGCCGCCGAGGCGGACGCGTCCGTACGGGACGACGCCGGGCTGCTGGTCTGCGCGAAGCTCTACGCCCTGCCGCCGGCCGTACGCCGCCGCGTCCTGCGCCGTGCCGCCATCGCAGCGGGCGCACCGGCCGGATCCCTCTTCGCACGGCACGTCGAGGAGGTGGACCGCCTGATCACCGGCTGGCGCGGGCAGGGAGCCATCAACCTCCCCGGCCGGGTCGAGGCACAGCGGCAGGGTGGCAGACTGGTCATTCGGCAGGGCTGAGCCGAAGTACTACGAAAGTGATGCGGGTGGACGCGAACGACATGAGCACCGACCTCAAATCGGTGCTCATCACCAAGGAAGAAATCGACGCGAAGCTGGCTGAGCTGGCTGAGAAGATCGATGCGCAGTACGCGGGCAAGGACCTGCTCATCGTCGGTGTCCTCAAGGGCGCAGTGATGGTGATGGCGGACCTGGCGCGTGCGCTGTCCACCCCGGTCACGATGGACTGGATGGCGGTGTCGTCGTACGGCGCGGGCACCCAGTCCTCCGGCGTGGTCCGGATCCTCAAGGACCTCGACACCGACATCAAGGGCAAGCACGTCCTGATCGTCGAGGACATCATCGACTCGGGACTGACGCTGTCGTGGCTGCTGTCGAACCTCGGTTCGCGTGAGCCGGCGTCCCTGAATGTCTGCACCCTTCTGCGCAAGCCGGAGGCGGCGAAGGTCGCGATCGACGTGAAGTGGGTGGGTTTCGACATTCCGAATGAGTTCGTCGTGGGCTACGGCCTGGATTACGACGAGAAGTACCGGAATATGCCGTTCGTCGGCACTCTCGCACCGCACGTCTACGGCGGCTGAGCCGAGCCGCACCTTCCCCGGGGAACCCTCGCCCGTGTCCCGCCGTTGGAGCATGGGAAGGAGGGTTCGTCAGTCGTCCCCCGCAGTCACGGGTGACAATGCTGGGGTACCGTCCGAAGAACAGTCTTTTTAAACAGCAGCATTTACCTACGGGCAGGAGGGACGGGGCGATTACCGCCCCGTATGGATGGACGTGAAGCGATACTTCCGTGGGCCGGTCATGTGGATCGTGCTGGCCGTCCTCGCCGTGGTCGTGTTGATGCAGGTTGTCGGCTCGTCCGGCGGCTACAAGACGGTGGACACTGCCGAGGTCGTCCAGGCGATCGACAAGAACCAGGTCAAGCAGGCCAAGCTGACGACCGGTGACGAACAAGTCATCAGGGTCGAGCTGAAGGACGGCCAGAAGGTCAAGGACAGCAGCAAGATCCAGGCGAGCTACATCGGCGACCAGGGCGTCGCGCTCGCCAACAAGCTGCAGTCGAAGTTCGACAGCGGGGACATCGACAAGGGCTACACGGTCTCCCCCTCCAAGCAGAACCCGTTCGTCGGGATCCTGCTCTCGCTGCTCCCCTTCGTCCTCATCGTGGTTGTCTTCCTGTTCCTGATGAATCAGATGCAGGGCGGCGGCTCCCGGGTCATGCAGTTCGGGAAATCCAAGGCCAAGCTCATCACCAAGGACACCCCGAAGACGACGTTCGCCGATGTGGCGGGGGCGGACGAGGCTGTCGAGGAGCTCCACGAGATCAAGGAGTTCCTGCAGGAGCCGGCGAAGTTCCAGGCCGTCGGCGCCAAGATCCCCAAGGGCGTGCTGCTGTACGGCCCGCCCGGTACGGGCAAGACGCTGCTCGCGCGTGCTGTCGCGGGTGAGGCCGGCGTCCCGTTCTACTCGATCTCCGGTTCCGACTTCGTCGAGATGTTCGTCGGTGTCGGTGCCTCCCGTGTCCGTGACCTCTTCGAGCAGGCCAAGGCGAACGCTCCGGCGATCGTCTTCGTCGACGAGATCGACGCCGTCGGCCGGCACCGCGGTGCCGGTATGGGCGGTGGCCACGACGAGCGCGAGCAGACGCTCAACCAGCTGCTCGTCGAGATGGACGGCTTCGACGTGAAGGGCGGCGTCATCCTGATCGCCGCCACGAACCGGCCCGACATCCTCGACCCGGCGCTCCTGCGCCCGGGCCGCTTCGACCGGCAGATCGCGGTCGACCGCCCGGACCTCCTGGGCCGCCTGGAGATCCTCAAGGTGCACGCCAAGGGCAAGCCGGTCACGCCGGAGGTCGACCTCCGGGCCGTCGCCCGTCGTACGCCCGGCTTCACCGGCGCCGACCTGGCGAACGTGCTGAACGAGGCCGCGCTGCTGACCGCCCGTAGCGACAAGAAGCTGGTCGACAACCACTCCTTGGACGAGGCGATCGACCGCGTCGTGGCCGGACCGCAGAAGCGGACCCGGATCATGAGCGAGAAGGAAAAGAAGATCACCGCGTACCACGAGGGCGGACACGCCCTGGTCGCGGCGGCTTCTCCGAACAGCGACCCGGTGCACAAGGTCACCATCCTGTCCCGCGGGCGTGCCCTCGGTTACACGATGGTGCTCCCGGACGAGGACAAGTACTCGACCACGCGCAACGAGATGCTGGACCAGCTCGCCTACATGATGGGCGGCCGTGCGGCCGAGGAACTGGTGTTCCACGACCCGACCACGGGCGCCTCGAACGACATCGAGAAGGCCACTGCCACGGCCCGCGCGATGGTCACGCAGTACGGCATGACCGAGCGCCTCGGCGCGATCAAGTTCGGCCAGGACGGCTCCGAGCCGTTCCTCGGCCGTGACATGGGTCACCAGCGGGACTACTCGGAAGAGGTCGCCGCGCTCGTCGACGAAGAGGTCAAGAAGCTCATCGAGACCGCGCACAACGAGGCGTGGGAGATCCTCGTCGAGAACCGTGACGTTCTCGACAACCTGGTTCTGGCCCTCCTGGAGAAGGAGACGCTGAACAAGGAGGAGATCGCCGAGATCTTCAGCCCGATCGTGAAGCGCCCGGCCCGCCCCGCGTGGACCGGTTCTTCCCGCCGCATGCCGTCCACGCGGCCGCCGGTGCTCTCCCCCAAGGAGCTTTCGCTCACCAATGGCGTCAACAACGCCAACGGTGCGGCTCCCGCGGTGACCGCCGGTTCTGTGGACACCCCGGCCACCGAGGCGATCCCCGAGGAGCGTCCCGAGAGCTGATCACACCGGCCCCGAGGGGCCCGGAATGGATGCCGCGTCCCCCAGGTTTTAGCCTGTGGGGGCGCGGCGTTTTTCGGCCGCGCACGAAAGCACAGGAACGAGGCAGTGATGACCGACCCGGTGACGTTGGCGGGCGAGGGCTCCATCGGCGAGTTTGACGAGAAGCGGGCCGAGAACGCCGTACGCGAGCTCCTCATCGCGGTCGGGGAGGATCCGGACCGGGAGGGCCTCAGGGCGACGCCGGGGCGCGTGGCGCGGGCCTACAGGGAAATCCTGGCCGGGCTGTGGCAGGAGCCCGAAGATGTCCTGACGACGACGTTCGACCTCGGCCACGACGAGATGATCCTGGTCAAGGGCATCGAGATCGTCAGCCTCTGCGAGCACCACCTGCTGCCGTTCCACGGCGTGGCGCATGTCGGCTACATCCCTGCGGACACAGGAAAGATCACCGGGCTCTCCAAGCTGGCGCGGCTCGTCGACGTCTACGCACGGCGCCCGCAGGTCCAGGAGCGGCTCACCACGCAGATCGCAGACTCCCTGATGGAGATCCTGGAGGCGCGTGGCGCGATCGTAGTCATCGAGGCCGAGCACATGTGCATGTCGGTGCGCGGGATCCGTAAGCCAGGGGCGAAGACCACGACGTCTGCCGTGCGCGGTCAGCTGCGGGACGGCAGCACCCGCTCAGAGGCGATGAGTCTGATATTGGCGCGTTAGGGCCTGTCGTCAAACTCCCGCCTGCCCCGCGAGTTTCACGACAGGCCTAGGCCGCTGAGGCTCTGCTGTTGCCCTGGTCCTCGTCGTCCGGGAGCTTGCAGACGCGCTCCAGGAAGAACGCCGCGGCAACGACCGCCACGCCCGCCAGGACCGCAAAGCCCGCATAGATGGCCTGGTCCCGGCGGGCGGGCACGTCGAGGCTGTTCATCAGCAGGAAGACGCCCGTCCCGCCGTACATCCCGCAGACCAGGGACGCCACCAGCGCGCTCGCCTGGCCGAATACCACCGCCCGGGCCGCCATCAGCGGCTCCACGCCCTTGGCACCGGGACGGCGCTCGCGCTGGGCACGCAGCCGGGAGCGGATCGACAGTGCGGTCGCCGTGAGCACGGCGGCGATCACCGCCAGCACGACGGGTGCCGCCAGCGGCACGCTCGGCAGGGTGTCGATCGTGTCCCAGAGCCGCGCAGCGCCCCAGGAGAGGATTCCGGCCACGGCGAAGAGACCGGCCAGTACGCCGAGCCGAAGTTGCTTCACCGAGAGCGCCCCTCACATCCGCACAATTTTCCGCAAGCCTAACGATTACTCGGGCAGGCGGAGTTCCAGATCGGCGCGCGGGTGAACGCTGCTGACGCCGACCTCGGCCAGCAGCTCGCCGACCGGGCCGCGGCCGGGCAGCTGGGCCTCCGGCTCCACGTCGTGCCACGGGGCGAGCACGAAGGCACGCTCGTGGGCGCGCGGATGCGGGAGGGTGAGGACCGGGTCGTCGGACACCACATCGGCGTACGCCACGATGTCCACGTCGATCGTGCGCGCCCCCCAGCGCTCCTCCCGCACCCGGTCGAACGCTTCCTCGATGGCCTGGCCGCGCTCCAGGAGAGAGGACGGCGGCAGGGTGGTCTTGATGACGACGACCGCGTTGAAGTACGAGGGCTGGGAGCCGGGGGCGACGCCCCAGGGCTCCGTTTCGTACACCGGCGAGACGGCTTTCACCCGCAGGCCGGGCGTGTCCTCCAGAGCGTCGATCGCGCCCTGGAGGGTCTCCAGCCTGTTGCCCAGATTGGAGCCGAGGGAGACCACCGCACGCTTCGGGTTGGACAGCGTCACATCCGCCGCATCCACCTGCTCCACCACGGAGGCGGGCACCGGCTGCACTGTCGGGTCGCTCTGTGCGGGGTTCATACTTGGCTCCGGGTGATGGTGATGGTCACATCGTCGAAGGGGACCGTGATCGGAGCATCCGGCTTGTGGACGCACACCTCGACCTCCTGCACACCGTCGTGCTTGAGACACTGCTGGGCGATCCGCTCGGCGAGCGTCTCGATCAGATCGACCGCTTCGCCCTCCACGACGTCCACGACTTCCTCCGCCACCACGCCGTAGTGCACGGTCTTCGCCAGGTCGTCGTCGGCCGCGGCGGGGCGGGTGTCGAGGCCGAGCACCAGGTCCACGATGAAGGTCTGGCCTTCCTCCCGCTCCCGGGGGAACACACCGTGGTGCCCACGGGCCTTGAGGCCGCGCAGCGCGACACGATCCACGCGAATCACTCCTGCTGTCGTAGTGAACAAGGGCGCCTGCCGAGTGCGGTCGGCACGCCGCCCTCAACCGAATCTACCTGCGAGCACTGACAGCGGACGCCCAAGGGGGCTATGGACAGAAGCTCACGGGACTGGTAGCCGCCCATACCCAAGGGCCAGGGGCGCCAACCTTCAAGAGGCCCCTACCCACTCAGGCCGGGGTCTCGTCGTCCTCTTCGTCGCCGGTTTCGGTCAGAACCGGGGACCCGTGGTGAGACCAGAGTCGCCAGCCGTCCTCGGTGCGGCGGAACACATTGGTGGCCACGATCAGCTGGCCGACCAGAGGCCCCAGCTCGCCGGCCTCCTCGGCAGGACCGCCGCTGAGCGTGTTCTCGGTGCAGTTCACCAGCGCGGTGTCGCCGAGCACCGTCACCTTTACGTCGGTGAGAAAGAACTGGATGTACTCGGTGTTGGCCATGATCAGGGCGTACGAGCGCAACACCTCGCCGCGGCCCGAGAGCACCGGCCAGCCCGGGTGTACGCAGGAGACCTCGTCGTCCAGCCAGATCGACGACAGTTCCTCGAAGTCTCCGCGCTCCACGGCCTCGTAGAACGCCGTGTTGGCCAGTTCGACCTGCTCGACGTCCGTGTTGGCGCGGCTCACAGGGCTCCCTCGACGGCCCTGGCGACCCGTACGGCGTCGGCCGTCGCCCGTACCTCGTGGACGCGCACCGCCCAGGCGCCCTCGTGTGCGGCGATCGCGGAGACGGCGGCGGTGGCGGCGTCGCGCTCGCGGGCGGGCGGCGGGGCGGCGCCCGCGCCGGCGGATGCCGCCAGTACGTGGCCGAGGAACCGCTTGCGGGAAGCGGCGACGAGCAGGGGGCGGCCCAGGGCGCGCAGGTCGGCGAGGTGGGCGACCAGGGCCAGGTCGTGCTCGGCCTGCTTGGCGAAGCCGAGCCCGGGGTCGATGACGACGCGCTCGGGGGCGATGCCGCCGCCGACCACGGCTTCCATGCGCGCGTGCAGCTCGGACACGACCTCGCCGACCACATCGGCGTACACCGCGCGGCTGTTCATTCGGTCGCTGAAGCCGCGCCAGTGCATGACGACGAAGGGCGCTCCGGCCGCCGCGACCGCAGGGATCATGGCGGGGTCGGCGAGACCGCCGCTCACGTCGTTGACCAGGACCGCGCCCGCCGCGATCGCCTGCTCGGCGACGGCGGCGCGCATGGTGTCGACGGAGACGGTGACGCCCTCGGAGGCGAGGCCGCGCACCACGGGGATGACCCGCTTCAGCTCTTCGTCGGCGTCGACGCGGGAGGCGCCGGGGCGGGTCGACTCGCCCCCGACGTCGATCAGGTCGGCGCCCTCGGCGACGAGTTCGAGACCGCGCTTGACCGCGGCGGTCGTGTCGAACCAGCGCCCGCCGTCGGAGAAGGAATCGGGCGTCACATTGACGACCCCCATCACCGCACAGCGGTCCCAGTCCGGCAGACCCTCGATCCGGCCACGCTCGCGCAACGTACTCATGCGTCCAGCCTAGGCGTCAGGCGGCCGGGCCCGAACCGCCTGAACCGCGTAGACCGCGTGAACCGCTGAAGACACGGCCGAGGAGCTCGTACAGCGTGGCGCGTTCCTCGTCGCCGAGGGCGTCGATCGCGGCGTGCGTGGTGTGCATGCGGGCGCGGATGGCGTCGACGGTCTCCTCGCCGGCCTCGGTGAGGGCGACGTTCTTCACGCGGCGGTCGGTGGGGCTGACCTCGCGGCGTACGAGCTCGCGCTTCTCCAGGCGGTCGACGATCCCGGTGATGTTGGACGCGTCGCAGGCCAGCGTGGTCGCCAGTGAGCGCATCGAGGCAGGGGAGGCGCGCAGGACGCCGAGGGTTTTGGCCTGGCTGGCGGTGAGGCCCGCGTCGGCGGCGGCGAGGGAGAAGTCGCCGTAGTAGCCGCTGAAGGACTCGGCGAGCCGCTCCATGAGCTGGGCCTTGGTGGGGATGGTCTCTGTCACGTTGCCAGCCTATCAACCAAAGCTTGACTATCTCAATCATTGAGGTCTACGGTCTAAAGCGTTACTTGATGTACTCAAGCATTTTGGGAGCAGCGCGATGAAGGCCATCACCTACCGCACCTACGGCGGCCCGGACGTCCTCGAATACGGCGATGCGCCGGACCCCAAGCTCGGCCCCGACGCCGTGCTCGTCCGGGTCAGGGCGGCCTCCGTCAACCCTGTCGACTGGAAGATCCAGGCGGGCTACCTCGAATCCGCGCTCGACGCGGTCTTCCCCGTGATCCCGGGCTGGGACGTCGCAGGCGTCGTCGAGCAGACGGGCGTCGGCGTGACCGAGTTCGCGCCCGGCGACGAGGTCATCGGATACGTCCGCGAGGACTTCGTCTCGCGCGGCACCTTCGCCGAGTACGTCGCCGCACCCGTGCGCACCCTGGCCCGCAAGCCGGCGAACCTCACCTTCGAGGAGGCGGCCGGGCTTCCGCTGGCCGGCCTCACGGCGTACCAGGCGCTCACCCGCCACCTCGGCGTCACCGAGGGCGACACACTGCTGGTGCACGCGGCGGCCGGGGGCGTCGGTTCGCTGGCGGTGCAGATCGCCCGCGCCTTCGGCGTCCGGGTCATCGGCACGGCGAGCGAGCGCAACCACGACTACCTGCGGTCCCTGGGCGCCACCCCCGTGACGTACGGCGAAGGGCTCGCCGACCGCGTCAAGGCGCTCGCGCCCGGCGGCGTGGACGCCGTGCTCGACCTGGTCGGCGGCGAGGCGCTGAAGGTCTCGCCGGGGCTGCTCGCTCCCGGTGGCCGACTGGCGTCCGTCGCGGACGGCGCGGTCCTGGGGCTCGGCGGCAGCTATGTCTTCGTACGCCCCGACACCGCCGACCTGACGGCGCTGACCGAGCTGGCCGAGCGCGGTGCGCTGGCCGTCGAGGTCGCCGCGGTCTTCCCGCTGGAGCAGACCGCCGACGCGTTGCGGCTGAGCATGGAGGGCCACACCCGCGGCAAGATCGCGATCAGCATCGGCTGATCCCGGACGGCGAGTCGTGCGGGCTCAGGCGGCCGACTGCCCGGCCTCGCGCGCCCGCACCTGGTCGAGGTGCGCGCACGGGCGCGGCTGCCTGGCCGACGCGCGGCGGGAGGCGAACGGGCGGGGCAGGGCCAGTGTCACGAAGCCCTCCGCCTGCATCGCCGCGAAGCCGATGCGCGGCAGGTCGCGGGTGGTGCGGAAGACCACGAAACGCGGCTCCCAGCGCGGCCTGAACTTGGCGTTGAACTTGTACAGCGACTCGATCTGGAACCACCGGGACAGGAAGACGAGCAGCCCGCGCCAGATGCGGAGCACCGGTCCCGCGCCGATCTTCTCCCCGCGGGCGAGCGCCGAGCGGAACATCGCGAAGTTGAGCGAGACGCGGGTCACGCCCAGCTGGGGTGCGGCCTGGAGAGCGGCGACGATCAGCAGTTCGTTCATGCCGGGGTCGGCGGAGCGGTCGCGGCGCATCAGGTCGAGGGACATGCCGTCCGTACCCCACGGGACGAAGTGGAGTACGGCCTTCAGGTCGCCGTACGGGGAATCCGCGTCGGCGGTGTTGTGGGCGGTGGCGATCACGCAGTCTCCGTCGCCGGGTTCGCCGATGCGGCCGAGCGCCATGGAGAAGCCGCGCTCGGTGTCGGTGCCGCGCCAGTCGGCGGCGGCCCGCCGGATGCGGTCCAACTCGGCTTCGCCGAGGTCACGGACGCGTCGTACCCGGGTTTCGTAACCACCGCGCTCGATGCGCTTGACCATCTGGCGTACGTTCCGCATGGCGCGCCCGGCGAGGGAGAAATCCGGCACGTCCACCACCGCTTCGTCCCCGAGCTCCAGCGCGTCGAGTCCGGTCTCGCGGGTCCACACTTCGCCGCCGGTCTCGCTGCAGCCCATGACGGCCGGGGTCCAGGAGTGGGCCTTGGCCTCGTCCATGAAGCGCTCGATGGCGCCCGGCCAGGCCTCCACGTCGCCGATCGGGTCGCCGCTGGCGAGCATCACGCCGGATACGACGCGGTAGGTGACGGCGGCCTTGCCGCTGGGGGAGAAGACGACGGCCTTGTCGTGGCGGAGCGCGAAGTGGCCGAGGGAGTCGCGGCCGCCGTGCTTGGCCAGCAGCTCGCGCAGGCGGTGCTCGTCGTCGGGGGTGAGGCGAGCGGCCGGGTGCTCGGGGCGCAGGGCCAGGTAGATCGTGGTGACGGCGGTGAGCAGGCCGAGGGCGCCGAGCGAGTAGCCGACGGTCCAGGAGACCCGGCCCGCGTAGTCGACAGGGCCCTCGAAGCCGAAGAGCCCGTACAGGACGTGCTCAAGCCGGTCGGCGACGCTCGGATTACCGACGACCTTCGCCGGGTGCGAGCTGACGATGACCAGGCCCAGGCCGAGGGAACCGGCGCCGAGGAGAACGAAGTTCGCCACCGCCTTCCAGCGGCTCCGCGGGTCGGGCAGCGCTGCGAACTCGCCGCGGTGACGCAGCAGAAGGACCAGCAGCGCGAGCGAGATCACCACGCCGATGACCGAATGCCGGTACGTGAACTGCGCCGCGGCACCGGCGGGCAGCAGCACCACGGCGGCCCGCCAGGCGCGGCGCTTGTGGCGCTTGAGGGCGTGCGCGAGAAGCAGCAGCAGTACGCCCGCACTGATCGCGAGGGCGGCCGCGAACGGGCCGAGAGCCCCGGGCAGCACCTCGGCGGCGGCGTGCATCCGGCTGTGCCGGAAGCGCGGGAAGACACCGGCGGCGATGTCCAGGAGGCCTACGAGGGCGCAGGCCGTACCGACCAGGGAGGGCACCGACTCGGGTCGTGGACCGCTCAGGATCCGCCGTACTCGATTCGGAACCGCTCCCGATTTATCCCCATCTAGCCTGATAGACATCGCTTCCCGTGGCTCCGCGAAAGATTCTCTGTCCGTGGGCCGAAGCGCCGGACAATTTGCGCTCTCTAGGACGGCGCATCAGCGGTGCGGGTTCACTCGCTCACCGGAAATTCTGAGGCAGAAAGCTCGATCGTCATCATGGGTCTCACCAGCAATAAGGTTCTGGCGCTCGCCGTCCTTCTGGCGGTGGCGCTGTTCGTCGCCACGATCTGGCTCTGGCCGCGTCTGGCCGGGCGCAACGTGCGCTCCGTACTGGGCCGTGTCGGGCTGCTGTTCGCAACCCAGTTGATGCTGTTCGCCTCCGTGGGACTGGCGGCCAACAAGTCCTTCCTCTTTTACGGCTCCTGGGCCGACCTTTTCGGCCAGGAGACCGAAATGGGAGTGGTCGTCGACCACTCGGCCGGCGCGAAGCACCTCAAAGTCGTAGGGACGCAGGGTGTTGACGTGCCGGGCGGTCACAAGCCGGCAACGGGAGGCCAGATACAGAAGGTCGTCATAGCGGGGGAGAAGTCGAAGATAGAGGGCCCCGCTTACGTCTATCTGCCACCGGAGTACTTCCAACCACGTTACGCCGGGAGGAACTTCCCCGCGTCCGTGGTGCTCACCGGCTATCCGGGTACAGCGGAGAACCTCCTCAAGGGACTGCGCTATCCGGCGACGGCGTACACGCAGGCGGCGGCGGGCAACATGCAGCCGATGATCCTGGTGATGATGCGGCCCACCGTCGCGCCGCCCCGCGACACCGAATGCGTGGACGTACCGGGCGGCCCGCAGACCGAGACCTTCTTCGCCAAGGACCTGCCCAAGGCGATATCCGAGTCCTACAGGGTGGGCACAAAGCCGCGGAACTGGGGCTTCATGGGGAACTCCACCGGCGGCTACTGCGCCCTGAAAATCGCCATCCACCACCCCGGAACCTTCGGTGCGGGAGCGGGCATGTCCGCGTACTACAAGGCGGCCGAAGACGCGACGACAGGGGACCTCTTCCACGGCAACAGGAATGAGGCGAACCGGGCCGACCTGCTGTGGAGTCTTGACCACCTGAAGCCGTCGAAGTCGTCCTTCCTTGTGACCAGTTCAAGGGAGGGCGAAGGCAATCTGCAGGGCACCCGGCTTTTCATCGAGAAGGTGAAGCCGCCCGCCCGGGTCTCGTCGATCACCCTGGACAGCGGCGGCCACAACTTCGGCACCTGGCGGCGCGAAATAGCGCCCGCCCTGGAGTGGATCAGCGGCAGGCTCAGGGCGAACTGACGGACTCCACTTCCACCGCTGTACGGGGAAGGGCCTGGGCGTCGGCGTCGATGGAACGGCGCAGTGCCTCATGGAGACGGGCCGGGGTGAGTACGCCGAGGAAACGTCCGGCACTGTCCTTGTCGATGACCGCGATCCAGCCCGCGTCGTGCTGGAGCATTGTGGAGAAGGCCTGCTTGAGCGAGGCGCCGACGGGCAGCCACGCCTCCATGCGGCGGGCGTGTTCGCGTACGGTCCCGGTGGCCGTCCGGGCCTGCTCGGCGGAGATCCAGCCGTGCAGGTCGTCCTCGCTGTCCAGGACGACGGCCCAGCGAGCGCCTTCGGCCGTCAGTGCGGCGGCTGCCTTCTTGACCGGGTCGTCGAGGTGCACGACGGGCGGCTGTTCCAGGTCACCGGGCTCTATGGGCGTGACGGAGAGGCGCTTGAGGCCCCGGTCGGCGCCGACGAAGTCCGCGACGTAGGGGGTGGCGGGCATGCCCAGTACGGCCGCCGGGGCGTCGAACTGCTCGATCCTGCCCTGCCCGTAGACGGCGATGCGGTCACCGAGACGGACGGCCTCCTCGATGTCATGAGTGACGAAGAGGACGGTCTTGCGCACCTGCGACTGGAGCCTCAGGAACTCGTTCTGGAGATGCTCGCGCACGACCGGGTCGACCGCGCCGAACGGCTCGTCCATCAGAAGCACGGGCGGGTCCGCGGCCAGGGCCCTTGCCACGCCGACGCGTTGGCGCTGGCCGCCGGAGAGCTGGTCGGGGTAGCGGTCGCCGTGCACGGACGGGTCGAGGCCGACCAGATCGAGGAGCTCGGCGGCGCGCTCGCGGGCTTTGGAGCGCTTGACGCCGAGGAGGTGGGGGACGGTCGCGGTGTTCTCCAGAACCGTCTTGTGGGGGAAGAGGCCGACTTGCTGGATGACATAGCCGATGCGGCGGCGCAGCTGAACGGGATCGATGGCGGATATGTCGGCCCCGTCGAGGAATATCCGGCCCTCGGTCGGCTCGATCAGCCGGTTCACCATTTTCATGGTGGTGGTCTTGCCGCAGCCGGACGGCCCGACGAGCGTGACCAGTTCGCCCTCCGCGACTTCGAAGGAGAGGTCGTCGACGGCGGTGGTGCCATCGGCGTACCGCTTGGTGACGTGCTCGAATCGGATCATGGTTCCCCCATTGTTGCCCGTGTGACGCGCTGTCACTTTTCCGGGGGGCGACCCCCATGCCCCCGCCCCGTGTTGCTGGAATGTGGCGGCCCTCGGCGATTGTCAGTGGCCGAGGATATGGTCGTGAGACGTGAATGTCGTCAGACATGAGTTCGGGGACTCGGGGGAGGCGGGGACGCATGAGCGGCCAGAGCTGTCTGACGGCGAACGACTGGATTTGCGGGGAGTATGTGCGTTCCCGCGGCCAGGAGCTGACCGATGCGACCGTGCAGCATGTGTGGATCACCGCGCTTTCGGTGGTGCTCGGGCTGCTGATCGCCTTCCCGCTGGCCTTGCTCGCGCGCGGGCAAGGCGGTCGCCGCAGCAGGCTCGCGGGTCCGATTCTGGGCCTGACGACCGTCCTCTACACGGTCCCTTCGCTGGCGATGTTCTCGCTGCTGTTGCCCCTGTTCGGGCTTTCGGCGGCCGTGGTGGTCACGGGTCTCGTGCTCTATTCGCTGACCGTGCTCGTACGGAACATCCTGGCCGGGCTGGAAGCCGTGCCCGCCGAAGCGCGGGAGGCCGCGCAGGGCATGGGGTACGCGCCGGCGCGACTGCTGTGGGAGGTCGAACTGCCTTTGGCACTGCCCGCCTTGCTGGCCGGGGTGCGGATCGCGACGGTGTCGACGGTCGCCCTGACGACGGTCGGCGCGATCGTGGGGTACGGCGGGCTGGGGACGCTGATCGTGGACGGCCTCGACTCCCTCTTCAAGGCGCAGGTGCTCACCGCTTCGGTGATCTGCGTGCTGCTGGCTGTGGTGGCCGACCTGCTGCTGCTCTGGCTGCAGCGGGCGCTGACCCCGTGGACCCGGGTGCGTACGCCCCGAATACGCACCGGCCGTGCGGCGGCCGCCCGTGCCGGCCGTGCTGCCCGTACCGCGAAGGCCGGTTGATCCATGGGAGTGATCGGGAACGCCTTCGCCTGGCTGACGACCGCCGTCAACTGGCAGGGCGAGAGCGGCGTCTGGAACCGACTCGGTGAGCATCTGTACTTCAGCGGCGTGTGCCTGTTGCTGTCGTGTCTGATCGCGCTGCCGGTCGCGCTCTGGCTCGGCCACCTCGGCCGGGGCGGAGCACTCGCCATCAACCTCTCCAATGTGGGGCGGGCGATTCCCACCCTCGCGGTTCTGATTCTGCTGACGCTCACACCACTGGGCAGGCAGGGCGACCTGCCGACGATCACCGCGCTCGTGCTGTTCGCGGTGCCGCCGCTGCTGACCAATGCGTACATCGGCATGCGGGAAGTGGACCGGGCGGTTGTGGAGGCCGCGCGCGGGATGGGCATGTCGGGGCGCCAGCTCTTCCTGCGGGTCGAACTGCCACTCGCGTACCCGCTGGTCATGACGGGGCTGAGGTCGGCGGCCGTCCAGGTCGTCGCCACGGCGACGCTCGCCGCGATGGCGGGCGAGGGCGGCCTCGGACGGATCATCACGGCCGGCTTCAACACGTACAACACCCCGCAGGTGGTGGCGGGCGCGCTGCTCGTGGCGGGGCTCGCGCTGCTGGTCGAGGGCGTACTGGTGGCGGCGGACCGGTTGCTCGACCCGGTGCGCCGGCGAGCCGCCGGGGCGCAGAAGACAGCCTGACGATGCCTCTCTCCTCTTCCTTCCCTTTTCCCTCCTTTCTCCCTTTTCTCCTTGGATGGTGAACCTCATGAGCAGGACTTCGCGCACAGCGGGTGCGGTACTGGCCGTGATCGCACTGGCCGGCGGCCTGGCCGCGTGCGGCGGCGAGAGTTTGGAGAAGGGCAAGGGCGGTGAGGCGGGCAAGAACGGCTCGCTGGTGGTCGGTTCGGCCGGATTCACCGAGTCCAAGGTGCTGGCCGAGCTGTACTCGCAGCTTCTCTCCGACGCCGGATACGACACGTCGATCAAGACGGTGGAGAACCGCGAGCTGTACGAACCCGCCCTGGAGAAGGGCGAGATCGACGTCGTACCGGAATACGCCGCTACGCTTGCGGAATTCCTGAACGCAAAGGCCAACGGCCCCAAGGCGCCGGAGAAGAATCCGGTCGCGTCCAGCGATGTGACCGCCACCTTCAATGCGCTGGAGAAGCTCGCGGAGCCGCGCGGGCTCAAGGCGCTGCCGGCAGGCGAGGCCGTCGACCAGAACGCCTTCGCGGTGAGCAAGGAATACGCCGAGAAGAACAAGCTCAAGACGCTTTCCGACCTCGGCGAGTCCAAGCTCGGGGTGAAGATCGCCGCAGGCGACGAATGCACGGTCCGGCCCTTCTGTGCACCGGGCCTGAAGAAGGAGTACGGGATCGACGTGAAGGGCGTCGACCCCAAGGGCGTAGGGACTCCGCAGGCCAAGCAGGCCGTCAAGGACGGCGCCGATCAGCTGGTGCTGACCACGACGACGGACGCGACGCTGGAGGGCTTCGGGCTCGTACTCCTGGAGGACGACAAGAAGCTCCAGAACGCGGACAACGTACTGCCCGTCGTCAATGCGAAGGACGCCGGATCGCAGGAGATAGCCGACGCTCTCGGCAAGCTCACGAAGGTGCTGACGACGGATGATCTGGTCGATCTGAACCGCAAGATCGACGCGGAACGGGTGAAGCCCGCCGACGCTGCGAAGGCGTATCTGGAGTCCAAGGGCCTGATCAAGAAGTAGCCCCGGTAAGCAAATGGGTAACCGCCCGGGAACAGATTGCCGGGCGGGGCCCCATCCATCGTCCATGCACGGTAAATTTCAGGCCATGCCACGTGGACGCCACCGCCATTCCCCACCCCTGCACAGGATCCTTCCGCCTTCCGCGGTCGCCGGCGCATCGATAATCAGCGCCGCCGGTGCGTGGTTGTTCGCGGAACCGGTGGTGCTGCGCGGCTTGGTCGCCGTCGCGGCCGCTGCCGCGGTCACCGGCGCGGTCATGATGCGCAGTTGGGACCGTTCGGCGGGGCGGAGAGTCGCCGAGCTGACACGGGCGCGGGCGAGCGACGAGTGGAAGACCGAGGAGCGAATAGCCGATCTGGAGTCCGACCTCGACGAATCGCGTGCTCTGCGGACCAGGCTCGACGCGAAGCTGCGCGCCAAGCGGGTCGAGCTGGCCGCGCTGCGGGGCGAGCACGCGGCGCTGCTGCGCCGGTACGCGACCGCCGAGACGGAGCGGGCGAGCGCGCTGGAGGGCCGGAGGCTGCTGGCGATAGAGGCGGCGTCTCCTGCGAAGGCGCTGCCCGCGGCGAGCAGTACGCCGACGCCGTCCGCGTACCTGCGGGCCACCATGGCGCTGGACAACCTGTCGCGCAACGCGGCGAAGCAGCAGGCGCGGGAACCGCGGGGACCCGGTGGGGTGGAGCAGCCGGAGGGGAAGCACGTGGCGGCCGCCGGTACCGATGCCGTGTCCGGGAGCTCCCCGGAACACGCGCGGCCGTCGTCCGCCATCGTCACGCGCCCCGTCGCGTCCGCTTCCGCGGTCGTCCCGTACGACGCCGCGCAGAACCGTCGTGCGTCGCGCACGGAGGGCGGCTTCGACTTCTTCGGCACACAGAAGCCGGGCCCGGCGGCGATCGAAGCCGTCGAGAAGGAAGACCTCGCGGACGTGGTGGGCGAGGAGGCGCTGGCGGCGGCGAGCAGGGCGTCGGGGACGCGGGTGGTCGGCCAGGTCATCGACCTGACGGCCCACGACGAAACGGAACAGCTCAGCGTGGCGGAGCTGCGCAGCGCGATCTCATAGGTGCCGGTGCCGGTGTGGGTGCGAGGTGGGACGACGGGTGCCTGCGGCGCTGTTCCCCCGCCCGCCCCTTCCCGGCTGTGACGTTTGCGGCTGCCGCCGCGTGGGGGCCTGACTAACCCGCGGCCAGGCCACCGCCGCCGCCCGCCCGGACCAGTCCGGACTCGTACGCCAGTACCACCACCTGGACGCGATCCCGCAGGTTCAGCTTCGTCAGGATGCGGCCCACGTGCGTCTTGACCGTGGCCTCCGACAGGACCAGCCGTGCCGCGATCTCCCCGTTCGACAGCCCCTGCGCGACGAGCAGCATCACCTCGCGCTCACGGTCCGTCAGCCGCCCCAGCGCGCTGTTGACGGCTTGCGTCTCCTTGCCCGTGCTGGGCAGCAGCGGCGAGAAGCGGTCCAGCAGGCGCCGCGTCGTCGACGGCGCCACGACCGCGTCGCCGCTGTGCACCGAGCGGATCGCGGCCAGCAGTTCGCCCGGCGGCACGTCCTTCAGCATGAAGCCGCTCGCCCCCGCCTTCAGCCCGGAGAAGGCGTACTCGTCCAGGTCGAACGTGGTCAGGATGAGGACCTTCGGCGCATCCGGCTCCGCGCAGATCCGCCGCGTCGCCTCGACCCCGTCCAGTTTCGGCATGCGTACGTCCATCAGGACCACGTCCACCGCCGCCGAGCGCAAGACCTCGATCGCCTCCGCCCCGTCGCCCGCCTCGGCGACCACCTCCATGTCCGGCTGAGCGGCCAGGACCATCCGGAAGCCGGTGCGCAGCAGCATCTGGTCGTCTACGAGCATCACGCGGATGGACATGGAGAGGGTGACCTTTCGTCAGGCACTCGGAAGTCAGGCACTCGGAAGAAATGGGCGGGTCGGTGGGCCGGGCGGATCAGTGGGCCGGTTTCAAGGGAAGCAGTGCGCTGATCCGGAAGCCGCCGCCCGGCCGCGGCCCCGCGTCCAGCGTGCCGCCGACCATACCCACGCGCTCCCGCATGCCGATCAGCCCGTGACCCTGCCCGTCGGCCCCGCCGTCCTCGTACAGCTCGTGCGCCGCGCCCCGCCCGTCGTCCTCGACAAGCAGGCCGAGCCCGTCGTCGAAGTAGACCAGGCGTACGCTCGCGCCCGCGTCGGGACCGCCGTGCTTGCGCGTATTGGTGAGGGCTTCCTGCACGATGCGGTACGCCGTGAGCTCCACGCCGCTGGGCAGCGGCCGGGGCGTGCCCTCGACCTTGAAGTCGACGGTCAGCCCCGCGGTCCGTACCTGCTCGACGAGGTCCTCGATCTGCTCGACGTCGGGCTGCGGCACGTACTCGCCGCTCACCGCCTGCTCGCCGGTTCGCAGCACGCCCAGGAGGCGCCGCATCTCGGCGAGCGCCTGGCGCCCGGTCGTCGAGATGGTTTCCAGTGCCTGTTTGGCCTGGGCGGGGGAGGCGTCCAGGACGTACGCCGCGCCGTCCGCCTGCACCACCATCACCGAGACGTTGTGCGCGACGACATCGTGCAGCTCGCGGGCGATACGGGCCCGCTCGGCGGCGACCGCCACCTTCGACTGCGCCTCGCGTTCCTTCTCCAGGCGCGCGGCGCGCTCCTCCAGCTCCGCGAAATACGCACGCCGGGTCCGCATCGAATCGCCCAGAACCCATGCCAGTGCGAACGGCAGCGCCATGACGATCGAGAAGAAGATGGCCGGAAGGACCGTGCCGTCCTTGTCGGCCGGCCAGCGCAGTTGCGCCAGCGGAGCAGCGGCCAGGCCGCCGACGAGCGCGACGCGCGAGACCCAGCGTGGCCCGTCGCTCGCGGCGACGGTGTAGATGATGACGAGCATGGCCCAGTCGGCCGGGTTGACCTCGACGTCGAACGCGAGCTGGGCGACGCCCATCATGATCGCCAGCAGCAGCATTTTCTGCGGCGCGCGGCGGCGCAGCGCCACCACGAGACAGAGCAGCGTAACGATCGGGATGGCCGCGATCCGCGGCTCGGTGCCCATCGTCGCCTGGACGGCCCACAGCATGGAGAACCCGAAGAGCATCACAGCCCAGAAGCTGTCGACGCTCGTCGGGTGTCTGCGGATGAAGTCGTAGAGGCGTTGCACGTAACCCAGCGTAGGGAAACCCAATAGGTGCAGGGGTCAACCGGAGGAGCGATCCGGTGGACCGGAGCCTACTCCCCAAGGTGGAGACTTGGTGCCGTGACGGATGAGTGGCAGGGGTGGCGGGAAGCGACGGAGGCCGCGCTGTACGGGCCCGAAGGGTTCTACGTACGCCCCGGAGGGCCTGGTCCGGCAGGCCATTTCCGTACGTCGGTGCACGCGTCCCCGCTCTTCGCTTCGGCCGTCGCGCAGCTGCTGACGGAGGTCGACGACGCACTGGGGCAGCCGGACGAGCTGGCGCTGGTCGACATCGGCGCGGGCCGGGGTGAGCTGCTGACCGGCGTGCTGACGGCGCTGCCGCCGGGCCTCTCGGCGCGGGTGCGGCCGTACGCGGTGGAACGGGCGCCCCGCCCGGCGGACCTGGACCCCCGCGTCGAGTGGCGGGCCGAGCCGCCGTCGGGCGTGAGCGGGCTGCTGTTCGCGAACGAGTGGCTGGACAACGTGCCGGTGGACGTCGCGGAGACGGACGCGGAGGGTACGGCGCGATACGTGCTCGTACGGGCGACGGACGGCGAGGAACGTCTGGGCGATGAGGTGACGGGCGCGGACGCGGAGTGGCTGACGCGGTGGTGGCCGCTGGGGGCGGGTGCGGGTGCGGGTGCGGGCGCGGGCGCGGATGCGGACATGGGCGCGGGCGTGGATGCCGGCGCGGGGCCCGGCCAGGGCCCGTGGCAGGCGTACGAGACAGATCCTGCTGAGGCCGCAGGACAGGGGCCGGGGCACGAGGCCATACGTGCGGAGCTGGGCCGGAAGCGCGGGGCGCGGCCCCTGCAGCCGGCTGGGCCGGACCAAGGGCACGAGGCGGAGTCTGCGCAGCCTGCGGGCCTGTCGCAGGGGTACGAGGCAGACGCTGCGGAGGCCATAGGTCCGGGCGGGGGGTACATGGCCGAGCCCGCGCCGCCCGTCGGGTCGGCGCAGTGGGCCGCCGCCGGGCTGCGGGCCGAGATTGGGCGGCCCCGGGACCTCGCGTGGGCCGCCGCCGTTGCGACGCTCGACGCGGGGCTCGCGGTTGCCGTGGACTACGCCCACTCCCGCGCGGCACGCCCGCCGTTCGGCTCGCTGACCGGGTTCCGTACGGGGCGCGAGGTACGCCCCGTACCCGACGGAAGCTGCGACATCACCGCCCACGTGGCGCTGGACGCGTGCGCGCTTCCGGGGGCGGAACTGCTGACGCAGCGCGAGGCCCTGCACCGCCTCGGCGTAACGGCCGCGCGCCCACCGCTCGCACTGGCGAGTACGGATCCGGCGGCGTACGTACGGGCGCTCGCGTCGACGGGTGAAGCCGCCGAGCTGACGGCACGGGGCGGCCTGGGGGACTTCGGCTGGCTGATGCAGTGGGTGCCTTTCCCACCCGCCCGTCCGTCCAACGGGGGCAGGAGTGGGGGACGCCCCTAGTGGCCGGCGCACCGCCGTCGGCGCCCGCGGCCGGCGCCGCGTCTGCGGGCGGGCTGCGGAAATGGCTTCCGCAGGAGCCCCCGCCCGCCCCGTACGGCCCACGGGGGATACTGGCCGCATGACGGAGACCACGGTCGGCATCGGCGGCGCGGCGGAGAGCACCGACATGGTGCTCAACATCGGCCCCCAGCATCCCTCCACCCACGGCGTCCTCCGCCTCCGCCTGGTCCTCGACGGCGAGCGCATCCAGCACGCGGAGCCGGTGATCGGCTACATGCACCGGGGCGCGGAGAAGCTCTTCGAGGCGCGTGACTACCGCCAGATCGTGATGCTCGCGAACCGCCACGACTGGCTGTCCGCCTTCTCGAACGAGCTCGGCGTCGTCATGGCCGTCGAGCGGATGCTCGGCATGGAGGTCCCGGAGCGAGCGGTCTGGACCCGTACGCTTCTCGCCGAGCTCAACCGGGTCCTCAACCACCTGATGTTCCTCGGGTCGTACCCCCTTGAACTGGGCGGAATCACCCCGGTCTTCTACGCGTTCCGAGAGCGCGAGGAGCTCCAGGCCGTCATGGAGGAGGTCTCCGGCGGCCGCATGCACTACATGTTCAACCGGGTCGGCGGCCTCAAGGAGGACCTGCCCGCAGGCTGGCTCGGCCGCGCCCGCGAGACCATCGCGGACGTCCGCTCCCGGATGGACGTCTACGACAACCTCGTCCTCGGCAACGAGATCTTCCGGGGCCGTACGCGCGGGGTCGGCATCCTCTCGGCGGAGGCCGTGCACGCGTACGGCGTCAGCGGCCCCATCGCCCGTGCCTCCGGCGTCGACTTCGACCTGCGGCGCGACGAGCCGTACCTCGCGTACGGCGAACTCCAGGACACCCTCAAGGTCGCCACCAGGACCGAGGGCGACTGCCTGGCCCGCTTCGAGATCCTCCTCGACCAGACACACAACGCGCTGGACATCGCGGATGCCTGCCTCGACCGGATGGCCGACCTGCCGCCCGGTCCGATCAACCAGCGGCTGCCGAAGGTACTGAAGGCCCCGGAGGGCCACACGTACGCCTGGACCGAGAACCCGCTCGGCATCAACGGGTACTACCTGGTGTCGAAGGGCGAGAAGACGCCGTACCGCCTGAAGCTGCGCTCCGCGTCGTTCAACAACATCCAGGCGCTGACGGAGCTGCTGCCGGGGACGCTGGTCGCGGACATGGTCGCGATCCTCGGATCGCTGTTCTTCGTCGTCGGCGACATCGACAAGTAGCCCTACAGGTAGTCCTGGTAGTCCAGCTGCTCGTCCCAGTCGGTTCCGCGCCCGTCCGGTGTGAGGTCGAACAGGTTCCAGAGCGGCTCGATGGTGCCGACATGGCGGGGACCCTGACTGGGATCGTCGGTGGGCGCGTAGAGCAGCTCCGAGCCCCAGAAGTGGCGGATCTCCTCGCCGTCGCGCCGGAAGACGTTGAGCATCGGCATCGACACGCCCTCCGCCGTCTCGGCGAGATAGTCACGCCGGTACGTATTGCCTGCCGCGGACAGCAGGCGCAGCCGTCGCCAGCCGCGCTCCTCGGCGAACGCGAGAAGCCGGGGCAGCGGCGCCTTCGCCACGACCGCGAAGTTGACGCGCTGGGTGACGTGCTCGACGGCGCCGTCGAGCTGATCGAGGATCGCCGTGCACGACGGGCAAGGCCCTTCCTCGCGCTTCAGCTGCGCTGTGCGCCTCGTCCTGGGGCCCGGCCGGTCGTCACCGGGGTCGCGCGGGAACATGAAGCCGTAGATCACCAGCGAGTCCTTGCCCGGCGCGAACAGCTCCGAGAGCCGCACATCGGCCGGAGCGCCGTCGGCCCCGGCTCCCTGGAAGACGTAGTCCTCGGGAACCAGCCCGCCAGGAGGCAGCTTGCGCCTCGCGGCAGCCACCGCCTCGGTGGCACGGCGCAGCGAGACCTCCTGCAGGAGCAGCCGATCGCGCGCGGCACGGTACTCGGCCGACTCGCCCGGAAATGTCATGCCTCCAGCGTGCGGTGTGCGGTGGTCCGGTGCCAGCCGACGCGCGAGACGACGCGTGGTCGAGCGGGCGCCCCAGTTGGTGCATGACGTACCGTCCGCGCCGCTGCATCGTCACCAGGCCCGCCTTCTTCAGCACCGTCAGGTGCCGTGACATCTCGGGGGCGCCGACCGGATAGTGGATCACCGGACGCCAGCCCAGCGCGTGCAGGACCGACAAGTGCGGCCAGCCGAAGCTGGACGGGACGAAGGTGAGCCCCGCGCCGACGGCCGGATCCATGGCGCTGGTGCGCCCCTCGGCCGGCTTGTCCGCGTGGATACGGGTCCGGGCGCCGCCCCCCCGCACTGCCGCATCGCTCCTCCAGCGACAGCGCGGGAGACACCGCGTACAGCGCCTCGGCGAGGCCCTTGTGCCGCAGCACCTCGCCCTTGTGCCGGGCGTCGGCGGCAAGTTGGACCCGTATACGCCGCCACGTGTCGGCGAAGAACGCCTGGTCGCAGTCTTCGAAGAGCCGCCGCAGCCAGGCCCGCACGGACGTCGGGTCGTCGAGCAGCCGGGCCGCGAAGTCGGTCTGCTTCGGCCCGCGTGCGGCGGCCAGCTCCAGCGCGCGCTCGCGCATCGCGGGGTGTGCGGTGAGCGGTGGCCGGGGTAGGGGAACAGCGTGCGGCGCGGTCGCCGCCCACAGGCTGTGGACAGCGCGGCGGGTGCGCGAAACGCTGGCGTAGCATGACGAGAAATCGTCCGGTACCCGCCGCGGACTGGAACGGAAGGCCGTCCCCGCGTGAATGTGAACGCACCACACGAGCCCCTGGATGCCAGGGACCGACCAGCCCGCCTCACCGTCGGCGTGGTCGGAGCCGGCAGGGTCGGCCCGGCCCTCGCCGCCGCCCTGCGACTGGCGGGGCACCGCCCGGTCGCCGTCTCCGGCGTCTCGGACGCGTCCGTGCGCAGAGCCGCCACGCTCCTGCCCGGCGTTCCGCTGGTCACCCCCGCCGACGTAATGGCCCGCGCCGAACTGGTGCTGCTGACGGTCCCCGACGACGCACTGCCGGGTCTCGTGGAAGGTCTCGCGGAGACCGGCGCGGTCCGCCCGGGGCAGCTGATCGTGCACACCTCCGGCCGGTACGGAACCGGGGTCCTCGCACCCGCCCTGCGCGCCGGCGCGCTGCCGCTCGCCCTGCACCCCGCGATGACCTTCACCGGCACCTCCGTGGACGTCCAGCGGCTGGCCGGCTGCTCCTTCGGTGTCACCGCGCCCGACGAGCTGCGGCTGGCCGCCGAGGCCCTGGTCATCGAGATGGGCGGCGAGCCCGAGTGGATCGCGGAGGAGTCCCGTCCGCTCTACCACGCCGCCCTGGCGCTGGGCGCGAACCACCTGGTCACCCTGGTGGCCCAGTCGATGGAGCTGCTCCGTGAGGCGGGCGTCGACGCCCCCGACCGGATGCTCGGCCCGCTGCTCGGTGCCGCCCTCGACAACGCCCTGCGCTCCGGCGACGCGGCGCTCACAGGCCCTGTCGCGCGCGGCGACGCCGGCACCGTGGCCGCGCACGTCGCCGAGCTGCGCAAGCACGCGCCGCACGCCGTGTCCGGATACCTCGCAATGGCCCGTACGACCGCGGACCGCGCCCTCGCGCACGGCCTGCTCAAGCCGGAGCTGGCCGAGGACCTGCTGGGCGTACTGGCGGAGCAGGACGAAGGGGAGGTCCGATGAGTGCCTTCGAGCTGGTCCCCACGCGCGAAGACCTCCGTTACGTTCTCGACCATTTCGGTGCCCCCGGCCGTACCGCCGTCGTCATGACCATGGGCGCCCTGCACGAGGGCCACGCGACGCTGATCCGGGCCGCGCGCAAGCACGTCGGACCCAAGGGCTTTGTCGTCGTCACCGTCTTCGTCAACCCCCTCCAGTTCGGTGTGGGCGAGGACCTCGACCGCTACCCCCGCACCCTCGACGCCGACCTCGCTCTTGCCGAACAGGCAGGCGCGGACGTCGTCTTCGCCCCCTCGGCCGACGAGGTCTACCCGGGCGGAGAACCGCAGGTCCGTATCGCCGCGGGCCCGATGGGCGAGCGCCTCGAAGGAGCGTCCCGCCCGGGGCACTTCGACGGCATGCTGACCGTCGTCGCGAAGTTGCTGCACCTGACGACACCCGACGCCGCCTTCTTCGGGCAGAAGGACGTTCAGCAGCTGGCCCTTATCCGCCGCATGGCCCAGGACCTCAACTTCCCGGTGGAGATCGTCGGCGTACCGACGGTCCGTGAGGAAGACGGCCTGGCCCTGTCCAGCCGCAACCGGTACCTGTCGCCCCAGGAGCGCCGCACCGCGCTCGCCCTCTCCGGGGCCCTGTTCGCCGCCCGTGACCGGCTCGCCGCCCAGGAGGCCCTGCAGGCCCGCGCGTCGGCCCAGACGATGCCGCCGACGCCCCAGCGCGTGGCCGGGCTCGCCGCGGTCGGCGAGACGCGGGCCGCGGCCGACGCGTACGCCGTGTCGCAGGCCGGCCAGCCGGACCTGAGCGGCCCCGCTGCCGTCCGCGCGGCGGCGGCCGCCGTCCTGGACGCGGCCACGCGCCTCGACCCCCCGCTCGACCTCGACTACATGGCCCTGGTCGACCCGTCCGATTTCACCGAGGTCCCCGACACCTACCGCGGCGACGCGGTCCTCGCGGTGGCCGCCAAGGTCGGCGCGACGCGCCTGATCGACAACATTCCGCTGACCTTCGTCCACGAAATCCGCGAGACCCGCGAGACCCGCGAGCAGGGAGCCTCGGCATGACCCGCACCGGTATACGGCTGAACGCCCCCGCCCCCGGCTGGTCCATCGACGCCGACGTCGTGGTCGTCGGCTCCGGCGTCGCCGGCCTGACGGCGGCGCTCCGCTGCACCGCGGCCGGTCTGCGTACCGTCGTCGTCACCAAGGCCCGCCTGGACGACGGCTCCACGCGCTGGGCACAGGGCGGCATAGCCGCCGCGCTGGGCGAGGGCGACACCCCCGAGCAGCACCTGGACGACACGCTCGTCGCGGGCGCGGGCCTGTGCGACGAGGAGGCGGTACGGGCCCTGGTCACCGAGGGCCCCGACGCCGTACGCAGGCTGATCGAAACCGGCGCGCAGTTCGACACCACGGCCGGCGGGGACATCGCCCTCACCCGCGAGGGCGGCCACCACCGCCGCCGTATCGCGCACGCGGGCGGCGACGCCACGGGCGCCGAGATCTCCCGTGCGCTGGTTGAAGCCGTACGCTCCGCCTCGCTCCGTACGATCGAGAACGCCCTGGTCCTGGACCTGCTGACGGACGTCGACGGCCGTACCGCCGGCGTCACTCTGCACGTCATGGGCGAGGGCCAGCACGACGGCGTCGGCGCGGTCCGCGCCCCGGCCGTCGTCCTCGCCACCGGCGGCATGGGCCAGGTCTTCTCGGCCACCACCAACCCGTCCGTCTCGACGGGCGACGGCGTCGCGCTGGCGCTGCGCGCGGGCGCCGAGGTCTCGGACCTCGAATTCGTCCAGTTCCACCCGACCGTGCTCTTCCTGGGCGCGGACGCGGAGGGCCAGCAGCCGCTGGTCTCGGAAGCGGTACGGGGCGAGGGCGCCCATCTCGTCGACGCCGACGGCGTGCGCTTCATGGCGGGCCGGCACGAGCTCGCCGAACTGGCGCCCCGGGACATCGTCGCCAAGGCGATCATGCGCCGCATCCGCGAGCAGGGCGCCGAGCACATGTACCTGGACGCCCGGCACTTCGGCGCCGACATGTGGGAGGCGCGCTTCCCCACCATCCTGGCGGCCTGCCGCTCGCACGGCATCGACCCGGTCACCCAGCCCATCCCGGTCGCCCCCGCGGCCCACTACGCGTCCGGCGGCGTACGGACCGACCTCCACGGCCGTACGACGGTGCCCGGCCTGTACGCCTGCGGCGAGGTCGCCTGCACGGGCGTGCACGGCGCGAACCGCCTGGCGTCCAACTCCCTCCTGGAGGGCCTCGTCTTCGCGGAACGCATCGCGGAGGACATCGCGGCCGCCCCCGCCTCGCCCGGCCCCGCCGTGCAGAACGAAGAGGCACCCGGCCCTCTCCTCGACCCTGCGACCCGCATCGAGATCCAGCGGGTCATGACGGCCGGCGCCGGCGTGCTCCGCTCCGCCGAGAGCCTCGACCACGCGGCCGATGCCCTGGAAGCCCTGTACCGCGCGGCGGCCCTCGAAGCCGACGGCGCCAAGGACGCCGAGCCCGGCGTCGACGCCTGGGAGGCCACCAACCTGCTCCTCGTATCGCGCGTCCTGGTGGCCGCCGCCCGGGAGCGCGAGGAGACCCGCGGCTGCCACTGGCGCGAGGACCGGCCGGACCGCGACGACGACGCCTGGCGCAAGCACCTCGTCGTTCGGCTGACCCCCGACCGCACCCTCGCGGTGCGCCGCACCGACTCCGCCTCATTCCCGCCCGTACGCCCCGCACGCCCCGCACGCCCCGCACGTCCCGCACGCCGCCCCGCACACGCTCAGAGGGAGCAGTAACCGTGAGTACGCCCGACAACCCCAAGCTCCTGCCGACCGCCTCCGGAGGCTGCGGCGACTCCTGCGGCTGCGGGGAGACGTACGAACTCGACACCAGCGAGTGCGCCCTCGACCCGGGCCTCGTCCAGCTCCTCGTCGAAGCGGGCCTGGACCCCGTCGAGGTCGAGGAGATCGCGAACGTCGCCCTCGGCGAGGACCTCGCCCACGGCGTGGACGTGACGACCGTCGCGACCGTCCCCGAGGACGCCGTCGCGACCGGCGACTTCACGGCGCGCGAGGCGGGCGTCGTCGCCGGTCTGCGCGTCGCCGAAGCGGTCCTCTCCATCGTCTGCACGGACGAGTTCGAGGTCGAGCGGCACGTCGAGGACGGCGACCGCGTCGAAGCCGGCCAGAAGCTGATCAGCGTCACCACCCGGACCCGCGACCTGCTCAGCGGCGAGCGCAGCGCGCTCAACCTGCTGTGCCGCCTCTCCGGCATCGCGACCGCGACCCGCGCATGGGCCGACGTACTCGAAGGCACCGGCGCCAAGGTCCGCGACACCCGCAAGACGACGCCCGGCCTGCGCTCCCTGGAGAAGTTCGCGGTCCGCTGCGGCGGCGGCGTCAACCACCGCATGTCCCTGTCGGACGCGGCGCTGGTCAAGGACAACCACGTGGTCGCGGCGGGCGGGGTGGCCGAGGCGTTCACGCTCGTACGCAAGCAGTTCCCGGAGGTCCCGATCGAGGTCGAGGTCGACACCCTGGCCCAGGCCACCGAGGTCCTGGACGCGGGCGCCGACCTGATCCTGCTGGACAACTTCACCCCGGAGCAGACGGCGGAGGCGGTGGCCCTGGTGAACGGCCGCGCGGCCCTCGAATCGTCCGGCCGCCTCACCCTCGACACGGCCCGGGCGTACGCCGAGACGGGCGTCGACTACCTCGCCGTCGGGGCGCTCACGCACTCCTCCCCGATCCTCGACATCGGCCTCGACCTCCGCGAGGCGAAGTAACCCATGCTGCTCACCATCGACGCCGGCAACACCCACACGGTCCTCGGTCTGTTCGACGGCGAGGAGATCGTCGAGCACTGGCGCATCTCGACCGACGCCCGCCGCACCGCGGACGAACTCGCCGTGCTCTTCCAGGGTCTGATGGGCATGCACCCGCTGCTCGGCGACGAACTGGGCGACGGCATCGAGGGCATCGCGATCTGCTCCACCGTCCCGTCCGTCCTGCACGAACTGCGCGAGGTGACCCGCCGCTACTACGGCGACGTCCCGGCCGTGCTCGTCGAGCCGGGCATCAAGACGGGTGTGCCGATCCTGATGGACAACCCCAAGGAGGTCGGCGCGGACCGCATCGTCAACGCGGTCGCGGCGGTCGAGCTCTACGGCGGACCGGCGATCGTCGTCGACTTCGGTACGGCGACGACCTTCGACGCCGTATCGGCGCGTGGTGAGTACGCGGGCGGCGTCATCGCGCCCGGCATCGAGATCTCCGTCGACGCGCTCGGCGTCAAGGGCGCCCAGCTCCGCAAGATCGAGCTGGCCCGGCCGCGCAGCGTGATCGGCAAGAACACGGTCGAGGCCATGCAGGCCGGCATCGTGTACGGCTTCGCGGGCCAGGTCGACGGTGTCGCGCAGCGCATGGCGCGCGAGCTCGCGGGCCCGGACGGCGACCCGGCCGACGTGACCGTCATCGCCACGGGCGGTCTGGCGCCGATGGTGCTCGGCGAGTCCTCGGAGATCGACGAGCACGAGCCGTGGCTGACGCTGATCGGGCTGCGCCTGGTGTACGAGCGGAACGTGGCACGGATGTAGCGCCGATGCGGTGCGGATGCGGTGCGTCGTACGGGCAGCGCGCCCCGTACGACGGACCGGCCCGCAGGGCGGCCCGGTCCGTACGGCGACCCGGCCCGTCCGCCGCGCCGCCGTACAACCATTAAACCGATTTTGTCCGTTTCTTGCGTATTGTCACTACATGCCCACGCCATACGGATCCCGTGGCGGCATGGCGTTCGGCGCTGACGAGCTGCGTGTGCTCCGACGCGCCCTCGCTGTCGCCCTCCATCCCGCGTCACTGTCCGATGAGGACGTCCAGGACTGCCTGCGCCTCGCCGACTCCCTGGACGAGGCGGTCCGCGAGGCGGGCCGGCTGCGCGCGTTCCTCCTCGCCGACCTCGCCCGCTACCGCGAGGCTCTCCCCGGGGCTGCCGCCGGCTATCTGGAGCTGCTCCAGGACGCCCTGGCCGCCGGATACGGGCCGACCTCCGACGACCTCGCGGCCCTGCGTACGCTCCGCGACATGCCGGGCGCCGCCGCACTCCTCGACCGCTGCCGGGACGTCGCCGAAGAGTCGGTACGGGCCCGCCTGGCCGGCCGGAGCCCCGCACCCGCGCCTCGAACCCGGCTGCTGTCGCTCGTGGGCGGCAGGGCCACGGCCTCCCATGCCGACGATCCGCCGCAACCCCGGAAGGGCGACGGCCCGCCGCAGCCGGGGAAACCCGCGCCGAAGCCCGGCCCCCGTGGTCCCGGGGACCGTCCGATGCCGAAGCCGTCCGAGGTCTTTCCGCCACGCCGTCGCCCCGTGCCCCCGCCGGAACAGAGGGCGGCGGGGTAGCTACTCTGGACGGCATGGACTACGTTTCCGCGCTTCTGCCCCCCGTGGTGATGGCCGTGTTCTTCATCGCCCTGGTCACGACGATCGTCAAGTCGCAGGGTGGCTCCAACAAGGCCAAGGAAGACGCGGCCGTGGACGCCGCCCTCTCCCGCGCCGAGTCGGCGCAGCAGACCCGGACGCCCGAGGCGGGCCAGGCCTGACGGCACTCTCTTCGCGAGGCTCACGACAGGCTCACGACGCGGCTTGCTGTGAGGCTCGCGAAGGCGCTGCGTGAGGGCGTACGACTCATTCCGAGCCGTACGCCCTTTTTGCTGCGCAAATACCTGCCATTACTGGAAATCTCCCACTATGGTGGCGCTGTGCCTCGCCAATTGGGAGAGCTGGAAGACGCCGTCATGACGCGCGTGTGGCAGTGGAACCGACCGGTCACCGTCCGGGAAGTCCTGGAAGACCTTCAGAAGGAACGGTCCATCGCCTACACGACGGTCATGACCGTAATGGACAATCTCCATCAGAAGGGCTGGGTGCGCAGGGAAGTCGAGGGCCGCGCCTATCGATATACGGCGGTCTCCACTCGCGCCGCATACTCGGCCGCACTGATGAACGAAGCCTGGTCCACGAGTGACAACCCAGCAGCGGCCCTGGTCGCCTTCTTCGGCATGATGTCGGCGGAACAGCGCGATGCTCTGGAGGACGCGATGCGTGTCGTCGGTCAGCGCACCGATCCCGCCGATGCCGCATCTCCCGCAGAGGGCGCATCTTCCGCAGAGGGCGACGAGAGCGCGGACGACACGGAGCGATAGCGTCGCGGTATGCCCTCAGAGCCTCCCGCGCTTCCCAATGCCGCTGCAAAAGCCATCACCGTACGGCGGGCAAGGACCAGTGATGTGCCAACGATCCGCAACCTTGTGGACACGTACGCACAGAAGCGGATCCTGCTCGACAAAGCGAACGTGACGCTTTACGAGGACATCCAGGAGTTCTGGGTCGCCGAACGCGACGAGGACGCGGCCGTTGTCGGCTGCGGCGCTCTGCATGTGATGTGGGAAGACCTCGCGGAAGTACGAACTCTCGCGGTCGATCCGGCCTTCAAGGGCGCCGGAGTCGGGCATCAAGTGCTTGGCCAGCTGCTCCAGACAGCGCGCTGGCTCGGTGTGCGCCGGGTTTTCTGTCTCACCTTCGAAGTCGAGTTCTTCATCAAGCACGGCTTCGTGGAGATCGGTGAGGCTCCTGTCGACGGAGATGTCTACAGCGAGCTCCTGCGTTCCTATGACGAGGGTGTAGCGGAGTTCCTCGGTCTCGAACGGGTGAAGCCGAACACCTTGGGCAACAGCCGGATGCTTCTGCACCTGTGATCTTCTGAAGCCGTTGGAACACCCTATGTCCGAAACGCGCACGTTTCCCGTGTTGATGAGGTACTGAACCTCGACCGGGGGTTTGTGTTTTCCAGAGAAAAGCGGTTTCCTTTCCGCGTACTGCATTTTCGATGAAAGGAAATCCGGTGGCACAGAAGGTTCAGGTCCTTCTTGTCGATGACCTCGACGGCGGCGAGGCGGACGAGACGGTGACGTTCGCTCTGGATGGCAAGACCTACGAGATCGACCTCACCACCGCGAACGCGGACAAGCTCCGTGGTCTGCTCGACCCGTACGCCAAGAGCGGCCGACGCACCGGCGGCCGCGCGGCTTCCGGCCGCGGCAAGGCGCGCGCTGCCGCTGGTGGCAACCAGAACACCGCCGAGATCCGTAAGTGGGCCAAGGCGAACGGTTACAACGTGAATGACCGTGGCCGCGTCCCGGCAGACATCCGTGAGGCCTACGAGAAGGCCAACGGCTGAGCATTCGCGTCAGCGAAATTCGAGTGCAACAACCGGGCCCGGTGGCATTCAGTTGCCGCCGTGCCCACGAGTCGTACGAGATCGGGTGTTTCCGCACAGCACCCGAGTCCGGCGAATGCCGGCAGCATCGGCTCGACCTCGTGCCGCGGCTCGGGGGGTCGCAGCCACATGGCGGCCCCCTGCGAGCTTGTCCATCCGGGCGGTGTGGGCGCGGCCATCCGCCCGCCCGCCCCGATCGCGCGCAGATCCAGGGCGACGCCGCCCCACTCCAGCCAGTCGAGGAGCCCGGGCAGCTCCTCTGCGCTCCCCGCGGCGACCAGCAGCCGCATGCGCCGCCCGAGGAGCGCAACGGGCCCTGTGAGGCCGCTCAGGCGCCGCAGGACGGCAAATCCCGCGTCGGACGGCAGTTCCAGTACGTCGAAGCGCAGGCCCGTCAGAAGCTGCACCGGGCCCTGCGCCGGAAGTCCCTCCGCCGTGGCCCAGTTCGCCGTGGCCCAGCCGAGCTCGTGCTCGTACCACTGCGCGATCGACTGCGCGATGCCGTTCGCGAACGGCATCGGCGTGCGCGGGAGCGGGACCTGACTCGGGGGGGTCGCCATGTCCGGACCAACTCCGGAAACACTTCGCGAGTTACGCTTCGTATGCACATGACTGCGCTCTGTTGATGCTCGGAGGGCGTGCGAGCGTATTCGGTCGCGCAAGGATGTTCGCCCGTAGCGGAGGGAACCGGTGTGCGCTGCATGGAGTGTCAGTGCTTGCGGGTAAGACATTCCTAGTGGGAAGGGGCGACACGCTGGTCGAGCCGTCTCACGTTCGCCATCGGCGTACTGAATGAACGGGTATCTGCTTGGCCTGCGGGAACATCGTCTCGCACCATCAGGTTGGAGCAGTAGACAGCTGTTCCGGCAGTGAGGTTTCCCCGCAAGGGCGGGGTGATCCGGACGGATGTCGGCAGTTGGAATGAGCTGTCCCGTCCCACGGGACTAGCATGCGGAAGGACTGGGAGGGGACCGACCCCTCACTGCCCGACCGCTCTGAGGAGCGATTAACGATGTTCGAGAGGTTCACCGACCGCGCGCGGCGGGTTGTCGTCCTGGCTCAGGAAGAAGCCCGGATGCTCAACCACAACTACATCGGCACCGAGCACATCCTCCTGGGCCTTATCCACGAGGGTGAGGGTGTCGCCGCTAAGGCCCTGGAGAGCCTCGGGATTTCGCTCGAGGCGGTCCGCCAGCAGGTGGAGGAGATCATCGGTCAGGGGCAGCAGGCCCCGTCCGGCCACATCCCCTTCACTCCCCGTGCCAAGAAGGTCCTGGAGCTGTCGCTCCGGGAGGCTCTTCAGCTCGGCCACAACTACATCGGTACCGAGCACATCCTGCTCGGCCTGATCCGCGAGGGGGAGGGCGTCGCCGCCCAGGTCCTCGTGAAGCTGGGCGCCGATCTGAACCGGGTGCGGCAGCAGGTCATCCAGCTGCTCTCCGGTTACCAGGGCAAGGAGACCGCCGCTGCCGGCGGCCCGGCCGAGGGCACGCCCTCGACCTCTCTCGTCCTGGACCAGTTCGGCCGCAACCTGACTCAGGCCGCCCGCGAATCCAAGCTCGACCCGGTCATCGGGCGCGAGAAGGAGATCGAGCGGGTCATGCAGGTGCTGTCCCGTCGTACCAAGAACAACCCGGTTCTCATCGGCGAGCCCGGCGTCGGAAAGACGGCGGTCGTCGAGGGGCTGGCTCAGGCCATCGTCAAGGGCGAGGTGCCCGAGACCCTCAAGGACAAGCACCTCTACACCCTCGACCTCGGTGCGCTCGTCGCCGGTTCCCGCTACCGCGGTGACTTCGAGGAGCGCCTGAAGAAGGTCCTGAAGGAGATCCGCACTCGCGGCGACATCATCCTGTTCATCGACGAGCTCCACACCCTTGTGGGTGCGGGCGCCGCCGAGGGCGCGATCGATGCGGCCTCGATCCTGAAGCCGATGCTCGCCCGTGGTGAGCTTCAGACCATCGGTGCGACCACGCTCGACGAGTACCGCAAGCACCTTGAGAAGGACGCCGCGCTGGAGCGCCGCTTCCAGCCGATCCAGGTGGCGGAGCCTTCCCTCCCCCACACGATCGAGATCCTCAAGGGCCTGCGCGACCGCTACGAGGCGCACCACCGTGTGTCCATCACGGACTCGGCGCTTGTCGCGGCAGCCACTCTGGCCGACCGCTACATCTCCGACCGCTTCCTGCCGGACAAGGCGATCGACCTGATCGACGAGGCCGGCTCCCGGATGCGAATCCGCCGGATGACCGCACCGCCGGACCTCCGCGAGTTCGACGAGAAGATCGCCGGTGTCCGCAGGGACAAGGAATCCGCGATCGACTCGCAGGACTTCGAGAAGGCGGCTTCGCTGCGCGACAAGGAGAAGCAGCTCCTTGCGGCCAAGGCCAAGCGCGAGAAGGAATGGAAGGCCGGCGACATGGACGTCGTCGCCGAGGTGGACGAGGAACTGATCGCCGAGGTCCTGGCCACGGCCACGGGCATCCCGGTCTTCAAGCTCACCGAGGAAGAGTCTTCCCGCCTGCTGCGCATGGAGGACGAGCTCCACAAGCGCGTCATCGGCCAGAAGGACGCCATCAAGGCCCTCTCGCAGGCGATCCGCCGTACGCGAGCCGGTCTGAAGGACCCGAAGCGCCCCGGTGGCTCGTTCATCTTCGCCGGCCCGTCCGGTGTCGGTAAGACGGAGCTCTCCAAGACGCTCGCCGAATTCCTCTTCGGCGACGAGGACGCACTGATCTCCCTCGACATGTCGGAGTTCAGCGAGAAGCACACGGTTTCCCGTCTCTTCGGTTCTCCCCCCGGTTACGTGGGTTACGAAGAGGGCGGACAGCTCACCGAGAAGGTCCGCCGGAAGCCGTTCTCCGTCGTCCTCTTCGACGAGGTCGAGAAGGCCCACCCCGATATCTTCAATTCCCTTCTGCAGATCCTTGAGGACGGTCGTCTGACCGACTCCCAGGGCCGCGTCGTGGACTTCAAGAACACGGTCATCATCATGACGACCAACCTCGGGACCCGGGACATCTCCAAGGGCTTCAACCTGGGCTTCGCGGCTCAGGGCGACGTCAAGACCGGCTACGAGCGGATGAAGAACAAGGTCAACGAAGAGCTCAAGCAGCACTTCCGCCCCGAGTTCCTCAACCGTGTCGACGACACAGTCGTCTTCCACCAGCTCACCGAGGACGACATCATCCAGATCGTCGACCTCATGCTCGCCAAGGTGGACGAGCGCCTGAAGGACCGCGACATGGGCATCGAGCTCAGCTCGGAAGCCAAGTCGCTGCTCGCGAAGAGGGGTTACGACCCGGTCATGGGCGCCCGGCCGCTGCGCCGGACGATCCAGCGGGAGATCGAGGACATCCTGTCCGAGAAGATCCTCTTCGGCGAGCTGCGTCCCGGCCACATCGTGGTCGTCGACGTCGAGGGCGAGGGCGACGCGAGGGCGTTCACCTTCCGCGGCGAGGAGAAGTCGGCACTCCCCGACGTTCCCCCCATCGAGCAGGCAGCGGGCGGCAGCACCGGCCCGAACCTGTCGAAGGACGCGTAACAGCGCTCTGAGCGCCTGAAGGGGCTGCCCCGGAACCGTATGGGTTCCGGGGCAGCCCCTTTTGCTGTCCGCCTGTCGGCCCTGTCGGCCCTGTCGGCCTGTCCGCGTCGGCTTCAGCCTTCAGCCTTCAGCAGCGGGCCGGCTTGCGCCAGGAGCATTCGAGGTCGCCGGCGGGGGTGGCGTTTCGCTGGAGGCTGGGGCGTACGAGCTGGGTGTCGGTCTTGGTGGACTTCGCGAGGGTGATCACGATCGCGTCCTCGATGCTCTTCACCGAGGAGGCCAGGTAGTTGTTCAGGACGATGCTGTAGACGAGCTCGCGGCCGCCCGCGTCCGTGACGTACCCGGACAGGGCGGAGGCGCCGGTCAGGGAGCCGGTTTTGGCTCGGGTATTGAGGGCGGCGGGGGTGTTGCACATGCGGGAGCGGAGGGTGCCGCCGATGGCGCGGTCCGGGTTGCAGGCGACGGGGAGGGAGGCGTACCAGTCGGCGTACCAGGGGGCGGTGCGTACGGACAGGAGGAGCTTGGCGAGCTGGGCGGCGGAGATGTTGTTCATGCGGGAGAGGCCGGAGCCGTCCACCTGGCGGAGCTTGGAGGCGTCCACGCCTTCCTTGGTGAGCTGGGTGGCGATGGCGGCGAGGCCGGCGTTCCAGGTGCCTTTGCCGCCCGTCTCGTAGCCGATGGTCTTGGTGAGGGCCTCGGCGTGCATGTTGTTCGACAGCTTCATGAAGGGCCGCATGAGCTCTTTCAGGGGCATGGATGTGTGGGTTGCGAGGGGCTTGGCGTTGCCGGGGGTGGGGCGGCCGTGGCTCGTGGGGCGTGTGATGCGTACGCCGTGGGCCCTCAGGGCGTCGGAGAAGACCTCTGCGGCGTAGCCGGTCGGCTCCCAGACGCTGATCCACTCCTTGGTGGGGTTCGCGCCGACGGGGATGTTGCCGGTGACGGCGATGGTGTTGGAGCCGTGTTCGCGTTCGACGGTGAGGGTGTCGGGCTGCCCGGCCGGGACCGTGGTGGCGCGGACGTCGATGTCGACGTAGTCGGTGCGCGGCGTGAGGGTGGTGACCGGGCGGTCGCCCGGATTCGCGCCGGGGGACGCCGTGACGACGACCGTGCCCGAGTCGTAGTCGGTGTCGGGGGCGACGGTGAGCGCGGAGATCTGCGCCGAGTAGTACGCGGACTCGTCGTCGGCGGCCCATGAGCGGCCGAGGCGCTGGGTGTCGAAGCGGGTGTCGTCGGCGATGAGGCGGCCGGTGACGCGCTTGATGCCGGACTCGGCGACGGTGGCGGCAAGTTGCTCGTAGTCCTCGGCGAGCATGGTGGGGTCGCCGGTGCCGCGCAGATACAGGTCACCGACGAGTACGGAGCCCTGTCGGCTGCCGGTGGTCAGGACGTCCGTGCGGTAGCGGTACTCGGGGCCCAGCAGGGCCATGGCGGCGATGGACGTGGGCAGTTTGGTGTTCGACGCCGGCATCAGGCGGTCGGCGCCGTCGCGCTGGTAGAGGGTCTCGCCGGTGGCCGCGTCGGCGACCACGACGCCTGCGGCTCCGCCGTCGAGGCGGGGGTCGGTGAGGATCGTGTCGATGGCGCCCTTGATGCCGGTGTCGGAGGGGCCGGCTCCGGCGGGTGAGCTCCAGGTGAGTGTGCAGGCGAGGCCTACGGCCACGGGCCAGACCCAGACGTGCGTACGGCGCTTCGCGCGAATCACAGGTCGAATCACAGGTCTACTCATGGCACAGGAGCATCCCTGACGGAGGCGCTCGTCGGAAGGACGCCTGCGCCGACGGCTGACGCGGCGTCAACTGTCAGCCGGTGAAGCCCCGTCTCCGCCCCAGGACCCTGACCCGCCCGGGGAGCTGCTCGACGCCCCGGACGGCCGTGAGCGAGAACAGCTCGATGTACTGGAGCGAGGTAAGGGCAGCCAGCGACGCGACATCGCACTCGTCCGTGGGACCGCTGACCATCAGTGAGGTGAGGCTGGGAAACAGTTCGGGCACCATGTCGAGCGCCGACTGGGAGAACGGGCCGAGGAGCGTGAGCCGCTCCACGTTCGCCAGGCTGCCCGAGAAGGGAGCCAGCGCGAGCGATTCCCCGCTCACGCGCAAGGCGCTTATCCGGGGGAGCCGGCTGATGACGGCCCACTCCTCCGCGCTCCGGGGACTGCTCGCAGGGCCGAGCGAGACGTCCTTCAGGGCGCTGTGCCTGCCGAGGCCCCGGAGGCCGTCCTCCGGGCGGACCATGTCGACGAGGTCGAGCGTCCTCAGCGGCGCCCGGGCAGGGAGATCGGACGTGGACCAGGCAAGCCCTCCGCCCAGGGTGAGGATTTCCAGCCGGTCCATCCTCGACAGGGCGCCCAGGTCGGCGCCCGGGGCCATGTCCAGTACGGCCGTGCGCAGAGGGAGGCGGCAGATCCCGGTGAGGTTCGTCAGCCGGGGGCAGCCCGCGACGGTCAGATGGGTGAGACCGCTCTGGCCGCGCAGGAACGACACGTCCCGCAGGTCGGGATTCTCGCGGATCCTGGCCCTGGTGAGCTCCGCCGCGTCTGTGTAGGCGCGCAGCGCGGACGGCGAGATGGGGCCTCTCGCGTCGAGCATCGGCCGGGGGCCGAGGGTGCGCAGGGCGTCGAGTTGTTCGTCCGTCCGGGCGGTGAAGTACAGGCCGGTCGGGTCGATCCGGGAGATGACCTCGGCGGCGTACTGCTGGGTGTGGAACCGGTCCCAGGACCAGATGAGCTGCGCGCGGACCCGTTCCGCCTGATGCCCGCAGAAGCGGGCGAGGAACGGAATTGCTCGCTCCGACGCCACATGGGACGCGGCGATGACGACATGCTCGGCGGCCTCCTCGTCGAGCCGCTCCGGTCCGTCGAGCAGGTCCAGGATCATCGGGCCGACCGCTGCCAGTTCGCGGGCCGCCTCGGCGCTGCGCGGTGGAATGAGGGCCTCCGTGCGGCGTTCGACCTCCTGGCGTACGGCGAGGGAGAGCTCGGTGGCGTCTTCGAGGCAGGCCGCCGCCAGGAGGTGGACGCGGGTCCGTGCGGCGTCGTCCGGATTCTCGTCGCCGTACGAGAGGAGGTCGCCGAAGAACTCCACGCGCTCGCGCGGTCGCGCGTGGGCGACCGCCATCCGGATCACGTCCTCCCACTGGTCGTTCGCGGCATGGCGTACGAGCATCCCGAAGTCGCCCTCCTCGACGGCCGCCCTCGCGCCGAGGAAGTCCTGGAAGGTGCGGTGGATGAAGTCGACGGTTCCGGGGGCCTGTTCGCGCAGCAGCCCGCTGCGGTGCAGGAAGTGGTCGAACACCGCCTTCGCCTCACCGAGCTCGGCCACTTCGGGCAGTGCGGGCAGTGCGTCCGCGATGATGCTCTCCGCCCGCGAACGGTCCATTTCGGTGCGGCCGTTGCGGATCAGCCAGTACGCGAGCCGCTGCAGCAGCTGGATCTGCGGTTCCTCGCGGAGCTCCGGCAGCCCCATGTTGCGCTCGCGGTCGCGGCGTACGAGCAGCATCGAGAGGGCCGCCGTATAGAGGTCCTTGCGGCCGTGCGGCAGGAAGCCGTGGCGGTCGCGGTGCAGCGCGCAGATCATCCCGCACATCAGCGGGTTGGTCGCGAGCCGCCCCAGGTCCGGCTTGGCGCGCACCGCTTCGAGCAGCTGCTTCTCGTAGGCGAGGAGGGCGGTGTCCTCGTCCTCGGAGCCGGTACGGGCCGCGCTGTGCCAGCGCTTGATGAAGGCCGCGACGTCGGCGGGCCGCATGGGGGACAGGGCGAGCTCGGTGAAGTCCTCGTCGCCGAGCCAGTCCTCCCGTACGGCCGAGGGGCGGGACGTGACCAGCCAGCGGTTGCCGGGGTACGCGTCGATGAGGTCGCTCAGCCAGCCACGGGTACGGGAGCGCTCGGCATCCGGGATCTCGTCGATGCCGTCGACGAGGACCAGGCCGCGGCGGGCGTTCAGTACGCGGGTCTCCCAGCCGGCGGGCTGCTCCCCGGCGAGCGGCGAGCCGACAGCGGCCAGGAAGTCCCTGGGGGCGGGGAGGCGCTCGCCGTGGCGGGTCAGGGTGCGCAGGGGCAGGACGAAGGGGATGCGGTCGTAGAGGTACGCCATGCGGTCGTCGAGGTCCTGGCGGGCGGCGGAGACGGCGAGCCACTGGACGAGCGTGGTCTTGCCCGAGCCGGCCTCGCCGCGGAGCAGGACGCGGTCGTGTTCGGCGAGTGCCTGGTCGGCGGGGCGCGGTTCGAAGACGGTGTCGAGGCTGCCGGACATCAGGCGGGAGCCGCCGCCGATCCCGCCGACGTAGTCCCGGAGCGTCTGGACCGTCGTGTCCCCGCGGATGGGGCCGACGGCCGTCGCCTCCAGGCTGAGATACGCCGCGTCCAGCGGCCACTTCCCCGGTGAGTTGCTGAGGTCGATCCCGAAGATCGTCAGCTTGCTGTGCTTCTTCGCCACGTATGCCAGATAGCGCTGCTCGAACGCCACGTCCTCCGCCCCCGGCAGCGGCCGGCGGGAGATGAGCTCGTCGACCTTCGCGATCAGCTCGGCCTGGCGGCGGCTCTGTGCGACGAGGGTCGCCGCGACGAAGGTCGACCGCTGGGTGAAGAAGTTCAGGATGTGCAGGCAGGTGGCGTCGAGGAGGCGCTCGTAGAAGTACGTCGCGTCGCTGGACAGCTGCCGCTCCGGGCGGTCGTCGGCACGGCGCAGTTCGCGGGCCAGGGCGGTGTGGCCCAGTTCGACGGCCTCGACGTCGCTGAGGGTGAGGTCTCCGAGGGCGTACAGCGTGCTGGTCAGGGCGTCGGTGACGGCCCGCTCCTCGTCTGCGGGCAGCGGCCGCTCGCCCGTACGGAGGGCCTGTCTGACCAGCTCGGCGGCCAGTTTGCGGAGGTCGTTCTCGCCCAGGGTGCGCTTCTCGCCCCTGAAGGAGACGTAGCCGGCGAGCCGGACGGGCTTGTCGACCAGCCCGGCGCCCGGGCCCTCGCTCACGAAGAGCTTCTTGACCAGTGGTGCGACGGCGCTCGACACGAGCCGGGCGCCGATGCTTACGGGATCCACGTGCCGTCCCCCTGAGGCCTGTGCTGTCCGAGTGGATCAGCCTAGCGAGGGGTCTGGCGGTGACAAGGCGCACAGGCCGCGAGTGGCCTACGAAACCGAATAGTGGATGTGTTCCAGCCGGGGTGAGGGACTTTCGTCCCGGCGGCCGGGGGACCTTCGGACCGCTTACCGGCGAGGGTCCGAGACCTGGCTTTATAGCCGGTTTCATCAGCTCTGGCTTGGGTTTAAACCGGGAAACAGGGGGTTTATTGCAGCTTATATGCCCACCTGGCGGAAGGGGTAGACGGCCGTCAAGAGCCGAAAAGAAGATGTCGCACATACGGCCCGTGGTAGTAGATAGCCCATTTTGGGCAGGGCGGGAGCACGGGTTACCAAGGTGGAGCAAGCCCGGCGACCAGCCGGGTTCATTCACGCCCGGAGGTTCCCCCCGTATGCAGAAGCGCGACATGTTCTCCCGAATCGGCTCCTCGTCCGCCCGTAGCCGCCGCACCGCCCTCGTGGTCGCCGGACTCGGAGCGTCGATGGTGCTCGGAACGGCAGGCGTGGCGTTCGCCGCCGAGGGGACCGCGGCCACGGCCGTCAAGCAGCAGGCCGAAGCGCAGGCCAAGGCGGCCGTAAACGCGAAGAAGGCCGCCGAGCAGGCCAAGGCCAAGGCCAAGGCCGACGCCAAGGCGAAGGCGGCGAAGGCCAAGAAGGCCATGGCGAAGAAGGCCGCGTCCTGGCAGCAGCCCCTCGACCACTACGCGCTGAGTGCGACGTACGGCAAGGGCGGCGGCATGTGGGCCAGCAAGCACTCCGGCCAGGACTTCGCCGTGCCCACCGGCACCGCGGTCGAGGCCGTGCACGGCGGCACCGTCGTGAAGTCCGGTCCCAACGGCGCCGGCGACGGCCCGGCGTACGGCAACGCGATCGTGGTCAAGCACGACAACAACACGTACTCGCAGTACGCCCACCTGTCGCGCGTCGATGTGAAGCCCGGCCAGACGGTCAAGACGGGTCAGCGCATCGCGCTCTCCGGCAACACCGGCAATTCGAGCGGCCCGCACCTGCACTTCGAGGTCCGTACGACACCGAACTACGGCACCGCGATCAACCCGGTGAGCTTCCTCCGCGCCGAGGGCGTCAGCCTGTAACACCCGGAGCCTGGCCGTGCGCCCGGCTCACCAGATCGACGGCGACTTCGAGGACGGCCCTGCGCTTCTCCTCGGGGTCGCCTTCGACGTCCTTGAGTACGAACATCCCCGCATGCATCGTGAAGAGTGCGCTGATGCAGCGGACCTGGTCGGTCAGTGCCGCGTCCGGCTCCTTGATCAGGTCGAGCATCACGAGCATGCGCTCCTTGAAGGTCTCGCCGATGCTCAGGTCGCGCATCGTCGCCTGGTTCTCCTGCATGAAGCGGAAGAGCGGAGCGGCTGCGGTCAGTGCCTCGCTGTAGCGGGTGAGGATTTCCTTCTTCGTGTCGAGCGAGTGCGGCTGCTTCTGCCCCCACTCGATCAGCTCGTCCATGGGCCTGGTCAGGTCCTGGAAGAGGCTGACGATGATGTCTTCCTTGGTCTTGAAGTGGTAGTAGAGCGCCGCCTTCGTGACATCGAGCCGCTCGGCGATCTCCCGCAGCGAGGTCTTCTCGTATCCCTGCTCGGCGAAGAGTTCAAGCGCGACGTCCTGGATGCGCTGGCGAGTGTTGCCTCTGGACACGTTGAACTCCCAATAAAACTTACTTGACGCCCGGCTAGTCAGGGTCTACTTTCCCATTGTAGTCAACTTGCCGGGCGGCAAGTAAGTAACAGGGGAGCTGGAAAACATGGGCAACGGGGCGAGCGGGAAACCGGGGCTGGAAAAGGTGACGCCCGAGCAAGCGGCGGAGCAAGGAGTGGCGCAAGGAGCGGAGCAAGGAGCGGCGCCACAGCCGCGCAGCGTGCGGGTGGTGCTGCTCGCGCTGATGATCGCGATGCTCCTCGCCATGCTCGACAACATGATCATCGGCACCGCGATGCCGACCATCGTGGGGGAGCTCGGCGGCCTGGAGCATCTCTCCTGGGTCGTTACGTCGTACACCCTGGCCACCGCCGCCTCGACGCCGATCTGGGGGAAGCTCGGCGACCTCTACGGGCGCAAGGGCATCTTCCTCACCTCGATCGTCGTCTTCCTCGTCGGCTCCGTGCTCAGCGGAATGGCCCAGGACATGGGCCAGCTCATCGGCTTCCGTGCCATTCAGGGACTGGGCGCAGGCGGCCTGATGGTCGGCGTCATGGCGATCATCGGCGACCTGATCCCGCCCCGCGAGCGCGGCAAGTACCAGGGCATGATGGCCGGCGTCATGGCGCTCGCCATGATCGGCGGACCGCTCGTCGGCGGCACCATCACCGACCACCTGGGCTGGCGCTGGAGCTTCTACATCAACCTGCCGCTGGGCGCGATCGCCCTGGCGATGGTCACCGCCGTACTGCACCTGCCGAAGAAGGAGCGGTCGACGGCGCGCGTCGACTATCTGGGCGCGGGGCTGCTGACCGTCGGAATCACGGCGATCGTGCTGGTCACGACCTGGGGCGGTACGGAGTACGCCTGGTCGTCGACGATCATCATGGAGCTCATCGCGGTCGGTGTCGCCGCACTCGCGGGCTTCCTCTTCGTCGAGTCCAAGGCCGCCGAGCCGATCATGCCGCTGCACATCTTCCGCAACCGCAACTTCACGCTCATGTCGGTGATCGGCTTCCTCACCGGCTTCGTGATGTTCGGCGCGGTGCTCTTCCTGCCGCTGTACCAGCAGTCCGTGCAGGGTGCTTCGGCGACCAACTCCGGTCTGCTCCTGCTGCCGATGCTGATGTCGATGATGGTCGTCTCGCTCGTCGCGGGCCGGATGACCACCAACAACGGCAAGTACAAGATCTTCCCGATCCTGGGCGGCGGGCTGATGGTCGCCGGGCTGCTCCTGCTCGCGCAGATGGACACGGAGACGCCCCGGCTGACCTCGGGCATCTACATGGCGGTACTCGGCGCGGGCATGGGCTTCCTGATGCAGATCACCATGCTGGTGGCGCAGAACAGCGTCGAGATGAAGGACATGGGCGTCGCCTCCTCGTCGACCACCCTCTTCCGTACGCTCGGCAGCTCCTTCGGCGTCTCGATCATGGGCGCGCTCTTCACCAGCCGGGTCCAGGACGCGATGGCCGAACGGGGCGGGGCCGGCGTGACCCAGCAGTCGGCGACGCTGGACGCGGCGAGCCTGGCGAAGCTGCCTGAGCAGGTGCGCGAGGCGTACCAGTTCGCGGTGGCCTCCGGCACGCATGCGGCGTTCCTGCTGGGCGGGGCGATCGCGGTGATCGGGTTCGTGGCTGCCTTCTTCGTGAAGGAAGTGCCGCTGCGGGGAGCCGGGCCGCAGCCGGCTGAGGAGGGTACGGAGGGTGCGGATGCCACTGAGCCGGAGATGGTGAAGGGATCCGCCTGACCGGATCCCGCCCCACCCACACCGACCTGACCTGGGGACACTCCCCTTGACCTCCGGCCCCCGGCGTTCGCGCCGGGGGCCGGAGTGCGTACTTCTGGAGAAGCGGGGTGAGCGTCCGCTGCCTACGGTGACTGTGCAGGACACGCCCTCCCGAGGAGCTCTCCATGATCAAGGGACTTGCCATATCCACCGTCTGGGTCCTGAACCAGGACCGGGCCAAGGAGTTCTACACCGAGAAGCTGGGACTCGAAGCCCGTACGGACATGACCCTGGGCAAAAGCGGGACGCGCTGGCTGACCGTCGGGTCCAAGGACCAGCCCGACGTAATGCTGACGCTCATGGTCCCCGGGCCGCCGGCCATGGACCCCGTGTCCGCCGAGGCGATACGGAGACTGGTCTCGGAGGGGGCTCTGGGAGCCGGTGTACTGACCACCGACGACATCCACGGCGACTACGCGACCCTCAAGGCGCGCGGGGTGGAGTTCGTGCAGGCGCCGCAGGAGCGGCCGTACGGCACGGAAGCCATCTTCAGGGACGACTCGGGGAACTGGTTCTCGTTCACCCAGGCGCGGGCGGGCGGCTTCGACGGAGAGATGGACCCGGCCTGCTGAGGCATGGGGATTGCTACGGCCCGGTGCCGCTACTGCGGCCGCGCCACGTCGTCCGGCAGCCGGACCATCGGGAAGCTCCCCGTCGTCGTCGGCGCGTGCTCGGGCAGCCACAGCACCGCGATCGCCCCGCCGTCCTTGTGGGCGTTGCGGAAGGTGAGGCGTGCGCCGAGTACGCGCGCCTGGCCGGCCGCGATCGTCAGGCCCAGGCCGTGGCCGTGCCCCGCCCGGTCGGTGCTGCCCGTACGGAACCGGCTCGGGCCGTCCTTGAGCAGCTCCTCGGGGAAACCGGGGCCCTGGTCGCGGACCCGCACGACCCGGCCCTCGACCGTGACCTCGAAGGGGGCCTTGCCGTGCTTGGCGGCGTTGCCGAGGAGGTTGCCGAGGATGCGTTCCAGGCGGCGCGGATCGGTGTTCACCCATGATTCGTGCACCACGTTCACCACCGCGTCCGGGTGCAGCAGCGCGACCCGGCGGCTGACGAACTCGCCCAGCGCGATCTCCTGGAGCTCGGCCCGCTCCGCCGCACTGTCGAGGCGTGCCACCTCCAGGACGTCCTCGACGAGCGTCCGCATCGCCTGAGCCCGGTCCCGCACGAGCTCGGTGGGGCGGCCGGGCGGCAGCAGCTCGGCCGCAGTGAGCAGCCCGGTCACGGGGGTACGCAGCTCGTGCGCGATGTCGGCGGTGACCCGCCGTTCCGCTTCGAGCCGCTCCTGGAGGGCGTCCGTCATGGCGTCGACGGCGCGCGCGAGCTCGTCGGTCTCGTCGCGTACGACGCCGCCGACGGCATCCCGGACGCGTACGTCCGTATTGCCCTGCGCGACCTTGCCGGCCGCCGTGGCCGCCTTGCGCAGGCGCCGGGAGAGCTGGCCGCCGATCAGTACGCCGAGTGCGCAGCCGCCGAAGACGACCGAGACCGAGCCGATGACCAGGGCGCGGTCGAGGTCGTCCATGATGGCGGCGCTGCGGTCGGTGAACCGGGTGTGCAGCGAGAGGACGTCCCCGTTTTCGAGGGGGGCGGCGGCCCATACGTCGGGTACGCCGCTGTGGCCGTCCGTGACAAATGTGGCGCGGCGGCTGTTGGCCATGCTCGCCTTGAGCTCCCGGGGGAGGGCGGGGTCGTTGAGCTTGGTGCCGAATCTGGCGTCGCCGGACGACTCGTACCAACGCTGCGCGAACTGGAGCCGTTCAATCTGTACGTCGCGGGCGTTGTCGAGCATCGAGACGCGGGCGGCGTTGTGCACGACGAGGCTCAGCGCGACCGCGATGAGGGCGCCGACGGCGGCGATCGCGATGCTGATCTTCCACCGGACGCCGGTGCGCAGGGCGAGGCGCATGCTCTACGCCTTCAACTTGTAGCCGAAGCCCCGCACGGTTTCGATGCGGTCCTGGCCGATCTTGGTGCGCAGTCGCTGCACGTGGACGTCCACGACACGGGTGTCCCCGCCCCACCCGTAGTCCCAGACCCGCTCCAGCAGCTTGTCGCGCGACAGGACCGTCCCGGGCGCCGACGAGAACTCCAGCAGCAGCCGCATCTCCGTCGGTGTCAGCCCCACCGGAAGGCCGCCCTTGCGGACCTCCATGCCCTCTCTGTCGACCTCCAGGTCGCCGAAGACGAGCGGCCCGCCGTCCGTCCCGTCGTCCCCGCCGTGGCCCCCGCCCGCCGGCCCGCCCGCGTGACCGAAGCGCCGCAGCACCGCGCGGATGCGCGCGACGAGCACCGCACCGTCGAACGGCTTCGTCACGTAGTCGTCGGCCCCGGCCTCCAGGCCCAGTACGACGTCGATCGAGTCGGCCCGCGCCGACAGCATGATCACCGGAACGGTCGATTCGTCCCTGATGCGCCGGCACAGGCTCACACCGTCGAGCCCGGGCACCATCACGTCGAGCAGCGCGATGTCCGGCTGGTTGCTGCGGAAGGCCGCCAGACCCGAAAGCCCGTCGGGCATGGCGGTGACCACGAAACCGTCGCGTTCGAGCGCAAGCTGCGTGGCCTCACGGATGACGTCGTCGTCCTCCACAAACAGGACATGGGTCTCGGCCATCCGCTGCTCTCAACTCTCTCGTTCTCGCGGTCGCGGTCTTGATCTCGGTGTCGGCCGTCTCAGCTCTCCGGCGGGGGTGTGGGCAGGGGCTCGGTGCCGCCCGCGTCGCCCTCCCCGCCGACCGAACGGCTGAAGTCGTTGTGCACCTGGTCGTGCACCGTGAACTTGGTCCCCGACCAGCGGTACGTGATCACTTCTTCGCCGGAGGGATACGCCATCGGGTCGTTCTTCCCGTAGACCGGCTTGGTCAGTACCAGGTCGCCGCGGTCGATCTCCGCGTACACCGCGGGCGCCTCGGCCGCGAAGACATTCTCGTACCTGTCACCGTCCTCGCGGTACACATACGTCCCGACGCCCACGGCATCCCCGCACGTCATCACATTCACCACGACGTCGTTTCCGGGTCCGCCGGTCAGCTTCCCGTACGACGTGTCCACCGGGTACTCGTCCCTCACGCAGGGCCGCAGGTCCTGCTTGACCGTGTCGCTGACCTTGGGGTCGTCCTGTATCAGCGCCACCGGGTCCACCCGCTTGGCGGCCGGGGGCGTCGTGCCGCCCTCCGAGGGCGTCGCCCTGACCACCGGATCCGTCCGCGCCGGACCCGCGTCGCGCGCGCCCGTACCCCCCGCGTCGCACGCCACTACAAGCAGGCCGACGGCGGCGACGCCGGCCATTGCCGTGCCACTCGCCGCCACCGTGAACCTGCTGCCCCTGCCTAGGCCGCGCACCGCTCCCGCCCCCGTTCGTCACCCTGCTCCGCACGCTCGAAGGCGCGTGCGTCCAGTTCCCGGCTCTCCAGCTCCTGCCGGAGACGTGCCAGCGCCCTGTGCAGCGTGCTCTTGACCGTACCTGCCGACATACCGAGCGCCGCAGCCGTCTCTTCGGTGCTCATCTGCTCCCAGTGTCGCAGCACGACTACGCTGCGCTGCTTCGGTGCCAGCACTCCGAGTATGTCCATGAGCAGCGCGCGGTCGGCGCGCTGGTCGCTGCCGTCCTCGACGCTGGCGTCCGGCAGCTGCTCGGTGGGCACCTCTTCGAGCTTGCGGGCCCGCCACCACTCGGTCCTCGTGTTGATCATTACGCGGCGCAGGTAGGCGTCGGCGAGCGACTTGTCGGCAATGCCGTCCCAGCGGCCGTACGTCCGTACCAGCGCGGTCTGGAGGAGGTCCTGCGCGTCCACCGGGTCGGGGACCAGACGCCTGGCGCTCCGCAGCAGAGCATCCTGCCGAGTGCGTACGTACTCTTCGAATTCGAGCACCTCGCCGTGCGCCATTAGAACCGCCTCCGTCCCGCTGCAAAACCCCGTGTGTCCCGCTTACGTCGACGAAGTTACGGAGGCGTTGTCACGGCACTGTGCGGGCCAGCCCTCGGCAGGCGCACGGCTGTCCATCGGTTGTGTAACGGAGATGTGCTCAAGCCAGGGGGAGCCGGTAGACACCGCTGGCCAGGGGCTCGACGAGCCCGTCGGCGACCAGCCCGTCCAGCGCACGCGCCCGCTGTACGGGTTCGTCCCACACCGCGTCGAGCGCGGCCTGCGGAACCGGCCCTGCCGCTTCCCGGAGTACGGCGAGGAGCTTGCCGCGCACCTGACGGTCCGTACCCGCGTACGTCTGACCGCGCCGAGGCGGCCCGTCGTGCGCCGGCCTGCCCGCCAGCCGCCACGCGCACTGCCCGGAGACCGGGCAGCTCCCGCAGTCGGGGCTCTTGGCGGTGCATACCAGCGCGCCGAGCTCCATCGAGGCGGCCGCCCAACGGGCCGCTCTCGCCTCTTCGTCGGGCAGCAGGGAGCGGGCGAGCCTGCGCTCGGCGGCGGTGGTGGCGTTCGGCGGGTATTGGACGCCGGTGACCGTACGGGCGAAGACGCGGCGCACATTCGTGTCGAGCACCGCGTGCCGCTGCCCGTACGCGAAGGAGGCGACGGCCGCGGCCGTGTACTCGCCGACCCCGGGCAGGGCCAGGAGCTCGGCGTGGTCGCTCGGTACATCGCCACCGTGCCGCTCCGTGATCGCCACGGCCGCGCCGTGCAGCCGCAGCGCGCGGCGCGGATAGCCGAGGCGGCCCCAGGCGCGGACCGCTTCGCCGGGGGCGTCGGCGGCCAGGTCGGCGGGGCGCGGCCAGCGGGCCAGCCACTGCTCGTACACCGGCAGCACACGGCTGACCGGCGTCTGCTGGAGCATGAACTCGCTGACCATCACGCCCCAGGCGCCGGCCTCGGGGCGGCGCCAGGGAAGGTCACGGGCATGCGTGTCGAACCACGCGATGACGGGGGCGTGAAGGGCGGTGGCGGTGGTGTCGCTTGTCGCAGTCATGGCACCGCCGATCCTTCCACGACCTGACGGATGCCAGGGATCCGGAATGATGATCGTGAAAAGTTGGGGTCAGGAGCGGCGGGTGGGGCAGGAGTTCGCCCCGATCTCTCGTACAGTTTGCGCCGTGGGATCTATGCGCAATCCAGTCGGGCCGCTTCCCTCCTCCATTTACTGGCGCCGGAGGGCAGTCGCGCTGTCCGTGCTGGCGCTGCTCGCGCTGGTGATCCTATGGGTCGTCATGTCCGGCGGTGGCGACGGCGGCAAGCAGAAGAACGCCGGTGGCGGCGCCACTCCCGCACCGTCCATCACACCCGGCCCCGCTTCCTCCGGTCCCGCCATCAGTGAAGACCCCGGCGGCCGCGACGAGCCGGGCGAAACCGGCAGCGACGACGGCGGCAGCGACAACGGCGGCGGCAGTGGCGGCGGAGACGACGGCGGTACGGACGCGGGCAGCGACGGCGGCGGCTCGGGTGACAGCGGCGACGGCGACGGTGGCGACACCGGATCGGGCAGCGGCGGTGGCAGCGGTGGTGGCGGAGCCGCTCAGCGCGTACAAGCCGGATCCCGCCTCCCCAACTGCAATGCGTCCACCGTCGAGTTGTCCCTGCGCAGCATCAAGAACGAGTACGAGCCGGGCGAGACGCCGAAGTTCGAGGTGATCGCGGAGAACCGCTCCGGGGCCGCCTGCAAGATCGACTTCGGGCCGAAGACCGCCGTGCTGACGATCACCGACGACGACAACAACACGGTGTGGTCCTCCAAGGACTGCCCCGAGGGCCCCGGCAGCCTGCTGTTCCGCGTCCCGGCGCACAGCACCGTCAGGCACGCTGTGGAGTGGGACCGCAAGGAGAGCGCGCCGCAGTGCGCCACGCCGCCCGCGGCGGCCGTCGGCGACGGGACGTACCTGCTGGAGATGGCGGGCGCGAAGTCGCCGGCCACCTTCACGCTGAAGAAGGACTGAAGGAGCTGAAAGAGAAGCGCGGTACGCCCCGTCCGGGCGTACCGCGCTTCTCGTGTCAGGTGGGTCAGACGTAGCGTTCCAGGATCGACGACTCCGCCAGTCTGGACAGCCCCTCGCGCACCGACCGCGCCCGCGCCTCGCCGACACCGTCGACCGTCTGGAGGTCGTCGACGCTCGCGGCGAGCAGCTTCTGGAGGCCGCCGAAGTGCTCGACGAGCCGCTCGATGATGGCGCCGGGAAGCCGCGGGACCTTGGCGAGCAGCCGGTAACCGCGCGGCGAGACCGCCGCGTCCAGTGTCTCGGGGGAGCCGCTGTAGCCCAGAGCCCGTGCCACGACCGGCAGTTCGAGCAGCTCGGTGTGCGGCAGCGCGTCCAGATCGGTCAGCGCCTCGTCGACCGTGCGGGAACGCTTCGCCGTCGGCTCCGGAACGTAGTCCCGTACAACCAGCTCACGCTCCGGCTCGACGCCCGCGATCAACTCGTCCAGCTGCAGAGAGAGGAGGCGCCCGTCGGTGCCGAGCTCCACCACGTACTCGGCGATCTCGGTGGCGATACGGCGCACCATCTCCAGCCGCTGCGCCACCGCCGTTACGTCGCGGACCGTCACCAGGTCCTCGATCTCCAGCGCGGACAGCGTGCCCGCGACCTCGTCGAGGCGGAGCTTGTAGCGCTCCAGGGTGGCCAGTGCCTGGTTGGCCCGGGAGAGGATCGTCGCGGACTCCTCCAGGACCCGGCGCTCCCCGTCGACGTACAGCGCGATCAGGCGCATGGACTGGGAGACCGAGACGACCGGGAAGTTGCACTGCTTGGAGACGCGGTCCGCCGTGCGGTGGCGGGTGCCGGTCTCTTCGGTCGGGATGGACGCGTCCGGGACGAGCTGGACGCCGGCCCGGAGGATCTTGGTGATGTCCTTGTCGAGGATGAGCGCACCGTCGAGCTTGCACAGCTCGCGGAGTCTGGTCGCGGTGAATTCCACATCCAGCACGAATCCGCCGGTACACATGGATTCGACGGTTTTGTCCATACCGAGGACGATGAGGCCGCCGGTGTTGCCGCGCAGGATGCGCTCCAGGCCGTCGCGCAGTCCCTTGCCGGGCGCGACAGCGCTCAGCGAGGCGCGCATCAGCGCTTCGGTGCCCGAGCCTTGGCCGGACTTTCCGGATGCTGCTGCCCGGTCGATGGCTGCCACTGCACTCCTCCGGTCACGGGGTTGCGGTGCCCTGGGGGCACTGAACTTCGCCTCGCGTACTCGTACGGGTGGGCGAGACCAGGGCAAAGTCTACCGGCGCTGTTCGTCGCCTTGGGGGGCCTGTGCGCGAGACCGGCGCGGAAGGACCCTGAGGGCGTCTCCCATGTCGGCCACTTCGATGACGTTCATGCCTGCCGGGACCTTGCCCGGGTCGCTCGGTACGAGGGCGTGCGTGAAGCCCAGACGGTGCGCTTCGGCCAGCCTGCGCTGGACCCCGGTGACCCGTCTGACCTCGCCCGCGAGGCCCACCTCGCCGATCGCCACAAGATTCTTCGGCAGCGGGGTGTCGCTGGCCGCGCTGGCCAGCGCCAGCGCGATCGCGAGGTCGGCGGCGGGCTCCGAGAGCTTCACACCGCCCACCGTCGCGCTGTAGATGTCGCGCTTGCCGAGCGCCGTGATCCGCCCGCGCTGTTCGAGCACGGCGAGCATCATCGACACGCGCGAGGTCTCCAGGCCCGAGGTGGTACGCCGGGGGGACGGGATCTGCGAGTCGACGGTCAGCGCCTGCACCTCGGCGACGAGCGGGCGGCGCCCTTCGAGGGTGACCGTCAGGCAGGTGCCGGGGACGGACTCGGCGCGACGGGTGAGGAACAGGCCCGAGGGGTCGGCGAGGCCGGTGATGCCCTCGTCGTGCAGCTCGAAACAGCCGACCTCGTCGGTCGCGCCGTAACGGTTCTTGACGCCTCGCACGAGTCGCAGGCGCGCGTGCCGGTCGCCCTCGAAGGACAGCACGACGTCGACGAGGTGCTCCAGCAGACGCGGGCCCGCGATCGCGCCGTCCTTCGTGACGTGGCCGACCAGGAGCGTCGACATGCCGCGCTCCTTGGAGGCCCGGATGAGCGCCCCCGCGACCTCGCGGACCTGGGCCATGCCGCCGGGCGCGCCGTCGATCTCGGGCGAAGCGACGGTCTGTACGGAGTCGAGGACAAGCAGGGACGGCTTGACGGCGTCGAGGTGGCCGAGGACGGCGGAGAGGTCGGTCTCGGCGGCGAGGAAGAGGTGGTCGCTGAGCGCACTGATCCGGTCGGCGCGCAGGCGCACCTGGCTCGCGGACTCCTCCGCCGTGACATACAGCGTCCGATGGTCGTCGCTCGCCGCCTTGGCGGCCACGTCCAGGAGCAGGGTCGATTTGCCGACACCGGGCTCGCCCGCGAGCAGCACGACGGCGCCGGGCACGAGCCCGCCGCCGAGCACGCGGTCCAACTCGTCGACGCCGGTGGAGCGGGCGGTGGCCGTGCGACCGTCGACCTGGCCGATGGGGAGGGCGGCGGAGCTTACGCGGCCGACCGCGGTCGTCCGTACGGCGGGCGTGCCGGTCTCCTCGATCGTGCCCCAGGCCTGGCATTCGGGGCAGCGGCCGAGCCACTTGGCGGTCGTCCATCCGCATTCGGTGCAGCGGTAGGACGGCCGGTCCTTCGCGGATGAACGAGATGTACGGGCAGCCATGGTGGTGACCGTACAGGTGAAGTCCGACAACGCCGACCGCGCTGCCCAGTGGCCCCCGCGCCTCCCCTGCACTCACCTCCCGCCCTGTCTACGGAATTCCCCGTTCCTGTCCCCTTTCGAGGGACGTGTTCACCCGTACGGGTTAAAAGTGCGCAAGGGGTACAAGGCGGCATGCCTCCACTGCCTACGGTCGCCGAGTGACAAGCAGCAGGCTGGAACCCCCCACGCACACCACCGGCGCACCCCGGGCGCACAGTCGTGCGCCCCGGCCGACGCTTGTGCAGACACCGCCCGCGCGTTACGAGCCGTATCTGGACGGTCTGTTCACCTATTGCCTGTCCGTCCTCTGCGACCACGACGCGGCGACCGCGGTGCTCGGCGGCGTACTGGCCATCTCCGAACGCCATTACGGCCGTTGTCCGGCCCGGGAGCCGGAGCGCAAGGCGTGGCTGTACGCGCTGGCGCGCTGGGCCTGTCTGCGCAGGCTCGCCGAGCAGAAGCGGCGCCGGCAGGGGGCACACACGGGGCATCGCCCCCCCGCCGCTGCCCCCGGTCCAGTGGCCGACGTGCCCGAGGAGACGGCCGAGCGCAGGCGGCGCGAACTGTCCCTGCTGGCCTGGCCCGAGGCCGCCGGCACCACCCCGGAGCAGCGCGACGCCCTGGAGCTCGCCGTACGCCACCGGCTCGGCCCGCGTGAGGTCGCCGCGGTCCTGGGCATGGAGTACCCGGCGGCCCGCGAACTGCTGGCCGCGGCGGCCTGCGAGGTCGAGCGGACCCGGGCCGCACTCACCGTGGTCGAGAGCGGCGGCTGCCCGATCGTCGCCCGGCTGACCGGCGACAACCAGGTACTGCTGGGCGCGGCCCTGCGGCGCGAGCTCGTACGGCACGTGGACGACTGCCCGCGCTGCCGTCGCGCCGCCGAGCGGGCCGAGGCGGGCGGTCCGTGGCCGGGTACCGTCGCCGCGCCTGCCGCGCTGCCGGTGGTGGAGGCGCCCCGGGCGGCGGCGTACGTGGCGATGACGAGCGCACCGAGGGCGCGCGGGACCGGGCCGAGGTTCGACCGCGACGGTTTCCCGCTGGACCCCAAGGACCACGCGGCGCGGCGCGACCGGCTGCGGACCAGGGCGCTCACGACGACGGTGGTGGCGACGGTCGTCGCCGCCCCCGTGTTCGCGCTCTGGGCGGCGTACCGGGGAGCGCCGCTCACCGGCGAGAGCGAGGGCGGTGCGACGGTCACCGCGAGCGAGGCGGACGGGCCCGGCGGCCTGGACGGCGACATGAAGGACGGCCGCGACGGCTCCGCGTACGACGCCTACGAAAACGCGGGCAACGCCCGCACGACCCCCGACACGCGTTTCACCGAGGGCAGCCGGTCGCCGGACGTATCGGTCGAGGTCATCGGCGGCGGTACGCCGATGCCGGGCACGGACCAGTCCGGGCCGGCGCGGCTGTCGGTGGAGGCGCGCGCGGCGGGCAGCACGACGGTGGTCACGCTCCGGGCGACGGGCGGGAGCGAGCGGGTTGCGTGGTCGGCGTGGACGGACGTGCCCTGGCTCTACCTGAGCCAGTCGACGGGCACGCTGGCTCCCGGAGAATCGATCACCCTGTACGTGTCCGTGGACCATGAGCGGGAGCCGGCCGGGCGGTGGCGGGCGCGGATCGGCGTGAACCCGTCGGGTGCGGTGATCGCGGTGCACGGGCAGGGCCGCCCTCGCCCGAAGCCCCCGTCGCCGCCGTCGACACCGCCACCCTCCCAGCACCCCACGACGCCGCCCGCGTCCCCGTCCCCGACACCCACGGCCCCGACGACACCCCCGCCGTCCCCGACGCCTGCGCCGACGGACCCGACGACGCCGCCACCGTCGGAGGACCCGACCCCGACGGAGTCGACATCGCAGCCGGCGCCGGGCTGAGGGCGGTTTGTTCCCCGACCGCGCGGGGAGGGGAACAGCGCCGCAGGCAACCCGCACGCACCACCGCGCTCCGCCCACGCCCCCGGTGGACGGAGTCCACCGCAGCCGGTCGAAGCCCGGAAGGCCCGCCAGGGCCGAGCGGTGCGAGAGCGGCGTTAAGAGGGGTCGGCCGGATGCGGAGCCATCGGAAGCAGCGACGACAGTCGCTCCTTGCACAGCTCCACCAGCCGCCCGTAAGCCTCCTTGCCCATGAGCTCCGTGAGCTCCGGCGCGTACGAGACGTACACCGGCTCCCCCGCCCCGTGCGCCGACGTCGCCGACGTGCACCACCAGTGCAGGTCGTGGCCGCCCGCCCCCCAGCCCCGCCGGTCGTACTCGCCGATCGAGATCTGCAGGATGCGCGTGTCGTCGGGGCGGTCGATCCAGTCGTACGTACGCCGGACCGGCAGCTGCCAGCACACGTCCGGCTTCGTCTCCAGCGGCTCCTTGCCCTCCTTCAGGGCGAGGATGTGCAGCGAGCAGCCCGCGCCGCCCGCGAAACCCGGGCGGTTCTGGAAGATGCAGGAGCCGTCCCAGCGGCGCGTCTGGCGTTCGCCGTCTTCGTCGGTCTGGGTCCAGCCCGACTCCGTACCGACGTCGTGGAACTGCCACACATCCGGCGTGAGGCGTGCCACATGGCCCGCGACCCGCTTTTCGTCGTCCTCGTCGGAGAAGTGCGCGCCCAGCGTGCAGCAGCCGTCGTCCGCACGGCCCGCCTGGATGCCCTGGCAGCCGCTGCCGAAGATGCAGCTCCAGCGCGATGTCAGCCACGTCAGGTCGCAGCGGAAGATCTGTTCGTCGTCGGCGGGATCGGGGAACTCCACCCAGGCGCGGGCGAAGTCCAGCCCGCCCCGCTCGTCGTCCCGGACATCTCGGACGACCGGAATGTTCGGGGCAGTACGGACATCCTGAGCCGCCTCGACGGCCTCGGCCGACGCGGTGGTCTTCGTCTTCTTCTTCGGCTGCTTCGTGGCTTTGCCCGGCTTCGCCTTTTTCGTCTTCGGCACGAGGGCAAGGGTAAGCGCGCAGCCGCAGTAGCGTTCCGCATATGAGACTCGGAGTCCTCGACGTGGGTTCGAACACGGTTCATCTGCTGGTGGTCGACGCCCACCCCGGCGCCCGCCCCCTGCCCGCCCACTCGCACAAGGCCGAGCTTCGCCTCGCCGAACTTCTCGACGCGGACGGAGCCATCGGCGCCGAGGGCATCGACCGCCTCGTCGCCACGGTCGGCGACGCCCTCCAGGCCGCCGAGGACAAGGGCTGCGAGGACGTTCTGCCCTTCGCCACCTCCGCCGTGCGCGAGGCGAGCAACGCCGACGAGGTGCTGGCCAGGGTCAGGCGCGAGACCGGTGTCGATCTTCAGGTGCTCAGCGGCGACGACGAGGCGCGGCTCACATTTCTCGCCGCACGCCGCTGGTTCGGCTGGTCGGCCGGGAAGCTGCTGGTCCTGGACATCGGCGGCGGGTCGCTGGAGATCGCGTACGGGATCGACGAGGAGCCCGACGCCGTGGTGTCGCTGCCGCTCGGGGCGGGCCGCCTGACCGCGGGCTGGCTGCCGGGCGATCCGCCCGACCCGCAGGACGTGAAGGCGCTGCGTCGCCATGTACGCGCCCAGATCGCCCGTACGGTCGGCGAATTCAGCCGCTTCGGCACTCCCGACCACGTCGTGGCGACCTCCAAGACCTTCAAGCAGCTGGCGCGCATCGCCGGGGCGGCACGCTCCGGCGAGGGGCAGTACGTACAGCGGGATCTGAGTCGCAAATCACTGGAGGAGTGGGTGCCGAAGCTGGCCGCGATGCCCGCCGTCCAGCGTGCCGCCCTGCCCGGCGTCTCGGACGCACGCGCCGCGCAACTGCTGGCAGGGGCCCTGGTCGCGGAGGGCGCGATGGACCTTTTCGGGGTCGACGAGCTGGAAATCTGCCCGTGGGCGCTGCGCGAAGGCGTCATCCTGCGGCGCCTGGACCACATGCCGACGACGTGACGTCATGGTGACGGCGACACCATGACGCACTTCATGACGAACACGCCGACGATCACGACAAGGAACACGACAACGACGCGCTGACCGCCTGACACCCACCCGGGGGCGGCCCGTACGCTGTCCCTCGTGGCAGATCCAGTGGTGCGCATCCCGGATGCGAAGGTCGCACTGTCCACGGCGTCCGTGTATCCGGAGTCGACGGCGACGGCCTTCGAGATCGCGGCACGCCTCGGCTACGACGGCGTCGAGATCATGGTGTGGACGGACCCCGTCAGCCAGGACATCGAGGCGCTGCGCAGACTCTCCGACTACCACGGCGTGCCGATCCTGGCCGTCCACGCGCCCTGTCTGCTCATCACGCAGCGCGTCTGGTCCACGGACCCGTGGGCGAAGCTCCAGCGGGCGCAGGCGGCCGCCGAGAAGCTCGGTGCGTCGGCCGTGGTCGTACACCCGCCCTTCCGCTGGCAGCGGCAGTACGCCCGCGATTTCGTCACCGGGATCTGGCGCATGGCGAACGAGACGGACGTCCGCTTCGCCGTCGAGAACATGTACCCCTGGCGCTACAAGGACCGCGAGATGCTGGCGTACGCCCCCGAGTGGGACGTGACCAAGGACGACTACCGGCACTTCACCGTCGACCTGTCGCACACCGCGACCGCCCGTACCGACACCCTCGCCATGATCGACCGTATGGGCGACCGTCTCGGCCACGTCCACCTCGCGGACGGCAAGGGCTCGGCGAAGGACGAGCACCTGGTGCCGGGGCGCGGCAACCAGCCCTGCGCCCAAGTCCTGGAGCGGCTCGCGGGCAGCGGCTTCGACGGCCATGTCGTCATCGAGGTCAACACCCGGCGGGCGATGTCCTCGGCCGAACGGGAGGCCGACCTCGCCGAGGCCCTCGCCTTCACCCGTCTGCACCTCGCGTCCCGGGTGCCCCAGCAGTGAGCGACGCGGCGCCGCGACGGCGCGGCCGCCCACGCCGTTCGCCGGACGACGCGGGGCCGGGAGCGCGCGAGCGGATCCTCCAGGCAGCCCGCGACGAATTCGCCGAGCGCGGCTACGACAAGACGTCCGTGCGCGGCATCGCGAAGGCGGCGGGCGTCGACGCGGCGCTCGTCCACCACTACTTCGGCACGAAGGACGACGTCTTCGCCGCCGCCATCGAGATGTCCTTCGAGCCCGCGCTGGTGTTGCCCGCTGTCCTCGGCCAGGGCAAGGACGGCATCGGGGAGCGGCTGGCCCGCTACTTCATCGGCGTATGGGAGAACCCGGCGACCAGGGCGCCGCTGCTCGCGGTCGTCCGGTCGGCGCTGACGAACGAGACGGCGGCGAAGGTGCTGCGTACGTTCGTACTGCGCCGTCTGCTCGAACGGATCGCAGCGGAGCTCGACGTGCCGGATCCGACCTTCCGGGCGGAGCTCGCCGCCTCGCACATGGTGGGCATCGCGATTCTGCGGTACGTCATCAAGGCGGAGCCGCTGGCGTCGGTGGACCCGGAGAAGATCATCGAGATGGTGGCGCCGACGCTCCAGCGGTATCTCACCGAGGCGTGACCGAAGGCTGAGCAGGCCGTCCCGGATACCGGACATGCTGTCCAGATCCTGGATCCGAGGCGTACGCTCGGAGTAAGTCTCATCTGCCTAAGGAGCGAGCGACGATGCCCGAGCTGAGGTCCCGCACAGTCACCCACGGCCGCAACATGGCGGGCGCGCGCGCCCTTATGCGGGCGTCGGGCGTAGCGAGCGGTGACATCGGCAAGCCGATCATCGCTGTCGCCAACTCGTTCACCGAGTTCGTCCCCGGGCACACGCACCTCGCACCGGTCGGCCGGATCGTGAGTGACGCGATCCTGGCGGCGGGCGCCGTGCCGCGCGAGTTCAACACGATCGCGGTCGACGACGGCATTGCGATGGGCCACGCCGGAATGCTGTACTCGCTGCCCTCCCGCGACCTGATCGCGGACAGCGTCGAGTACATGGTCGAGGCGCACTGCGCCGACGCGCTGATCTGCATCTCCAACTGCGACAAGATCACGCCGGGCATGCTGATGGCCGCACTGCGCCTCAACATCCCGGTCGTCTTCGTCTCCGGCGGCCCGATGGAGGCCGGTCAGGCCACCCTCGTCGACGGCACGGTCCGCAAGCTCGACCTGATCGACGCTATGGTGGACGCGGCGAACGACTCCGTGTCCGACGCCGACGTGCTCCGTATCGAGGAGAACGCCTGCCCGACCTGCGGCTCGTGTTCCGGCATGTTCACCGCCAACTCGATGAACTGCCTGACCGAGGCCATCGGCCTCTCCCTGCCGGGCAACGGCTCGGTGCTCGCCACGCACACCGCCCGCAAGGGGCTGTACGAGGACGCGGCCCGTACGGTCGTCGAGATCACCAAGCGCTACTACGAGCAGGACGACGAGTCGGTCCTGCCGCGCAACATCGCCACCCGCGCGGCCTTCGACAACGCCATGGCCCTCGACATCGCCATGGGCGGCTCGACCAACACGATCCTGCACCTGCTGGCCGCCGCACAGGAGGCCGGGCTCGACTACGACCTCAAGGACATCGACGCGGTCTCGCGCCGGGTGCCCTGCCTGTCCAAGGTCGCGCCGAACGTCGCCCCCGGCGGCACGTACTACATGGAAGACATCCACCGCGCCGGCGGCATCCCCGCCATCCTCGGTGAGCTCTACCGCGCAGGCATGCTGAACGAGGACGTCCACACCGTCCACTCGCCCGGCATCAAGGAGTGGCTGGAGGCCTGGGACGTGCGCGGCGGCTCCCCGTCCGCCGAGGCCGTCGAGCTGTGGCACGCGGCGCCCGGATGCGTCCGGTCGGCGACCGCGTTCTCCCAGTCGGAGCGCTGGGACACCCTCGACACGGACGCGGCGGGCGGCTGCATCCGTGACGCGGAGCACGCGTACTCGAAGGACGGCGGACTGGCCGTCCTCAAGGGCAATCTTGCCGAGGACGGCTGTGTCGTGAAGACGGCCGGTGTCGACGAGTCGATCTGGACCTTCGAGGGACCGGCCGTCGTCTGCGAGTCGCAGGACGAGGCCGTCGACAAGATCCTCCGTAAGGAGATCAAGGAGGGCGACGTCGTCGTCATCCGTTACGAGGGCCCGCGCGGCGGCCCCGGCATGCAGGAGATGCTCTACCCGACGTCCTTCCTGAAGGGCCGCGGTCTCGGCAAGGTCTGCGCGCTGGTGACGGACGGCCGGTTCTCCGGCGGTACGTCGGGCCTGTCCATCGGCCACGCCTCGCCCGAGGCGGCCTCGGGCGGCACGATCGCGCTCGTCGAGGACGGCGACCGCATCCGTATCGACATCCCGAACCGTTCGATCGAACTCCTCGTCTCCGACGAGGAACTGGCGGCCCGTCGCGAGGCTCTGAACGGTGTGTACGCGCCGAAGAACCGCGACCGTCAGGTGTCGGCCGCTCTGCGGGCGTACGCGGCGATGGCGACCAGCGCGGACAAGGGCGCGGTGCGCGACGTCTCGATGCTCGGCTAGGGGGACACCCCCTAGGGCTCGATGCTCGGCCAGGGCCGGGACTTTCTTGCTGGGACGTTTTTGAAGGGAGGGACGGGTGCGAAGCCCGTCCCTCCCTTTCTTGCTGTTCACCGGCACTGCTGTTCACCGGCTCTTGCTTCACCAGCGCGCCGGGTCTCCGTCGTCCACGGCGAAGACCGACCCGTCGGGCGCGGTCGCGAAGACCTTGCCCGCGGCCGCAGTCGGGGCAGGCAGGGTGGTGGCGAAGGTGTCGGGCGCCTCGGCCATACGGGGCCTTGTCTGGCCGAGCAGCCTTCCGTCGGCGGCGTCCACCGCCAGCAGCCGCCCGTCGGCCGCCGTCAGGTAGACACGGCCGGCGGTCGCGACCGGCCGTGATGCGTGGCTGACCGATGTCTCGAGCCGCCACTGCTGAGCCTGCTGTGCACTCGCGGTGCGGCGGGTGTCCACGGCGACGAGGGAGCCGCCTGCGCCGAAGATGTACGCCGTGTCGCCGCGTACAGCCGCCTGCGCCTGGTCGACGGGCGCCAGAAGGGGGATGCGGCGGGCGGTACGGGCCGTGGTGTCGAGGCGTACGACAGCGCGGGTGAGGCTGGCGGTGTCGTAGGACAGCAGGAACAGCGACCCGTCGGACGCGCCGACGGGAGTGAGCATCCCGTTCAGGCGCTGCGTCCAGAGCGCGGAGCCGTTGTCGGGGTCGACCGCGACGACTGTGCTCGTCGTGCCGTCCGCCGAGGGGGTGACGGCGAAGACGGGACCCTTGTGGCGGGGCGACGACGACATCCACTGGGTGCCGGGTACGCCGTGGCGCCGGGTCCAGCGCGTTTTCCCCGTGGCGCTGTTGACGGCTTCCTCTGTCCCGTCCGCGGTCACGAGGAGAACCGACTTCCGGGTGTGCAGGACGACGGGGTGGGCGGACGCGTCGACGCTCCAACGGGCATCGCCGGACTTCGGATCGAGAGCCTCCAGGCGTTCCCCGCCGGGTGCCACCACATGCAGCAGCCCTCCGGAGAGTACGGGCGCGGTGTCGTCCCAGGCCGGCTCGGAGGGGGCGCCGGTCTTCTTCGACCAGGCGACGGTGCCGTCGGCGGCGTTCAGGCGGGAGGCGCTGATGCCGGGGGCGTTGCAGTAGAGGGAGCTGTCCGCGTACGAACAGGAGGCGGCACTGCTCGCGCCGCCACCGCCGCCCTGAAGGGAGACCTGCCAGGGCCGCGAGCCTTCGCCGGTCCCGGACCTCTGCGCGGCGGGGGAGGGGTCGGGGTGGCGGCCGTCGTCGGCGGTCAGGGCGCGTACGCCGAACGCCCCGCCCACGACAAGGGATGCCAGCGCGACGGCGAGGACGGCCCGCCGGACGACGCGCCGACGGATACGCACGGGGCTGCCCGGCTGCGGCGCCGCCTCCCGCTGAGCTTCCACCTCACTCCGCTGTACCGGCACTCTCTCCGGCCCCCTCACCGTCCCCTCCACCCGGCTGGGCGTCCGCTGCGCGGGTATGAAGGCCTGGGTGTCGTCTCCGGTCCGGTACGCGGCGGAGCGCAGCGCCGTCATCAGCGCGTCCGGGGTGGGCCGGTCGGCGGGGTCCTTCGCGAGGCAGCGGGCGAAGAGCGGGGCGAGGGCCTCCGGTACGCCCGTCAGGTCCGGCTCGTCATGGACCACCTGGTACGCCACGATGTACGGGCTGTCGGAGTCGAACGGCCCGCTGCCGGTCGCCGCGTGAACGAGTACGGAGCCCATCGCGAACACATCGGCGGCGGGGCCGACTTCGCGCGGACGCTGGAACTGCTCGGGCGCCATGAAGGGCGGCGTACCGATCAGCTTGCCCGTTTCCGTACGCAGATCGCTGTCCGACGGCCGGGAGATGCCGAAGTCGATGACCTTGGGCCCGTCGGCGGCCAGCAGCACATTGCTCGGCTTGAGATCGCGGTGCACCACACCGGCGCGGTGGATGTCGCGCAGCGACTCGGCGAGTCCGGCGCCGAGCCTCAGCAACTCCTCGGTGCCCAACGGGCCGTTCCGTTTGACGCGCTCGGCGAGGGTCGGCCCCTCGATGAAGAGAGTGGCCATCCAGGGGCGTTCGGCGTCGGTGTCGGCGTCCACGACGGGCGCGGTGAAGGCACCGCTCACCCGGCGGGCAGCGGCGACCTCTTGCCTGAAGCGGGCCCGGAACTCGGGATCTGTGGCGAAGTCGGCGTGCACCACCTTGACGGCAAGCCGCAACCCCGAGGCGGACGTAGCCAGATGGACGACGCCCATGCCGCCCGAGCCCAGCACCGACTCCAGCCGATACTGCCCGGCATATTCCGGATGCTCCGCTTCCGGTCCTGTCCCGGTTCTGCGCAGCGGCGGCATCGTCCACCCCCGTGTGTGTTCGTCCGCAAGCGCGACGCACGGAGCCTAGTCGATGATGCGTGCGATGTCGGTGCGGGTTGCTAGCCTGCGCGGCGTACGGAGAACGAACATCAACGGGGGAGACCGAAATGGCCACAGAAGAGACCACAGAAGAGACCACAAAGCCCGCGCAGACCGCCGAGGCGACGGCGACGGCAGGCACGCTGGCGGTCCGGTACCCGGTGGCACCGGGCTACAGGGTGAACGTCCGAAGCGGCCCGGGCACGAACTACAGGATCGTGAAGGTCCTCCCGTACGGCGCCACTGTGCCGATCAACTGCCAGTGCCCCGGCACGTGGGTGACCGGCCCGTACGGCACGACAAATCTCTGGTCCAACATCGCGAGCGGCCAGTTCGTCTCGGACGCGTACATCAAGACGGGCAGCGACGGTTACGTGGCACCGCGCTGCTCCTGACGCGCGGGCGCAGGGGATAATCGCCCGCGTGAGCGAGCCCACCAGGAACACACCCCCCACCCCCACCCCCACCCCCACTCCCATCCGCTTCTTCGGCACGACGTGGGTGAGCCACGACAACGGCTACGGGCTGCGCCGCGCCGGGGTGGCGGTGGGCTCACTGGCAGCAGCGGCGGCCGGCTGTTTCGTGCTGCGCTTCGCCTACGAGGGCCTGGCGATCGCGGACGTCGGCGGCTTCGTCAACGTCCTGCTCGTCGCGATGTTCGCGATCTGCAGCGCAGTCGCGTTCCGCCGCACGTGGGAGGGCTACACCCGCCGCCCGGACCCGACGACAGAGGCAACGCTCCGCAGCCTGAAGGGCATCGGCTTCGTCGGCGTACTCCTCGCCTACTTCTTCCGCTCACTGACGGAGGCCCCGGGCGAGAAGCTGCACCGCACGGAGTACGAGACGGCCGTAACCCAGTACGAACGCCGCCGAGGCACACGCACGGGCAACCCGGCAGCCCGCAAGAAGAACCCGAAGCGAAGGTAGCCGGAGCCCCCGCCCCCGGAACGCCGGCCCGCGGGCCGGCCGGGGCCGAGCTGAATCCAGATCCCCGGACCAGATCCCCGGACCAGATCCCCGGACCAGATCTTTGGACCTCCGCACGGGCCCCCGGGCGAGGGTCCTCTGGGGCGCCGGTGGAGCCCGGCGGTGCGGCCGTTGCGGGCCTGGGGCTTGGAGGCCTGCCCGCAGTTCCGGGAAGGGGGCAGGTAGGGAAAGCCCAGCGCAGCGCCCCCGCGCCGCCGCCTAGACCACCCTTCACCTCTTCTCTTCCGCCAGGGCAACCCCACCACAAGCACCCGCGCCCCGGGAAAGAGCCAAACCCAGGCGCCACCCGCTCCCACGCCGCAGGATGAGGCCTATGGCCACCCACGACTTCGCGCTCTCCTTCGACACCGTCGCCGCCGAGTACGCCGCCGCCCGCCCCGGCTACCCGCCCGCCCTCTTCAACGCCGTTGAGGAGTTGACGGGCCGCCCCTTTCCCGGGGCCCGCACCCTCGACATCGGTGCCGGCACCGGCATAGCCACTCGCCTCCTGCGCGACCGTGGCGCCCGTGTCACCGCCGTAGAGCCGGGGCCCGGCATGGCCGCCCAACTGCGGCAGTCACTGCCGGATGTACCTCTCGTACGCGCCGACGGCAACGCCCTCCCCTTCGCCGCAGCCACCGCCGACCTCATCACGTACGCCCAGTCCTGGCACTGGACCGACCAGGCCCGCTCCGTCCCGGAAGCCCTGCGCGTGCTCAGGCCGGGCGGGGCCCTTGCCGTCTGGTGGAACGTCCCCGACCCGGATACCGAGTGGACCGCCGCACAGGAGGCGCGACTCGCCCGGGTCCTCCCCGGCTACCACGGCCACGGCATCACCGACGAGGCCGTGGCCATCATCAAGCGCCATGCCCCGACGCCCCTCGACCCTGTCTTCCGCCGCCTTCACTGGGCGCGTCGCATCCCGCTGGACACGCACCTCGCCCATCTGGGCAGCCGCTCGTACTTTGCGGTGATGGGCAAGTCGGCCGCGGCGCCGGTCCTGGCCGCCGAACGGGCCGAGCTCCTCACACTCTTCCCCGACGGCATCGTCGAAGAGGCGTACGCACTGGACCTGACAGTGGCCCGAACCTCCCACTGACCGCGCTCCCACCACCTACCGCACCCCGGCCGTCAGGCCACGAGCGTCGAAGCCGCCCCGTCGTCCTCGCCGTCCCCCGACGCGGCATCCCCACCGGCATCCCCACCGGCACCGGCACCGGCACCGGCATGGGCACCAACACCCGCATGCCCCGTACGCGCCCCTCGCCTCCGCTCCGCCCACCCCTCCAGTGCCGCCGCGCACGCGTGGTCCACGTGCCGCAGGCCGCCCAGGTTCAGCTGTACGGGGCGGTCGTGCGGCAGGGCCTCCAGTGCGTCCATCAGCTTCGGCAGCCGCAGGAACGTCGCGTTCCCCAACACCCGCACCCGCAACCCCTCCTCCGCCCCCAGATCCTCCGTCTCCACATGCACATGGCTGGTGTCCCACGCGGTTTTCGCGACGGCCAGCAGCAGCCCGACCAGTACCCCTTCGAAGAGGTTCGTCGCCACGATCGCGCCGGTCGTCACCGCCAGCACAACCGCCTCACCGCGGTGCTCACGCCACAGCGGCACCAATTCCCGTACGGGAATGAGCTTCCAGCCCGCGTGCACGAGGATCCCGGCCAGCGCCGCCACCGGAATCACGCCGAGCGCCGCGGGCACCGCCGCCGCGAACACCAGCAGCCACACGCCGTGCAGCACCCGCGAAGCCTTGGTGCGCCCGCCCGCCCGCACATTCGCGGCGCTGCGCACGATGACGGCGGTCATCGGCAGCGCACCCAGCACCCCGCACACCGCGTTGCCCGCGCCCTGCGCCATCAGTTCCTTGTCGTAATCCGTGCGCGGCCCGTTGTGCAGGCGGTCCACGGCGGTCGCGCTGAACAACGACTCGGCGGAGGCGATCAGCGCGAAGGCCAGCACCGTCCCGACGGCCCCGAACTCCGCGAGCCGCACGAACGAGGCCGCGTCCGGCGGCTGCACGGCATCCAGCAGCCCCTGCACCTCCACGCGCCGTACGGGAAGGTCCAGCAACGCGGTCACCCCAGACGCGAGCCCGACAGCCACAAGCGGCGCAGGCACTACGCGCACCACCCGCACCACGCGAACTGCCCGCACCACACCAGCCACCCGCGCCAGGCCCAGCCACTTCGGCCACAACACCAGCACCAAGACGGTCCCCAACCCCAGGGCGAGCGCTTCGGGACGGGCCGAACCACTGAACAGCAGCCCCGGCAGCCCGGCGATCTTCGCCACCCCGCCCGCAGGCGCCACCGCATCGGCCATCGCGTAGACCTGCCCGGTCACGAGCACCAGCCCGATCCCGGCGAGCATCCCCTGTACGACGGCCACGGAAATCGCCCGGAACCACCGCCCGAGCCGGAGCGCCCCCATCGCCAACTGCATCAGCCCGGCGGCCAGGACAAGAACCCCCAACGCGCCGACGCCGTAACGCTGCACGGCTTCGTACACGAGGACGGTGAGCCCGGCGGCCGGGCCGCTGACGTTCAGGCTGCTGCCGGGCAGCGCCCCGGCGACGAGCCCGCCGACGATGCCGGTGATCAGGCCGAGCTCGGCCGGTACGCCGGACGCGACGGCGACGCCCACGCACAGCGGCAGGGCGACGAGGAAGACGACAAGGGAAGCGGTGAAGTCGGCTCGGGGTAAGGACAGACGACGCAAAAGGAACCTCCACAGACACCAAAACCCACGAAATCCCTTACTAGGCAAGGGAGTCGGACATCACAGGGCGTTCTGTTACGCATCGTCCCCGCCCGAAGCCATAAGTAAGCAGACGTTCCGCTTCCGCTTATGTCGGCGTCCTACGTGACCGGCTTACGCCGCCGACCTACGTCGTCGACCCCGACGCGCAGTCACTCCTCGGGCCCTTGACGCGGACCACCACCCGGAGGATTATTCATCGCATGATGAATTACGCCCCCGGGTCCGCCGCGACGACAGAGGGGGCTGCCGTGGCAGCCCGCGCCCTCACCGTTGTACGAGGCCCCCGCACCGTCCTCCGCGACCTCGACTTCGCCGTACCCCGCGGCAGGATCACCGGCCTCCTGGGCCCCTCGGGCTGCGGCAAAACCACCCTCATGCGGGCCATCGTCGGCACCCAGGCCAAAGTCACCGGCACACTCGAAGTCCTGGGCAGCCCGGCGGGCGCCGCCACCCTCCGCCCCCGCATCGGCTACGTGACCCAGGCACCCTCCGTCTACGCCGACCTGACGGTCCGCCAGAACCTCGAATACTTCGCGGCCGTACTCCAGCCCGGCCGCAACCACCGCGACGCACGCCACGAGGCCGTCACCCGCGCCATCTCCGACGTCGACCTCACCTCCCACGAAACCGCCCTGGCCAGCAACCTCTCCGGCGGCCAGAGCAGCCGCGTGTCCCTGGCCGTCGCCCTCCTCGGTACGCCCGAACTCCTCGTACTCGACGAACCGACCGTCGGCCTCGACCCCGTACTCCGCCGCGACCTGTGGAACCTCTTCCACACCCTCGCGGACCGCGGCACCACGCTCCTCATCTCCTCCCACGTGATGGACGAGGCCGAGCGCTGCCACCGCCTCCTCCTCATGCGCGAGGGCGAGATCCTGGCCGAGGAGACGCCCGACGCGCTCCGCACCCGCACCCGCTCCGCCACGGTCGAGGACGCCTTCCTCCGCCTGGTGGACGAGGCCAACGCCCGCCAGGAGAGCTCACGATGAACGCGTCCCGCACCCTCGCCACCGCCGCCCGCGTCCTGGCTCAACTGCGCCACGACCCCCGCACGATCGCCCTGCTGCTCCTCATCCCGGTAGTGATGATCACGCTGCTCCGCTTCGTCTTCGACGCGAGCCCGCGGACCTTCGACAACATCGGCGCGTCACTGCTCGGCATCTTCCCGCTGATCACGATGTTCCTGGTGACATCCATCGCCACCCTGCGCGAACGCACATCGGGCACCCTCGAACGCCTCCTCGCCATGCCGTTGGGCAAAGCCGACCTGATCGCGGGCTACGCCCTGGCGTTCGGCGTACTTGCCATCGTCCAGTCGGCCCTGGCCACAGGAATCTCCCTCTGGCTGCTGGACCTGGACGTCATCGGCTCCCCCTGGCTACTACTCCTGATCGCCCTGCTGGACGCGCTGCTCGGCACAGCACTCGGCCTCTTCGTCTCGGCCTTCGCGGCGTCGGAATTCCAGGCGGTCCAGTTCATGCCGGCGGTGATCTTCCCCCAGCTCCTGCTGTGCGGCCTGTTCACCCCGCGCGACGCGATGCACCCGGTACTGGAGGGCATCTCCAACGTCCTCCCCATGTCGTACGCGGTGGACGGCATGAACGAGGTCCTGCGCCACACGGACGTCACAGTCACCTTCATCCGCGACGCCACAGTCGTCGCGGCCTGCGCCCTGCTGGTCCTGACCCTGGGCGCGGCAACCCTCCGCCGCCGCACAACCTGAACCACCGGTCCGCCAACCGGACACCCCGCCCCACGACCCGCCCCCGGTGCGAAGATGTCCCAAGAACAGCCAAACACCCCCACGCACCCCAAGCACCAAGCACACACGCACACCACCGGCGAGGTGACCCGCATGACCCAGAAAGTCGCAGTCCTCGGCACCGGGAAAATCGGCGAGGCCCTGCTGAGCGGAATGATCCGCGCCGGCTGGCACCCCGCCGACCTCCTGGTCACGGCCCGCCGCGCCGAGCGCGCCGACGAGCTCCGCACCCGCTACGGCGTCGAGCCCGTCACCAACGCCGAAGCCGCCAAACGCGCCGACACCCTCATCCTCACGGTCAAGCCCCAGGACATGGGCAAGCTCCTCGACGAACTCGCGCCCCACGTCCCCGCCGACCGCCTCGTCATCAGCGGCGCCGCCGGCATCCCGACCGCCTACTTCGAAGAGCGCCTCGCCCCCAACACCCCCGTAGTCCGCGTCATGACGAACACCCCCGCCCTCGTGGACGAGGCGATGTCCGTCATCTCGGCGGGCAGCCACGCCACCCCCGAGCACCTCGCCCACGCCGAGGAAATCTTCGGCGGCGTGGGCAAGACCCTCCGCGTCCCCGAGTCCCAGCAGGACGCGGCCACCGCCCTCTCCGGCTCGGGCCCGGCGTACTTCTACTACCTGGTCGAGGCGATGACCGACGCAGGCATCCTCCTGGGCCTGCCCCGCGCCCAGGCCCACGACCTGATCGTCCAGGCAGCCATCGGCGCAGCCGTGATGCTCCGCGACAGCGGCGAACACCCGGTGAAGCTCCGCGAGGCGGTCACATCCCCCGCCGGCACCACCATCAACGCGATCCGCGAGCTCGAGAACCACGGTGTACGAGCCGCACTCATCGCCGCCCTGGAAGCAGCCCGCGACCGCAGCCGCGAGCTGGCATCCGGCAACGGTTAGGGAGTCTCCGGCGGATCATCCCTAATGGGCGGGGCCTGGCACGCACTCCCCCAAGGCCTTAATGGCCAGGGGGACCCCTCCGGCGTCGCAGGTCGGCGACTCCCCTGTTCTCGACTGCGCTCGAACAGGGGGAACCCCATCGCGTCGACTCCCTCCTCCGCCTTGCAGCCGCACGCACCAAGCCCCGCTCACCAGCACCGAGAAGGCGCCGCCCCCCGAAGCACCGAGAAGGCGCCGCACCGAAGCCGGGCCTGATCCGCCGGACACGCCCTAGCCGGCCGAACCCACCCCGACGGCCCCCGCGGCCCGCACCAGCTCCTCCGTAGCGACCACCTTCGCGAACCCACCGCCGTGCAGCGACACGGCGGTGGCCCGCGCCAGCTCGTCCGCGCTCAGCGCCCACCCCCAAGGCCCGACCGCATCGAAGGTGTACGTCGCGTCCAGCGCGAAGAAGACCTCGTACCCCAGGTTCCCGCCCATCCGCGCCGTGGTTTCCGCGCACATATTGGTCTGGATCCCGGCCACGACAATCTGGCCACTCCCCGCTCCCTTCAGCCACGCATCCAGATCCGGCACCCCGTAAAACGCGGAGTTCACACTCTTCGTCACCAGCAGCTCCGCCCCGTCCCCCTTTCCGCGCCGCTGCTCCACGTACTCCTTGAAGCCGTTCCCCTCGTGCCCCGCCCGCAGCGGTGACCCGGGCTTCGTCGAGTCATGCCGTACGAACACGACCGGCCGCCCCGTCGCCTGCCATACGTCGATCAGCGCGGCGATGTTGTCATCGGCCGCCGGATTGTTCCGAGTTCCCCAGTGCCCCTCCTCGTCGAACCCCTTCTGCACGTCGACAACCACCAGCGCTGCGTTCTCTGAGATCTCCATGCCGACGATGCTGCCGCCCCACCACCGCCCGCCCCAGACCGGAGAAAGCCATCGATCGATGGTTTACTGCCAAGGTGACCTCCCCAGAGACCACCCGCATCGCGCTCCTCTCCTTCCCGGGCATTCGCGCCTTCGACGTCTCCGTCATCACCGAGGTCTGGGGCGTCGACCGCACCGACCGCGGCGTCCCCGCATTCGACCTGCGCCGAGTCGCCGCCGACCGCACCCCCGTCCCCATGCGCGGCGGCCTCACGCTCACCCCCGACCGCACCCTCGACTGGCTCACCAACGCCGATCTGCTCGTAGTCCCCGGCCTCGACGACCACCTCACCCCGGCTCCGCCTCAGGTCCTGGACGCGCTACGCCGAGCCCACACCCGAGGAACCCCCATCGCCGCCCTGTGCGGCGGCGCCTTCACCCTCGCCCAGGCAGGTCTCCTCGACGGCCGCCGCGCCATCACCCACTGGAACCTCGCGCACCTCCTCCGCACGCACCACCCCCTCGTCACCGTCGTCCCCGACGCCCTCTTCATCGAGGACGACAACATCTGGACCTCCGCAGGCACCGCCGCCGGAATCGACCTGTGCCTGCACCTCGTCCGCACGGCGCACGGCGCCGAAGCCGCCGCAGCCATCGCCCGCTCGATGGTCACCGCCCCCTTCCGCACCGGCACCCAGGCCCAGTTCATCGAGCAGCCCACCCCCCGCGCCGACCGCGACGCCAACACCCTCGCCTACGTACGCGAATACGCCCTGCGGCACCTCGACGAACCGCTCACGGTCAACGACCTCGCGGCCCGCGCCGACATGTCCCCCCGTTCTTTCGCCCGGCACTTCTCCGCCACTACCGGCACGACCCCGCAGCGCTGGCTCATCACCCAGCGCCTCGCCGCCGCGCGGAAACTGCTGGAACGCACCGACCACCCCATCCCCGAAGTGGCCCGCCGCGCGGGCTTCGGCAGCGAGGTGACCATGCGCCAGCACTTCGCCGCCCACCTCGCAACCAGCCCGCGCGACTACCGCGCCGCGTTCCGCCGGCCTCAGACTCAGCCCGCCGGCAGCAGGCCGATGGCCCGGTAGGCCTCATCCACCCTCGGCCGGGCCATCGCCCGAGCCCGCTCAGCCCCCTCCTTCAGCACCTGATCCACATACCCGGGGTCGGCCGCCAGCTCCGCGTGCCGCTCCCGCACCGGCCGCAGCAGCTCGACGACAGCCTCCGCGGTGTCCTTCTTCAATGCTCCGTACGACTCATATACACCGGCCAGCTCTTCCGGGTTCCCACTCTCACAAGCCGCGAGCACATCCAGCAGATTCGCGACCCCCGGCTTGGCCTCCCGGTCGTACTCGACCTCACGCCCGCTGTCGGTCACCGCCCGCATGATCTTCTTCCGCACCACCTCGGGCTCGTCGAGCAGATAGACGATCCCCGCGGTGGCCGCATGCGACTTCCCCATCTTGGAAGTGG